>NZ_CP101497.1:663419-995129 GCF_024362325.1 Microcella humidisoli
CGCATCGTTCCGGTGTGGGCGGGCATCAGTGCGCTACTTTCCGCCGCGGCCGTCGAAGGTGTTGAGGTGCGACTGCGAGTCGCGCAGCGTGCTGAGCTCGCCGCCGACCGAGTAGTAGCGCTTGCCCGCGACGAGCAGCTCTTCGGCCGGGAACTTCGTGATGACCTCGCAGCCGGTGGCGGTCACGACGACCTCCTCCTCGATGCGCGCGGCACCCCAGCCGTCGGCCGCCGGCCAGTAGGTCTCGAGCGCGAACACCATGCCCTCTTCGAGCACCTCGGGGTGGTCGAACGAGGTCAGGCGCGAGAAGATCGGCTTCTCCCAGATCGAGAGCCCCACACCGTGGCCGTACTGCAGCGCGAACGCGGCCTCCTCGTCGGGGAATCCGAACTCCTCGGCCTTGGGCCACACGGCGACGATGTCGGCCGTCGTGGCGCCCGGCTTCACGAGCGCGATCGCGCGATCCATGTACTCACGGGCGCGCGTGTACGCGTCCTTCTGCGCCTGGCTCGCCGAGCCGACCGCGAAGGTGCGGTAGTAGCACGTGCGGTAGCCGTTGTAGCTGTGCAGGATGTCGAAGAAGGCCGGGTCGCCCGGGCGGATGAGGCGGTCGCTGAAGACGTGCGGGTGCGGCGAGCAGCGCTCGCCCGAGATGGCGTTGACGCCCTCGACGTACTCCGAGCCGAGGTCGTAGAGCGTCTTGGCGACGAGGCCCACGGCCTCGTTCTCGCGCACGCCGGGCCGCAGGAATTCGTACAGGTTCTCGTAGGCCGCATCCACCATCGACGCCGCCTGGGTCAGCAGGCGGATCTCGTCGTGGGTCTTAATGCGGCGGGCCTCGAGGAAGATCTGCTGGCCGTCAACGACCTGGATGCCCTGCTGCTGCAGCGCGAACAGGATGGGCAACTCGATCACGTCGACCCCGAGCGGCTGATCGGCGACGCCGAACTTCTCGAGCTCGCGCTTGATCTTGCGGGCGACCTCCTCGGCGATGCCCGCGTCGGGCGGGAATGCGCCGCGCAGCGTCGAGATGCCGGCGCGCGCGCCGCTCTCGAGGCGGGGGCGCTTCGCGCCCTCGTGCGGCGAGTGCGGGTCGGCGTCCATCTCGGAGGTCGTGACGTCGAGCCACGGGTTGTAGAGCTTGTGGTGCTTCGCCGCCGAGCCGAAGTCCCACGAGATGGGGTCGGTGTTGCGCGTCAGCAGGCTGAAGCGGATGAGCTTGTCCATCGCCCACGTGCCGATGTGGGTCGCGGTCATGTACCGGATGTTCGAGAAGTCGAAGGCGAGCAGCGCGCCGACATCGGAGCGGTCGAGCTGCGCCTTGAGGCGGGCGAGCCGCTCGTCGCGCAGGCGCTCGAAATCGATGCGCGCCTCCCAGTCGACGCCGTTGGTGCCCGTGGTTCCCGTGTTCTTCATGATGGATGCTCTCTCTTGGCTGCGGTGACGGCCTCGTCGCTCAGACGAGGATCATCCCGCCCTCGATGGGGATGATCTGACCGGTGATGTAGTCGCTGTCGGGCCCGGCGAGGAAGATGCCGGTGGGCACGATGTCGCTCGGGTCGGCCGGGCGGCCGAGCAGGATCGAGCTCGACATCGAGTCGAAGCCGTTCTGTCCCTCGCCGATCTCGTCGAGCTCTTTGTCGAGCTTCGTCCACAGGGGGGTCGCGACGACGCCGGGAGCGAATCCGTTGACGGTGATGTCGTGCTCGGCGAGAGCGCGAGCGCCGGATTGGGTGAGGGAGATGACCGCGGCCTTGGCCGCGCTGTAGGGCGCGAAGCTCGAGAATCCTGTGCGGCCGGCGATCGAAGCAGTGTTGACGATCTTGCCAGGAGTGCCTTGGGCGATGAACTGCTGTGCGGCCTCCTGGGCCCCGATAAGCACGCCCAGCACGTTGACCTTCATGATCAGATCGAAGTTGGCCTCGGTGACATCGAGGTACTTCATGGGCGAGTTCATCCCGGCATTGTTGAAATATGCGTCGAGGCGCCCGTAGCGCTCGACCGCGGCGGCGATGCCCGCTCGCACGGCGTCGCGATCGGTGACGTCGACGCGCACGGCGCTCGCGCTGCCGCCCGCGGCGGAAATTCGGTCGGCGAGCGCCTGGCCCGCTTCGAGGTTGAGGTCGGCGATCACGGCGTTCGCGCCCTCGGCGGCGAATCCCTCGCACAGGGCGGCGCCGATGCCCGATGCACCCCCGGTCACGACGATCGTGCGATTGGTCAGTCGTCCCGTCATGAGGATGCTCCTTTGCGTCCGTTCGCGCGCCCCGATGCGCCCGGCGCGGCCGTGGCAGCGGTGCGCCTTGTGTTCACTATAGGTGAACTTACTGCCCGGCGTCATCCAAATCAAGTGAACAGTTCGGCAAGGAACGCTCCCCGCGCAGGGCGCCCCGGCAACCCCGGCCCGGCGCTCATGGCCACGGTTTTCTGCCGATCTCGCCCCTGTGGTCGCGAGTGCAGGGTTGCCGTGACGCCCGATCGTGGTGTTGAGTCTGGGTACAAGCCATGCAGGTACGGGCGCTGGAGCGTGCACCCGCTCTGCACGGCCTCCGACACGAAGGAGTGAGCAATGGCATTCACGGTCACTGGAGTGCACCACGTCGGCATCACCGTTCGCGACATGCAACGGTCGTTCGAGTGGTACACCCGCATGTTCGGTGTCGAGCCCGGACCCGTCAATCACGGCTCCGGCCCCGACCTCGAGCGCGGCGTCCAGGTACCCGGCGCTGAGCTCTCGTTCTCGATGATCCGCATCGGCAACGTCAACGTGGAGTTCCTGCAGTACCACCAGCCCGAGGGCAAGGACTGGGATCGCACGAACGGCGATGTCGGCTCGGCGCACATCTGCCTCGAGGTCGACGACATGGACGCGGCCTATGCCGAACTGATCGCTCGCGGCGCCGTCTTCAACGGTCCGCCGGTCACGCTCACCGATGGAGACCTGGCTGGCTCGCAGTGGGCCTACCTGCGCGACCCTGACGGCATCCAGCTCGAGATCTGGCAGTACCCGAAGCACTAGCGAACCGCTCGGGATGCGGCGGGCGACCCCGAGGGGTCGCCCGCCGTCGTTCTGTGGAGGGCGGACTCAGTGCTTGTGCCCGTCGTCCTCCGAGAGATACATGTAGGGGTTCGCGATGGGCTCGTCCTCGGGCAGAGCGGGGTTCATCCACTCCTTCCAGGCGTCCTCGCCCAGCTCGCCGCGCACGTACTCGACGGAGGCCGCGACGCGGTCGGCGACCGGCTTGAGGGGCAGTCCGATGCGCTCTCCGGCGTACTTGACGACCTTGCCGTTGACGACGACCGTGTGCACGTCCGCCGTGCCCGCCTGGTACACGACGTGGGCGTACGGGTTGAGGATCGGCGTCATGGCCGGCGACTCGTCGTTCTTGAGCAGCACGAGGTCGGCCTTCTTGCCCACGGTGATCGAGCCCAGCTTGTCGGCCATGCCGAGGGTGTGAGCACCGCCCATGGTCGCCTGCCACACGGCGTCCTCCGCCTTCATGCGGTTGACGTTGACCGTTTCGCCCTTGTTATGCGCCTCGAGGTGGTCGCGCGAACGGAACGAGCTCAGCGTGGCCCGCATCGCCGAGAAGAAGTCGGCGCTCCACCACACGCTCGTGTCCATCGAGAGCGACGCGGTGATGCCGTACTTCTTGGCGACCCACGCCGAGGGGTAGCCCTGGCCGGCGCTCTGCTCGCTCTCGGTGGCGATCGAGATCGTCCCGCCCGTCGCGGCGATCTTGTGGTAGCTGTCGGGGCCGAGCGAGCTCGCGTGCACGTAGGTCACGGTGTCGTCCATGAAGCCGTTCTCGTACATGTACTCGATGTTGGGGTCGCCGTTGACGCCCCACACTCCCGCGTGGGTGGTGACCCGCAGCCCCAGTTCGCGGGCGGCCTCGAAGGCGCCCTTCTCGTGGAAATCGGGGCCCGAGTTCACGTCGAAGGCCACCTGCAGGCCCATCATGTCGTCGGCATTGAAGTTCTTCACCCAGTTCTGGAAGCCGGGCTCGTTCATCCACTCCCACGGTGCGCCCAGGTAGTTGCCATAGGCGAGGACGAACCGGCCCGGGATGCTCTTCAGAGCTTCCACGGCGGCGTCGGCGTAGTCGGGCGTGCGCAGGGCGTGCGACCAGTCGACGGTCGTCGTGACGCCCTCGTCGATCGACTCGAGCGCGCTCAACTGGTTGCCCGCCGCTATGTCCTCCGCGCGGAAGACGTGCCCCCACGTGAGGTAATAGAAGACGAAGTACTGGCTGAGGGCCCAGTCGCCGCCGTAGCCGCGCAACGCGGTCTGCCACATGTGGCGGTGGGTGTCGATCATGCCGGGCATGACGATGCCGCCCTTGGCGTCGATCTCGAGCGCGCCCGCAGGCACCTCGAGGTGGTGGCCGACGCCGGCGATCGTGTCGTCGATGATCAGCACGTCCGCGTTCTCGAGCACCCCCGCCGAGTCGACGGTGATGACGGTGGCGTTGCGGAAGACGATCGGCCTGCCTGGGGTGAAGTCCCCGGCGCGGGGCGCGGCGTCAGTCATGAGTTCCTCCTCGTTGAGCAATTCACTGGAGCTGTACGTGTTCAGCTTCGCTGACATCCTAGGTCTATGCGAATGGATATATCTAGCCCGCGGCGCCCGGGCCGACAGAGAGTCAGGTGAGGCGCCAGCCGCGGTCGACGTAGAGGCTCGTGCCCGAGACACCGCGGTTGTCGAGCAGGAACAGGGTCGCGCCGACGATGTCGGCCATGGTCGCGAGCTTGCCGCCCGGCGTGCGCGACTCGTAGCCCTGAAGCACGGCTTCGGGCTTGTCGGCCCAGAACGGGCTGTCGCCGATGATGCCGGGGTGCAGGCCGTTGACGCGCATCGGCGCGAGCTCGAGCGCCATCGAGTGTGTGAGGCCCTCGACGCCGCCGTTGATCGTCGCGACCGTGGTCGAGCCGGGGTACGGCGCGTCCTTCGCGCGGCCGCCGAACAGCACGATGCCGGTATCGACGGTCGGCTCGAGGCGGTCGAGCAGCGCGTGCACGGTCTCGGTGTAGCCCACGAGCTTGAGGGTCACGAGGCGGCGGGCGCGCGCGATGTCGTACTCGCGCACCGTGTTGGCGTCGCGCTCGATGGCAGCGAGCACGAGGCCGTGCACCGGCCCGATGGGCGCGAGGCTCGCCGCGATCGTCTCGGGCTCGGAGATGTCGACCCCGAGGCCCATGGCGTTCCCGCCGATCGAGGCAGCGATGCCCTCGGCCCGCTCCTGATCGCGACCGGTCAGCACCACGCGGTCGCCGCGGGCGACGACCTCCTTCGCGATCTCCAGGCCGATTCCGGATGTTCCGCCGACGACGACGATGGTGCGCTGAATCACTGCTCCTCCTTGCGCTAGTGTCTGCTGCGATGTGGTCGGGCTACTCGGAGCCGAGCTTGTCCGACAAGTAGGTCCAGTCACGCGCGAACCGGTAGGCGTGGCGCGCGGGCATCTGGGGCGACTGGGTCTCGAGCCACCGCACGGGCTCGCCGACGGCCCGGAACGAGTGGACGCAGCCGACGCCCGCCCACGCGATGTCACCCGGCTTCATGCGCACCTCGTAGCCGTCGAAGGTCGCGTCGACCTCGCCGTCCAGGATCAGGTAGGCCTCTTCGAGCGGGTGGTCGTGCGGGCCCGCGACGCCGTCGGGCTCGTACTGCACCATGAACATGGTGTGCAGCACCGAGCCGAGGTCGCTGTCGACCATCATCTTGAGCGAGATGCCGCTGTAGACGAGCAGCGCGGTGCGCATGCTCGCCGACTGCGCGAGCAGCTCCTGCGACTGCTTGCCGGGGTTCATCTGCTCGGTCGTGATCGCGCCGAACGAGCGCGTGCGCGGGTCGCGCGGGTCGACCGCGACGGGGGTGCCGGGGGCGATGTCGGGCACCCGGAAGGTGTCGTAGCCGTGGTGCGCGCGCGGCGGCGGCGAGTAGATGTCGCTCCACACCGCGGGGGTGTCACCGACCGCGTGCCACGAGTGCGGCACGCCGAGCGGGATCACGCCGTAGTCGCCCGCCACGAGGTGCACCGTGGCCTCGGGGGTCACGAGCAGCACCTCGCCCTCGACGAGGTGGAACGACTCCTCGACCGAGTGCACGTGCGTGGGCACGACGCCGCCGGGCTCGAGCCGCGACATCCCGAAGTCGGTGTGGGCGGCGCCGTCGTCGAAGCCGACCGCGCACCAGCGCGTGAACCCGGAGGAATCGGGAGCGAGGGCGCCTGGGTCGCGGTAATCGGCCTCCTCGGCCGTTCGCACCACATAGCGGTTGGTCATCATCGACTCCTCAGCACACTGTCACGACGCACCGTCGCGTTCACCGTTGGTGAACATAGTCAATGCGATCGCATGGTCTTCTGTCAAGCGCGCGACGAGGCGGCGCGACCGCTCAGGCGGCGTCGAGGGTCGCGATCAGCAGCGCGGCGTTCTCGGGCGCGGGAACGAGCTCGCCGCGCTCGACGCGCTCCGCGAGCCGCAGCACGGCCTCGTTCACGGAGGCCCGGCCGCCGACCTCGGCCCGCTTGTCGACGATGTAGCCGCTGAAGGCGTCGAGCTCGCCGCGGCGGCCCTTCTCCCAGTCCTGCAGCACCGCGACACGGGTGTCGGGCTGCGAGAAGTGCGAGAGCACGCGATCGAGGAGGTCGAGCGAGTATTGGTCGCCGTCGGGCACCTCGGCGGCGGTGATGCCCAGGCTCGGGCGCATCGTGATGCCGAGGTCGATGGCGAGCGCGTAGGCCTCGCGCGACATGGCATCCATGACCGGACGCACACCGGGCATCATGGCGGCCTCGAGGAGCGGGATGCCGAGCAGGGCCGAGGGCAGCATCTCGGGGATGTTGGCGATGAGCTTCATCCACTTCGCCGAGCGGATGTCGTCGGTCACCTCGATCTGCGCGGCGTGCGCGAGCACGCCCGCGACATCGTCGAGGCGCGCCGTGCGCTCGCCCGAGAGCGTGCCGATCGAGAACCAGGTGTCGGCCGTCGCGACCTGTCGGCGCACGAGGCCCGGCTCGCGGAGGTTCGCGGCGATGCCCATCGCGCATCCGATCGTGCGATCGGCCCCGAGGGTCGCGGCGACCTGGTCGATCGTCATGCCGTTCTGCAGGCCGACGAATACCGAGTCGGGCCGCATGAGGGGGCGCATGAGCTCGGCGACCCAGCGGGTGTCGTAGGTCTTCACGGAGGTCAGGACGAGGTCGACGGGCTCGCGCAGCTCGGCGACCTCGCACAGGTGGTGCGCGCGCACCTCGGTGACCTGCACGTCACCCAGGGTGTCGACGGTGAGGCCGTCCGCGCGCATCGCCTCGACGTGGGCGGGCCACTGGTCGATGAGCCGTACGTCGAGCCCCGCCCGCACGAGGTCGGCGGCCACGGAGGCACCCACCGCGCCCGTGCCGACGACGGCGATTCTCAGGTCCTGCAGCTCCATCGCCGCCTCCTCGCGCGTTCAGTAAAGGTGAACACTGTGAGGATACACACGCGCGCGAGACCGCTACAACGCCGAGCGCCTCCGCGCGACCTCGTAGAGCGCCACGCTCGCCGCGATGCCCGCGTTGAGCGACTCGGTCGCCGCCGAGATGGGGATCGACACGATCGCGTCGCAGGTCTCGGTGACGAGTCGCGACAGGCCCTTGCCCTCACTGCCCACGACGATCACGAGCGGGCGGTCGGCGAGCTCGAGCTGCGGCAGCTGCATGTCGCCGTCGCCGTCGAGCCCGAGCACGAACACGCCCTCGGCCTTCATGGCCTTGAGCGTCTGCGTCAGGTTCGCGGCCATGGCCACAGGCGTGCGGGCCGCGGCCCCCGCCGAGGTCTTCCACGCGGCGGCCGTCACGCCGACCGACCGGCGCTGCGGCACGATGACGCCGTGCCCGCCGAACGCGGCCGTCGACCGGATGATCGCTCCGAGGTTGCGCGGGTCGGTCACGCCGTCGAGCGCGACGAGCAGCGGCGTCTGGCCGCGGTCGATCGCGCGCGAGACGAGATCCATCGGGTGCGCGTACTCGTACGCCGGCACCGAGATGGCGATGCCCTGGTTGACCGAGTTCTCGCCCGTCATGCGGTCGAGCTCGGGGCGCATGACCTCGAGCACGGGCACGCCGCGCTTCGTCGCGAGCGAGAGCGCCTCCTTGACCCGGTCGTCCATCTCGATGCGCGAAGCGATGTACAGGGTGCTGGCCGGAATCTTGGCGCGCAGCGCCTCGAGCACCGAGTTGCGGCCGCTCACGACCTCGGCGTCAGCGGTCTTCTTCGGGGCGCGCGACCGGCTCGCCTGCTGCCCTCCGCCGTTGCCGCCGCCCGCCCGGCTCTTCGCCGCCGCGAGGCGGTCGTTGGCCGCCTTGCGCTTGCCAGCCGGATGCCACGTGCGGTCCTCCGCCTTGGGCGTCGGCCCACGGCCTTCGAGCGCCTGCCGGCCCTGCCCTCCCGAGCCGACCGTGGGGCCCTTCCTCTTCTTGCTCGCGCCAGGGCGCCCAGGCTTAGCCATCGATACTCCAGTCGGTTGCGGTCGGTGAGTCTTCGAGCACGATGCCGGCGGCAGCGAGATCGTCGCGGATGCGGTCGGCGGTCGCGAAGTCGCGAGCGTCACGGGCCGTGCGGCGCTCGTCGATCAAGCGCTCGACGAGGGTCGCGAGGGCTCGGCGGGCGGGGTCGTCGTCGCGAGCATCCCCCTCGGCCGCATCGAAGCCGAGAACGGCGACCATGCCCGCCACCTCGGCGCGGGCGCGGGCGGCGGCCGCCGGGTCGTCATCGTCGAGGGCGGCGTTACCGGCCCGGACACGGTCATGCAGCACGGCGAGCGCCTGCGGCACCGCCAGGTCGTCGTCGAGCGCCGCGGCGAACTCGTCGGGCAGCTCGGCTTCGGTCTCTGCGAAGCGCGTGCCGGCGATGCGGCGCGCCGCCCGCGCGAGGAAGCCCTCGATGCGCTCGAGCGCCGACTGCGACTCGTCGAGCGAGGTCGGCGTGTAGTCGATGCTCGAGCGGTAGTGCGCCGAGCCGAGCCAGTAGCGCACGACGGCCGGCCGATGGCTCGCGAGCAGGTCGGCGGCGAACACCGAGTTGCCGAGCGACTTCGACATCTTCTGCCCGCCGACCGTCACGAGGCCGTTGTGCACCCAGTGCCGCGCGAAGGCGTCGCCGGCCGCGGCCGACTGAGCCAGCTCGTTCTCATGGTGCGGGAACCGCAGGTCGAGCCCGCCGCCGTGGATGTCGAAAACCGGGCCGAGGTAGCGCGCCGCCATCGCCGAGCACTCGATGTGCCAGCCCGGTCGGCCCGCACCCCACGGCGAGTCCCACCGCGCCGTGGGCGGCTCGTCAGCCTTCGCGCCCTTCCACAGAGCGAAGTCGCGCGGGTCTCGCTTGGCGCGCGCGGGGGCATCCCCCGCGTCCTCCATGTCGTCGGGGCTCTGCCGGGTGAGCTCGCCGTAGCGGCTCCAGCTGCGCACGTCGAAGTACACGTCGCCCGAGGCATCCGTGGCCGCGTAGGCATGGCCGGCGGCGATGAGACGCTCGATGAGCTCATGCATCTGCGGGATGCTCGCGGTCGCGCGCGGCTCGTACGTCGGGGGCAGGATGCCTAAGGCCCGGTATGCGGCGGTGAACTCGAGCTCGACGCGGTAGGCCACGGCGAACCACGGCTCGGTGTCGCTCGCGTTCGCGAGCACCTTGTCGTCGATGTCGGTGACGTTGCGCACGAACGTCACTGCGTAGCCGCGCGCGGTCAGCCAGCGCCGCCACAGGTCGTAAACGAGCGCGCTGCGCAAGTGGCCGATGTGCGGCGCCGACTGCACGGTCGGCCCGCAGACATACATGCCGATCTGCCCCTCGACGCGCGGTTCGAGGTCGACGACGGCCGCCTTGAGGCTGTCGTAGAGGCGCACGGTCACCGGCCCAGCCTACCGGCGGGCCGTATTGCCCGGGCCGCGGCGTAGCCGGGCGACAGCGCTCGGCCGGCGGAGGTGCTCGCCTCGACGTTGCGAGCGGCGAAGCCGACGGGGGTGCTCGCCTCGACGTTGCGAGCGGCGAAGCCGACGGGGGTGCTCGCCTCGACGTTGCGAGCGGCGAAGCCGACGACCGCGCTCGTCGGCGGAGCCGCATCGCGCCGCAGGAGCGGCGGCGCGATCAGGAATGTAACAGTGCCGTGGCGATTGCAGCGACGCCCTCAGCGCGGCCGGTGAAGCCGAGGCCGTCCGAGGTCGTCGCGGCGACGCTCACGGGAGCACCGAGAGTGCGCGTCAGCAGCGCTTCGACCTCGTGCCGCCGAGCGGCGAAGCGCGGGCGCTGGGCGACGACCTGCACGGCCACGTTGACGACCTCGAAGCCCGCGTCGCGCACGAGCTCGAGCGTCGCGGTGAGGAACACCTCGCCGCGCGCCTCAGCGAACCGCGGGTCGTCGACGCCGAAGCGCGAGCCGATGTCGCCGAGCCCTGCGGCCGACAGCAGCGCGTCGCAGATGGCATGGCTGATGGCGTCGCCGTCGCTGTGCCCGGCGAGCCCTGGTTCGTCGGGCCAGTACAGCCCGCCCAGCCAGAGCGGCTGGCTCTCGTCGTAGGCGTGCACGTCGATGCCAACGCCCGTGCGCAGCGACGGCCGACCGCCCGAGACGAGGTGCTCGGCCCGCCGCAGATCCCACGGGGTGGTCACCTTGAAGGCGCGCTCATCGCCCGGCACCGTGACCACGGGATGCCCGGCCGCGGCGAACACGCTGGCATCGTCGGTGTGCTCCGCACCCGGAACGACCGCCGTCACCGCCGCCCGGTAGGCCTCGGCCGGAAAACCCTGGGGGGTCTGGATCGCCGCCAACTCGCTGCGATCGACCTGTTCCAGAACGGCGCCGGAGTGGTCGCGCCGCGCGATCGTGTCGACCACGGGCAGGGCGGGGATGACGCCCACCTGCTCGGCCCGCACGCGCTGCACCACTCGAGTGAAGACCTCCGGCGGGGTGAGCGCCCGCGCGGCGTCGTGGATGAGCACCACGTCGGCGCCCTCGGCGACGGCGGCGAGCCCGGCCGCGACGGAGGCCGCGCGGCTGTCGCCTCCCGTGACGACGGTCACCGCATCCTGCACCGGGCCGGCGACGCGACGGCCGATCGCCGCTGCGTCGCCGCGGTGGCTCGCGGGCGCGACGATGACGACCTGGGCGGGCTCCGGCTGGGCGAAGACACCCTCGAGCGCGTGCTCAAGAAGCGTGCGCCCGCCGAGGGTCACGAAGGCCTTGGGCTCGGGGCGACCCAGCCGGGTGCCGCTGCCGGCCGCGACCACGATGACCGCGAGCCGCGGCGCGAGAGGCGCCGTCATGCTCAGGAGGCGAGAACCTCGTCGAGCACCGTCGAGGCCTTCTCCTCGTCCGTCTTCTCGGCGAGCGCGAGCTCGCTGATGAGAATCTGGCGGGCCTTCGCGAGCATGCGCTTCTCGCCGGCGCTGAGGCCGCGGTCCTGATCGCGACGCCAGAGGTCGCGCACGACCTCGGAAACCTTGATGACGTCGCCCGAAGCGAGCTTCTCAAGGTTCGCCTTGTAGCGGCGCGACCAGTTGGTCGGCTCTTCGGTGAACGGCGCGCGCAGCACCTCGAACACCTTGTCGAGCCCCTCCTGGCCGATGACGTCGCGCACGCCGACGAGGTCGACGTTCTCGGCGGGAACCTCGATCGTCAGGTCACCCTGCGTGACGTTGAGCTTGAGGTACAGCTTCTCTTCGCCCTTGATGATTCGGTTCTTCACTTCGATGATCGTCGCCGCACCGTGGTGGGGGTAGACGACCGTCTCGCCAACCTGAAAAAGCATGGGTGATGGTCCTTCCGCAGAACTGCCAGTCTACCACAGCGTTTTCACAGAGAATCGGGCCGGGCGGCGACCACCGGGGCGCGGAACAGGCCCTCGATGGCTCACTACACTAGACTCGGATGCGCTCTCGCGCGCCTCTCGCACCGTGCGCGAACGGGCCACCCGACGGGCTGAAGGAGTCAATTCGTGAAATCTCGCTTGGCGGCGTCGATCGCCCTCGCGGCCGCCCTCCTGGTCGGCACGACCGGCTGCACGTTCGGAGCGGTGATCGCCACGGAGAAGGACTACGACCCGAGCGACGGCGTCGGTGCCGAGGTCGGCGAGCTCGCCATCCGCAACGCGCTGCTCATCGGCGAGACCGGCGAGGAGCTGAACCTCGTCATGACGATCGCGAGCTCGGCCGACGTCGACCGCCGCCTCACCGTGCAGTGGGAGGCCGACGGCGAGCGCGTGACCGAAGCGGTCGTCGTCGCAGCGGGCGACCGCACCCGCGTGGGCGGCCCGGACGACGAGACGCAGATCGTGATCGCCGGCAGCGGCGCCACCATCGGCGGGCTCGTTCCGGTGTTCTTCGCCTACAGCGGCGCCGAGGGCGTCGAGGTGCTGGTTCCGGTGCTCGACGGCGCGCTGCCCGAGTACGAGCTGTACATCCCCTGACCTCGCCCGTCGGGCGACGAATTCCTGAGCTCGCCCGTCGGGCGACGAATCGCTTGACCTCGCCCTGCGGGCGACCGCGCCCTAGGCCTCGAAGCGGTAGCCGAGGCCGCGCACGGTCACGAGCATCCGCGGGTTCGAGGGGTCGGGTTCGATCTTCGAGCGAATGCGCTTGACGTGCACGTCGAGGGTCTTGGTGTCGCCGAAATAGTCGGCGCCCCAGACGCGGTCGATGAGCTGCCCGCGAGTGAGCACGCGCCCGGCGTTGCGCAGCAGCAGCTCGAGCAGCTCGAACTCTTTGAGCGGCATGGCGACGACCGTGCCGTCCACGGTGACCTGATGCTTCTCCACATCCATGCGCACCGGACCGACCGTGAGCACGGCATCGTCGAGGTCGCCCGCGTCGACCTGACGACGCAGCACCGCCCGGATGCGCGCGAGCAGCTCCCGGGTCGAGTACGGCTTCGTCACGTAGTCGTCGGCACCCAGCTCGAGCCCCACGACGATGTCGACCTCGCTGTCTTTCGCCGTGAGCATGATGATGGGCACGCCTGACCGCTGCCGCAGTTCGCGGCACACCTCGGTGCCCGGCAGCCCCGGCAGCATGAGGTCGAGCAGCACGAGGTCGGCACCCGCGCGATCGAACTCGGCGAGGGCGGCGATGCCGTCGGCCGCCACCGTCGTCTCATAGCCCTCGCGGGTCAGCAGGTAGGCGAGCGGCTCGGAGAGCGCGGCTTCGTCTTCGACGATGAGGATGCGGGTCATGACCGGGCTTTCGTGAGGAGGGGAAGCGCGGGCTCGAGCACGCGCGGCAGTCGGATGGTGAAGGTCGACCCGCGACCCGGCTGCGACCACACGCGCACGTCGCCGCCGTGGTTCTGCACCACGTGCTTGACGATGCTGAGGCCGAGGCCGGTGCCGCCCGTGGTGCGCGAGCGCGCCTGGTCGACACGGAAGAAGCGCTCGAAGACGCGATCGAGCTCGTCCTCGGGAATGCCGATGCCCTGATCGGTCACGGCGATCTCGATGACATCGTCGGCCGCCGTCACACCGATGCCGACGCGCGACGGCGACGGCGAGTACTGCACGGCGTTGAGCACGAGGTTGTGCACGGCCGTGATGAGCATCGCCTCGTCGCCCCAGACCCGAAGGCCCTTCGAGCCGCCGCTGACGAGCGTCACGCGCTGGGCTTCGGCGAGCACGCGGTTCTGATCGATCGCGGCGGTGATCACGTGATCGAGGTCGACGATCTCGGGATGCGACAGGGCATCCTTCGCCTGCAGCCGCGAGAGCTCGATGATCTCTTGCGTCATGCTCGCGAGCCGCGACGACTCTTTCGTGAGCTGCTCGGCGAAGCGCCGCACCTGCACGGGATCATCGGCCGCGTGGCCGAGCGCCTCGCCCAGCAGCCCGATCGCCCCGATCGGCGTCTTGAGCTCGTGGCTGATGTTGGCGACGAAGTCGCGGCGCACGGCGTCGAGTCGGTACGACTCGGTGCGGTCCTCGGCGAGCAGCAGCATGAAGCGGCTGCCGAGCCGGGCCACCCGCACCGAGAGGTGCAGCGCGGCATCGCCGAGCGGCCCCCGACTCAGCTCGAGCTCTTCCGTCACGGCTTCGCCGCTGCGGCGCACGCGATCGACGAGCTCGACGAGACGCGGGTGAACGAGCGTGCGGTGCCATACGAGCCCGAGGGTCACGGCGCGCGGCGAGGCCTTGATGACGTTGTTGCTCGGGTCGAGCACGACGCCGGCCGACTCGAGGGCTTCGATCACCTGGTCGACGCCGTCGGGCACGGTGGTCGACGCGACCTCGGCGGCCATCCGGCCCCGTCGAGCGGCCGTGATGACGGCGACGACGGCTCCGCCCCCGATCACGGCCCCGAGGGCGAGAGCGAGGGGCACGAGCAGTGCCGAGTCCATGAGCACTAGATTAGTGACCGATGGAGCGCCCTCCGGGTGCCGAAGGGCGCCGCGAGCGCGACATCGCCGAGAATTAACCTGCGGGCCAGTTGCCGTTCACCGCTGAACGGCACTGTGCAAGGGATTGTGCCGCAGCCCCCGAGATCAAGAGGACGTGTTCAGATGCGCGAAGTGTTCCAGCAGGAGCTGCGAGAGGTGCGGGAGCGCCTCGTGGAGATCGCCGGCCTCGTGGCCGACTCGATCGACAACGCGACCCGCGCCTTCAACGAGTCGAACGTCTCGCTCGCCGAGACCGTCATCGCCGACGACGCGAAGATCGATGCCGCGGCCGCCGAGCTCGACGAGCTCGCGATCAACATCCTCGCCCGCCAGCAGCCCGTCGCCCGCGACCTGCGCGTCGTCGTGAGCGCTCTGCGCATCAGCGCCTCGCTCGAGCGCATGGGCGACATGTCCGAGCACATCGCGCAGCTCGCCCGCTACCGGTTCCCCGACAAGGTCGTTCCGAAGAGCCTGCGCGGCACGTTCAAGGAGATGGGCGCGCTCGACGTGGAGATCGCGCGCAAGCTCGTCGAGCTGCTCGAGACCGAAGACGTCGCGATCGCCGAGCACATCCGCAACGAAGACGACAAGATCGACGCGCTGCACCTCAGCGTCTTCGACAAGGTGCTCGGCGAGACCTGGAAGGGCGAAGCCATCGACACGGTCGACGCAACGCTGGCCTCGCGGTACCACGAGCGCTTCGCCGACCACGCCGTCTCGATCTCGAAAAAGGTGCAGTACCTCGCCACGGGCGACTGGGTTCCGGTCGACTGACCCCGCTCGAGCATCCCGCTCACGCGAACGGCCCCGGCAGATCTGCCGGGGCCGTTCGCGATCGGGGGATGCGCGCTACTTCTTGCCCTGCGCGGCGACGGCCGCGGCACCGGCGGCAGCCGCCTCCGGGTCGAGGTACTCGGCGGGCTTCACCGGCATGAAATCGTCGCCGAGCTCGTAGACGAGCGGGATGCCCGTGGGGATGTTGAGCTCGGCGATCGCGTCGTCCGAGATGCCGTCGAGGTGCTTGACGAGTGCCCGCAGCGAGTTGCCGTGGGCGGTCACGAGCACCGTCTGGCCGGCGGCGAGATCGCGCGTGATGTCGCTGTGCCAGTAGGGCAGCATGCGATCGATGACGAGCTTGAGGCTCTCGGTGCGCGGCACCTCGCCGTCGATGCCGACGTAGCGCGGGTCGTGCACCTGGCTGTACTCGGCGTCGTCGTCGAGCGGCGGTGGCGGGGTGTCGAAGCTGCGGCGCCACGTCATGAAGAGCTCCTCGCCGTGCGCCGCGAGCGTCTCGGCCTTGTTGAGCCCTTGCAGGGCGCCGTAGTGGCGCTCGTTGAGTCGCCAGCTGCGCTTGACCGGCAGCCAGTCGAGGTCGGCCACCTCGAGGGCGATGTTCGCCGTGTGGATGGCGCGCTTGAGCAGGCTCGTGTAGAGCACCCGGGGGGCGAGCCCCGAGGCCTTGATGAGCTCGCCGGCACGGGCCGCTTCTGCCTTGCCCTGCTCGGTGAGCCCCACGTCGACCCAGCCCGTGAAGATGTTCTTCTCGTTCCAGACGGAGTGGCCGTGGCGAAGCAGGATCAGGGTGTGCGTCATGGCTCCAGCCTATCGAGGGCCGACAATGGACGGATGGCAGAGGGGCGCATCACGCGGGGCACGACGGGCGTCAACCGTCTGCGGCGCATGGACCGCTGGCTCGCGGCGCAGCCCGCCCTGCGCCGCGCATCCGACCCCCTCATCGTCGACCTCGGGTACGGGGCCGCGCACTGGACCTCGCTCGAGCTGCTCGAACGGCTTCGCCGGGTGCGGCCGGACGCCCGGGTCGTCGGCATCGAGATCGACCCCGAGCGCGTGCGGGCGGCGGCCGCGTTCGCGCGCGAGGGGCTGAGCTTCCGGCTGGGCGGCTTCGAGGTGCCGCTCGACGGGGATGTCCGGCCCGCGATCATCCGCGCCGCGAACGTGCTGCGGCAGTACGACGAGGCTGAGGTGCCCGCGGCCTGGGCGCTGCTGCGCTCGCGCCTGCAGCCGGGCGGGCTGCTGCTCGAGGGCACGTGCAGCGAGGTCGGCCGCGTGGCGAGCTGGGTCGCGCTCGACCCGTCGGGGCCCGTCTCGCTCACGCTCGCGCTGCACCTCGCGTCGCTCGACGAGCTCGGCGGGCCCTCGGTCGTGGCCGAGCGGCTGCCGAAAGCGCTCATCCACCGCAACGTGCCGGGCGAGCCGGTGCACGCGCTGCTGCGCGACCTTGACGCCCAGTGGGCGCGGCAGGCCCCGCTGTCGACCTTCTCGCCCCGGCAGCGCTTCATCGCCGCGGTGCGCGGGCTGCGCGAGGCCGGGTGGCCCGTGCTCGACGGCCCCTCCCGCTGGCGGCTCGGCGAGCTCACCGTGCCCTGGTCCGCAGTCGCGCCGCTGCCCTGACCTCGTCGCCAGAATTTCCTGCCGAATGACGGATGACGGGACTACTTGGCCTGTGCCGAGAGGACTCTCCGCTCACGTCTCCGTCATTTGGCGGAGGCGAGGGGCATTCCACGTCGTGCGCGGTGCTCGCCCTGCGCCACGAGGAGGCTGACCGTCACGGCCACGGTGCCCCACTCGTGCATGATCTGCCGATAGCTGAAGCGCACCACCCGGTAACCGAGGCGTGCCAGGTGCGCATCCCGCGCGCGGTCCCGCTCGAACGCATCCGGGCTCGTGTGGTGCTCACGGCCATCCACCTCGACCACAAGGCGGCTACCGATCAGGAAGTCGACTCGACCGACACCGGGAATGAGAACCTGGCGACGGATGCGCCGCCGGAGCGCGGGCAACCGCAGCCAGAAGAGCGTCTCGATGCCTGATTCGCAGAGCCCGATGACACCGGTCGCGGCGTGGCGTTGGGCGAGTTCGAGCTCGGCGGTCACCAGACCGAGGTGGAGCGCGCTATCGAGAGCGACCGCGAACGACTCGAACGGCCCGCAGCGCTCGAGGTCGGCGAGAGCATCCGCAACCGATGCAATCGGACGGTCGACGATCGCGGACGTGCCGCGCCAGTGGAGAACGAGCGCCGTGCTTGTCGGATCTCGTCGGCGTCGGTGATCGTCGGGATCACGAGGACGCACGGCGTGTGCAGGCAGAGCGACATGGAGCCGAGCATCCGGGATCACCCAGACACCATGCCGCCGAAGCGCGTCGTGGCAGGTCAACTGCCCTCCGACGCGAGCGGCCTGCATGGTCTCCTCCGGAGTGCCCGGGAGTGCGTACCAGCCCTGTCGCACCCGGAGGAGCGTGCCGCGACGACGAAGCTCTGAGATGAGGTACGGGCCGTAGCCCGCGCCCCGGAGGCGGTACGTCGGGATGATCCCACCGCGCTCGGCTGCGAGCACGCGAAGGTCGGTGAGGGTTCTGATGTCGCGCACACGGGCAGGATGACCGGCGCTCGATGATCGCGACCTACTGCGCGGTTCCCCTCATTGTCGACAGAGCTGACGACTCTGTGTGAGGGAGTCGACGCCCTCCTATCAGCCGAATGACGGAGGCCGAGGCACCGAATCGGCCCGGCGACTCTCTCCCTGCCCACTTTTCCGTCATTTGGCGAGTGGGCCGCGGGAACAGGGGAGGGAGGGGGCGGCGCAGTGGGAGCTGACCCGCTCAGAGCGGCGGCAGCAGGGCGCGGGCCTCGTCGGCCGGGGTGCCGAGGTGCACGAGCACGTCGAACACGAGCGGGCGCAGCAGCACGATGACGACCTGGTCGCCGACGCCCTCGACTGCGGTCGGCGTGCAGCGCCCGGCGAGCACCGCCGCGACGGCGCGAGCCGCGTAGCGCGCGGCCTCATCGTCGCGGCTGCGGCCGAGCAGGCGCACGACCTCGGCCGCCGACTCCACGAGCTCGGCGAGCACGGGGCGGGGTCGCCCGTCGCGCACGATCACGTCGACGCGGCGCGCGATCGCGCGCACGTGGCGGGTCGTCAGGTCGGCGACGGCGAGCAGCCGCACCTCCTCGGCCAGGCGGGCGCGCTGCGAACGCAGCCACGGCGAGACGGCGGCGACGCCGCGCGCGCTCTCGAGCGAGCGGCTCCACTCGTCGATGAGCGCCTGACTGCGGCGGATGCGCGCGAGGGCGAGCTCGGCGGCGGGGGCGTCGCCCGCCCGCAGCGACTCGTGCAGGCCCGAGAGCGACTGCTCGAGCAGCGAGAACAGCGACGTCGCCTCGCCGCGCTGGCGCACGAGGTCGAAGCGCGGAATGAGGGCGGTGATGAGCAGGGCCATGGCTCCGCCCACGAGGCCGTCGAGGCTGCGCGCGAAGACCCCGCCATCGGGAGCGGGCAGCACGGCCACGAGCATCGACTGCACGCCCGCCGCGATCGCGAACGGTGCGGAGGGCGACACGGCCCGGGCGACGACCAGCGTGACGGCGAGGATGACCGCGATCTGCCACGCCCCCTGGCCGATCACCTGCACGAGCAGGGCGCTCACCGCGATGCCGATGTTGATGCCGATGACGATCTCGACGACGCGACGCGGGGTGGCGTCGCGCGCGAGCCCGAGCGCGACGATCGTCACGGTGACGGCGACGAGAGGCAGTTCGTGCCCGAGCAGCCCGCGCGCGAGCAGGTAGGCCGCGGTCGCACCGACGACGATCTGCACGATCGCGGGCAGCGAGCGCACGACGCGGTCGAGCGCGGCGCGGGCATCCAATCGCCGACGGATGCTGCGCTCGAGCCGCTTCAGCGCCCGGGTTTCGTCGCCCACGCCGACGCCGCCCGGCTCAGGCCTGCGGGCGCTGAACGGCGCCGAGCCGCGGCAGCCGCGGCACGCCGGCGGTGGCCCCGGCGTCGGTCGGCACGATGACCTGCTGGGCGGCGGCGATGGCCACGCCGTCGACCTCGACGACGAGCGCGGCAGCAGGATCGAGCGAGCGCTTGACGACGGCGAGCGCGATGGGCCCGAGCTCGTGGTGCCGCGCGCTCGACGTGATGGTGCCCACGGCGGCGCCCTCGTGCAGCACGGGCGCGCCGTGGCCGGGCAGCAGGGCATCGGAGCCGTCGAGGTGCAGCATGACCAGCCGGCGGGGAGGATGGCCGAGATTGTGCACCTTCGCCACGGTCTCTTGCCCCCGATAGCAGCCCTTGCTGAGGTGCACGGCCGAGCGCAGCCAGTCGAGCTCGTGCGGGATCGTGCGGTCGTCGACCTCGCCGCCGAAGCGCGGGCGCCAGGCGGCGATGCGCAGGGCTTCGAGCGCGAGCGCGCCGGCGACGGGCAGCTCACCCGCGCGGGCCGCCACCCCGACCTCGGCGAGGCGGTCGCGCTCGACGAGTATCTCGACCGCGGGGAACTCGGCCGCGGGGTGGCCGTCCTCGGCCGCGTACTGCCAGCCGCCGACCTGCACGGCCGACCACGGGTCGTGCCAGACGAGTGGCACGCCGTTCGGCGCGGCGGGCTCGACGAGCGGCGGGGAACCCACGGGCAGCAGCTGCCCCAGCGTGGCCCACTGCTGCGACACGTCGGCGACCTCGACGCGCAGCATGAAGCGCATGCGGTCGAGCCAGGCGGCGAGCGCCGCCGTCTGCGACGCCTCGACGAGCAGCCACGCGGTCACGCCGTCATCGATGATGCGGATGCTGTGCTCGAGCCGCCCGTTCGGATCGAGCAGCAGCGTCTCGGCCGACTGGCCCGCGTCGAGGGTGGCGAGCGACTGCGAGGTGAGCGAGTCGAGCCAGGTGAGACGGTCGGGGCCCGTGACGGTGATGACGCCGCGGTCGCTGAGGTCGACGATGGCGCGGCCCGCGGCGAGCATCCGCTGCTCGGCGACCAGGTCGCCGTAGTGGTCGGCCGTCGTGCCCGCACCGGCGACGGCGCCGGGCAGGGCCAGCAGGGGCGAGATGTCAGGCATCGCGGTTCAGGGTTCCGGAGGCGTGGGTGCGCAGGTCGTTGCCGAGGGCGGCGATGTCCCACGCCCACAGCAGGCGTCCCTCGACGAGTCCGTAGAGGCGCGTCGCGGCGGCGTACTCCTTGGCGCTCGCCGAGCGCATGACGGCATCGGTCTGCAGGTCGATGCGCGCGTCGGCGACGCGGCCCAGGTACAGCTCGCTCACGCCGCCGGGGTGGATGAGCGCCACCTCGACGTCGAAGCCGCCGTGCGGGGCCCGCAGCTGCTCGACCTGCTCGGCGGTGGCGTACGGCCGCGGCCCATCACCGGGCAGCATGCCCGGGCCGGGGTCGCCCGGCTGCGAGGGCCGGTGCAGTCGCCAGTAGCCGGCCTCGGCGCTCAGGGGCGTGTTCGCCTCATCGAGCAGCCAGGTGTGCGACGAGTAGTTGAGGTAGTTGAGGCCGTCGTGGCTGAAGCTCACGCGCTGGCCGAACTCGTGTTCGCGCGTGCGATCGCCGTCTTGGTAGTGCACGACTCCGGTGCCGTCCCACACCCCGATGAGCCAGGCGAGCGGGGCGAGCTCGGCCGGCAGACTCGTGTCGAGGGAGAACACGGCTCCGCGCGGAATCAGCGCTGGCCGCGGTACAGGTTGACGAGCACGACGACCGAGACGAATCCGATCGAGAGCGTCGCCAGACCCAGCAGGCCGAGGAAGAAGATCTCAAGGGCGAGAAGCATGACTCCAGTGTACGACGGCGCGCGCGGGGAGAACGCCTAGAGGGTGGTCACGAGCAGCGTTGCGACCGACGCCACCATGAGCAGCAGGATCGCGCCCGTCACCGTGACGAGCATGCGCATGACGAGCCCGTCTTTCGACTGCAGGCTCACCTGGATGACGAACGTCATGATCATGGCCCCGCCCGCGATGGCCGGCAGCACCGCCCACCACTGGTCGGAGGGCATGAGCAGCGCGACGACGAGCACCGCCGCCGCGACGGCCAACCAGACGGGCAGCGCGGTCGCGATGGTGCGGGACATGCCCCCATGCTAGGCCGCTTGTACACTGAGCGGGACACCGTGGAGGACATGTGGCTCAGCTGTTGATCCTGACCTCGCAGGTGAACACCGACGTTCTCCCCGCGCTAGGGCTGCTCAGCCACCGGGTCCGCCGCATTCCGGCGGAGCCGGCGGCCCTCGTCGGTGCGCCTCCCGCCGACGTCATCATCGTGGATGCTCGCGCCGACCTCGCGAGCGCCAAGTCGCTCTGCAAGATCCTCACGACCACGGGCGCCGGCTCGCCGATCATCGTCGTGCTCACCGAGGGCGGCCTCACGGCCGTCAACGCGGAGTGGGGCATCGACGACGTGCTGCTCGAGACCGCGGGGCCCGCAGAGGTGGATGCCCGGCTGCGCCTCGCCGTAGGCCGCCAGTCGCGTGATGAGGGGTCGAGCATGATCCGGGCATCCGGTGTCGTCATCGACGAGGCCAGCTACTCGGCGAAAGTGCATGGCCGCACCCTCGACCTCACGTTCAAGGAGTTCGAGCTGCTGCGGTTCTTCGCTACGCATCCCAGCCGCGTCTTCACGCGCGAGCAACTGCTGAGCGAGGTCTGGGGCTACGACTACTTCGGCGGCACCCGCACGGTCGACGTGCACGTGCGGCGCCTGCGCGCCAAGCTCGGCGACATGGAGTCGCTCATCGGCACCGTGCGCAACGTCGGCTACCGGTTCACGGTGCACGAGGACGACGCCGAGCAGGCCGCGCGGCGCGTCGAGGCCTAGCGGGCGCCCGCGAGCAACGCTGACGCCGAGTCGGCCTTACCCGAACTTGCCCGAAACGTAGTCTTCGGTGTCTTTCACGCTCGGGTTCGAGAAGATCACCGAGGTGTCGTCGTACTCGATGAGCTTGCCGGGCTTGCCGGTGCCGGCGATGTTGAAGAACGCCGTCTTGTCGCTCACGCGGCTGGCCTGCTGCATGTTGTGCGTCACGATGACGATCGTGTAGTCCTTCTTGAGCTCTTCGATGAGGTCTTCGATGGCGAGCGTCGAGATGGGATCGAGGGCCGAGCAGGGCTCGTCCATGAGGATCACCTCGGGCTCGACGGCGATGGCCCGCGCGATGCAGAGGCGCTGCTGCTGGCCGCCCGAGATGCTCGAGCCGGGGCGCTCGAGGCGATCCTTGACCTCGTTCCAGAGGTTCGCGCCCTGCAGCGACTTCTCGACCAGCTCGTCGGCGTCGGTCTTGCTGATGCGCCGGTTGTTGAGCTTCACGCCCGCGAGCACGTTGTCGCGGATCGACATGGTCGGGAACGGGTTGGGGCGCTGGAACACCATGCCCACCTGCCGGCGCACGAGCACGGGGTCGACCCCGGGGCCGTAGAGGTCGTCACCGTCGATGAGCACCTCGCCCTCGACGTAGGCGCCGGGGATGACCTCGTGCATGCGGTTGAGCGTGCGGATGAAGGTCGACTTGCCGCACCCCGAGGGGCCGATGAAGGCGGTCACGCTGCGGGGCTCGATGACCATGCTGACGCCCTCGACAGCCTTGAACTTGCTGTAGTAGACGTTGAGGTCGTTGACTTCGATGCGCTTAGACACGGTGTGGGGATTCCTTCGGTCAGATCGGGGTTCAGCGGCCGAGCTTGGGGGCGAACGCGCGGGCGATGATGCGCGCCACGAGGTTGAGCAGCATGACGATGAGGATGAGCGTGAGGGCGCCGGCCCACGCGCGGTCGAGGTAGGCCTGGGTGTCGACACCCTGGTTCGCATACGAGGTGAAGACGAACACGGGCAGCGACTGCATGCGGTCGGCGAAGAGGTTGTAGTTCATGCTCGCCGTGAATCCCGCCACGATGAGCAGCGGCGCCGTCTCGCCGATGACGCGGGCGATCGAGAGCATGATGCCCGTCGCGATTCCGGCCGCCGAGGTGGGCAGCACGACATTGAGGATCGTGAGCCACTTGGGCACGCCGAGCGCGAACGACGCCTCGCGCAGCTCGTTGGGCACGACGCGCAGCATCTCCTCGCACGAGCGCACGACCACGGGGATCATGAGCACCGACAGCGCGACGGCCCCCGCGAAGCCCATGCGCACTCCCGGTCCGAAGAACAGCGCGAAGAGCGCGAAGGCGAAGAGGCCCGCGACGATCGAGGGGATGCCCGTCATGACGTCGACGAAGAACGTGATCGCCCGCGCGAGGGGGCCTCGGCCGTACTCGACGAGGTAGATCGCGGTGAAGAGGCCGATCGGGATCGAGATGATGGCCGCGGTGCCCGTCATGAGCAGGGTGCCGACGATCGCGTGCGCGGCGCCGCCGCCCTCACCCACGACGTTGCGCATGGAGCTGCTGAAGAACTCGATGTCGAAGCGGGCGGAGCCGTTGACCACGACGGTGACGAGCAGGGAGACGAGGGGGGCCATCGCGATGAGGAACGCCCCGGTGACGAGCGCCGTGACGAAGCGGTCGGTCGCCTTGCGCGAGCCTTCGACGAGCCGGCTGATGACGACGATCGACACGAGGTAGAACAGCACGCCGAGAGCGGCGGCGCCGACGAGCGAGAACTCGGAGGCGGTCGCGCTCGTGATGAGCGAGACGATGCCGCCGGCAGCCGCGAACGAGAGGCCGAGGATCACCCAGGGCGTGCGGGGGTGCAGCTGCCCTTGGGTGAGGGTGTTGGCGATACCGGGCTGCAGGGCAGTCGCAGTCATGTCAGTTCGCTCCCGAGAAGTCTTTGCGACGGTTGACGATGTAGCGCGCGATCGAGTTCACGATGAGCGTGATGAGGAACAGGATGAGACCGGTCGCGATAAGCAGGTTGACGTTGACGCCGTAGGCCTCGGGGAAGCTCAGCGCGATATTGGCCGCGATCGTCGAGGGGTTGGACGAGCTCACGAGGTTGATCGTGATGACACCCGTCGCCGAGAGCACCATGGCGACCGCCATGGTCTCGCCGAGCGCGCGGCCGAGGCCGAGCATGGCACCCGAGATGATGCCGGGGCGGCCGAACGGCAGCACCGCCATCGTGATCATCTCCCAGCGGGTCGCACCGAGCGCGAGCGCGGCTTCTTCGTGCAGAACCGGGGTCTGGATGAAGATTTCACGGCAGATGGCGGTCATCACGGGCAGGATCATGACCCCGAGCACGATCGCCGCGGTGAGGATCGTGCGGCCCGTGCCGGACACGGGCGGGGCGAACAGCGGGATCCACCCGAGGTTCTCAGACAGCCAGGTGTACGCCGGCAGCACGGCCGGCGCGAGCACGCCGATGCCCCAGAGCCCGAACACGACCGAGGGCACGGCGGCGAGGAGGTCGACGATGTATCCGAGCGCCTGCGCGAGACGGCGCGGTGCGTAATGCGAGATGAAGAGGGCGATCCCGACGGCGAGCGGGAGCGCCATGAGCAGCGCGAGCGTGGCCGACCAGAGCGTGCCGAAGACGAGGGGCCAGACGTAGTCCCAGAAGCTCGCGGGTGACCCGATGAAGTCGACCGGATCGGCGACGAAGGCCGGGATGCTCTGCCCCACGAGGAAGAGGGCCACGGCGGCGAGGATCACGAGGATCGCGGCGCCCGAGATGAGCGAGGTGCGGGAGAAGATGATGTCGCCGAGCCGCTGCTTCGGCTTGCCCTGCGGTGCGACCGCTCGTACCTTCGGGTCTGTCGCGGTCATCGACTCGGTTCCTCCGCAGATCGGGTTGACAGGGGTGCTGGCTGGTACTCAGGGGAACGGGACCGGGATGCCCGCCCCCAGTCTGACGGCCGCGGGGTGGGGGGGCAACTGCCCCCCCACCCCCCGGCGTCGTGAGGGTGGAACTGACTAGCTGATGACGTCGATCGCGGCGGTCACGCGCTCGAAGAGCGTCGCCGAGATCGGGGCCGAACCGGCACCCGCGGCAGCCGCGGCCTGGCCGGCCTCGCTCGCCATGTAGGTGAAGTACGCCTTGACGAGCTCACCCTGAGCGGCGTCGAGGTAGGTCTCGCAGCCGACGAGGTACGCGACGAGCACGACCGGGTAGGCGGCGCTGTCGGGCGTGCGGTCGAGCTCGATGCTCAGGTCGAAGTCGGGGCGACCCTCGACGAACGGCGAGGCGTCGACAACAGCGGCCGCGGCCTCGGGCGAGAACGGAACGAACTCCTCGCCGATCTGCACCGCGACGGTACCGAGGTCACCGGCGCGCGAGGCGTCGGCGTAGCCGATGGTGCCGGTGCCGTTGGTGACGGCGTCGACAACACCCGAGGTGCCCTGAGCGGCCTCACCCGACTCGAACGGCCACACGCCGTCCGGCTCCTCGGTCCAGATCGACGGCGCGGCCTGGAAGAGGTAGTCGGTGAAGTTCTCGGTGGTGCCCGAGTCGTCCGAGCGGTGCACGGCGGTGATCGCGAGGTCGGGCAGCTCGACACCCTCGTTGAGGGCGGCGATGGCCGGGTCGTTCCAGTTGGTGATCGCACCGGCGAAGATGCTCGCGATGACGTCGGCGCTCATGTTGAGCGAGTCGATGCCCTCGAGGTTGAAGATGACGGCGATCGGCGAGACGTAGAGGGGCAGCTGCACGATGCCCGAGTCGGGCGCGCACGCGGCGAAGCCGCCCGCGGCGATCTCCTCGTCGTTGAACGCACGGTCGGTGCCGGCGAAGTCGCTGCCGCCGCCGAGGAAGGTCTCGCGGCCAGCGCCCGAGCCGGTGGGGTCGTAGGTCACGGTGACCTCGGGGTTGGCGGTCTGGAACTCGGCGATCCAGACTTCCTGGGCCGCGCCGACGGCCGACGAGCCGGCGCCGACAAGGGTGCCCGAGAGGCCGCTGGGGGTCTCTTCGGCGGGGGTCTCGTTCGTGGCGCAGGCGCTCAGGACGAGCGCTGCGGCGACGCTGATGGCAGCGAAGCTGCCGACACGCGTGATGTTCACTGTGTTTTCCCTTCGGGGATGGATGTCGTGACTGCATGCACGGCGCAGGAGGCCGGGCGATGCCACGCTAAGGAGCGACGGTGTCCAGGGTCCGCCGCGCGGGTGAACGGCAGGTTAACGACCCGCGAATGCCGTCACGCGCCGACGGCAGGCGCGTGCGTCTCGATCGCGACGAGCGCGGGATGCTCGGGGCCGTGCGCGAAGTGCAGCACCGTGTACTCCCCCGTCGCGAGGGCCGCACTGCGGCGCAGCTGCGGCGTCACCGTGGCGCCGCTCAGGTCGGCGGCCGCGCTGATGATCTGCGGGATCACGGGACCGTGGCTGCACAGCACGGCCGTGACGCCGCGGGTGAGGCGCTTCTCGACCTGCCGCCGCACGCGCAGGCCGTCGCCCGCGTAGGCGTCTTGACTGATGCCGCGCGAGTGCTTGACCTCGAGCCCGGTCGCTTCGGCGGTCGGCATGATCGTCGCGACGCACCGTGCCGCCGTGCTCGTCACGAGCGACTGGGGACCGAACGCGGCGATGCCGCCGGCGACCGAGCGCGACTGCTCGAGACCGCGGTGCAGCAGCGGGCGGGTGTGGTCGGGGCCGTCCCACTGCTCGTGCGGCATGGCCTTGCCGTGGCGCAGCACGATGAGCGCGAAGGTGCGCGCGTGGCCCGCATCGACCTGCGCGGCGAACCGCTCCACGACGTCGGCGTCGTGGGCGTAGGTCAAGCGCTTGGCCGCTTTGGCGACCGGCACCCACTCGAGGGCGCGAATCTCGCCGTTCGCCTCGTAGCTGTGCCGTTCGGCCTGGCCCGCATCCACTTCAGCCGACCAGTAGTGCACGACCTTGTCGCGTCCGTTCGGCAAGCGGTACTCGACCGTGCCGAGGGGGGCGCCGAGCACGACGTCGAAGCCCGTCTCCTCCGCGATCTCGCGCACGGCCGTGTGGGGCAGGGTCTCGCCCGGGTCGACCTTGCCCTTGGGCAGCGAGATGTCTTTGTGCTGCGTGCGGTGCACGAGCAGGATGCGCGCTTTGCCGTCGACCATCTTCCAGACGACAGCACCGGCCGCCTCGACCGTGTCGGCGAGGGCGGTCGTCGCCGGGGATGCGGGCGTCATGCGCGCGACGCACCCCCGCGCCGCCGGGTCGCGATCGCGTTCATGACCACATTCTGCAGGTCGGCGAGCGAGCGGCCGTGCTCATCGCGGTGAACACGCTGCCAGTCGCCATCGGGCTGCAGGTGCCACGAGGCCGTGTGCTCGCTCATGGACGTATCGAACAGCTCGTCGATCTCGGCGAGGTGCGCGGGCTCGGTGAGGCGGATGAGCGCCTCGACGCGCCGATCGAGGTTGCGATGCATCATGTCGGCGCTGCCGATGTAGATCTGCGGGTCGCCCGCGTTGTGGAAGGCGAAGATGCGCGAGTGCTCGAGGTAGCGCCCGAGCACGCTGCGCACGCGGATGCTCTCGCTGAGGCCCTCCCGCCCCGGCACGAGGGCGCACACGCCGCGCACGACGATGTCGACCGCGACGCCCGCGGCGCTCGCGCGGTAGAGGGCGTCGATGATGGCCTCGTCGACGAGAGAGTTGACCTTGATGCGGATGCCCGAGGGCCGGCCGGCCTTCGCGTGCTCGGTCTCGGTCGCGATGAGCTTGAGCAGGCCGCGACGCAGGTAGCGCGGGGCCACGAGCATGCGCTTGAACTTCTTCTCGATCGCATAGCCGGAGAGCTCGTTGAACAGCCGCGTGAGATCTTTGCCCACCTGGTCGTCGGCGGTGAAGAGCCCGAGGTCTTCGTAGATGCGGCTCGTCTTGGGGTTGTAGTTGCCCGTGCCGATGTGGGCGTAGTGCTTAAGCGCTCCGCCCTTCTCCTGTCGCACCACGAGCGCAAGCTTGCAGTGGGTCTTGAGACCGACGAGACCGTAGACGACGTGCACGCCCGCCTTCTCGAGCTTGCGAGCCCACTCGATGTTGTTCTGCTCGTCGAACCGCGCCTTGATCTCGACGAGCGCGAGCACGGCCTTTCCCGCCTCGGCGGCGTCGATGAGCGCCTCGATGATGGGGCTGTCGCCGCTCGTGCGGTAGAGCGTCTGCTTGATGGCGAGCACATTGGGGTCGCGCGCGGCCTGCTCGAGGAAGGCCTGCACGCTCGTGGCGAACGACTCGTACGGGTGATGCACGAGGATGTCGCCGCGCGCGATCGAGGCGAAGATGTCGGGGGTCGCGTTGGGCTCGGCGGGCTGCAGCTGCACGGGCGTGACGGGCACGTGCTTGGGGTACTTGAGGTGCGGTCGGTCGAGCTTCGAGATCTCGAACAGTCCGCCCAGATCGAGCGGCGCGGGCAGGCGGTAGACCTCCTGCTCGGTGATGCCGAGCTCGCGCACCAGCAGACCGAGCGTCAGGTCATCCATGTCGTCGGTGATCTCGAGACGGATCGGCGGGCCGAAGCGACGCCGCAGCAGCTCGCGCTCGAGCGCCTGGATGAGGTTCTCGGTCTCGTCTTCTTCGATCTCGACGTCTTCGTTGCGCGTGACGCGAAACTCGTGATGCTCGAGGATCTGCATGCCGGGGAAGAGCTCGTCGAGGTGGTTCGAGATGAGGTCTTCGAGCGTGAGGAACCGCACGCGGCCCGATCCGTCGTCAGGCAGCTGCACGAAGCGCGGCAGCACCTGCGGCACCTTGAGGCGCGCGAACTCGACGCGATCGGTCTTCGGGTTGCGCACGCGCACCGAGAGGTTGAGCGAGAGGCCCGAGATGTAGGGGAAGGGGTGCGCGGGGTCGACGGCGAGCGGCATGAGCACCGGGAAGATCTGGGTCGAGAAGATCTCGTCGACCCGCGAACGATCGCTCTCGCTCAGGTCGGCCCACGACTCGACGTGGATGCCGGCCTCATCGAGGGCGGGCTTCACCTTCTCGTGGAAGGCGCGCACGTGCCGGTGCTGCAGCTCGAGCGCGAGCGCGTTGATGTCGGCCAGCACGTCGCCCGGCGCTCGACCCGTGTTGGAGGGCACGGCCAGGCCCGTGACGATGCGGCGCTTGAGGCCGGCCACGCGCACCATGAAGAACTCGTCGAGGTTGCTCGCGAAGATGGCGAGGAAGTTCACGCGCTCGAGCAGCGGAACGGCTTCGTCTTCGGCGAGCTCGAGCACGCGCTGGTTGAAGCGCAGCCAGCTCAGCTCGCGATCGAGGTACCGATCGGGGGGCAGAGTGCCGTCGTCAACACTCGTCGATTCGTCGTAGTCGTCGACGAAGTCGCCGCCGACGCCGCCGTCGACCTGGTACCCCGTGTCGGTGAGTCCCTCGTCGTGCATGGCGCCCATTGTGACAGGAATCGCCCGCGCGCCTTGCCCCGGTCTCGGGCCGTTCACCGGTCGTTCACGAACACCCCGTTCCCTGGTCACGTGACACGGGGGCAGAGCGCACGGCACGGCAGGGGGGAGCAGTGACCCTGCATGCTCCCGCCGTGCCCGAGATCATCGAGCAGGTGACACGGAGGCTCGCGGCCCAGCACGCGAGCGCGCTCGGCGAGCCTGCCGTCCGCGAGATCGTGGTCGACAGCTTCCGGCGCTACCGGCACCTCGACCACCCCGCCAATCACGGGCGAGCGCTCGCCGCGCAGCTCGCCGCCGATCGCCTCGACGCCGTGCGCTTCACGTCACGACGCGCAGCCGGATCACCCCCCTCGTTCCTCTTCGTCTGCTCGGGCAACGCCGGTCGCTCGCAGATCGCCGCGGCCCTCCTACGCGCGGTCGCCCCGCTCGCGACGCGCGTCATGAGTGCGGGCGAGCATCCCGCGGCCCGCGTGCTGCCGGCGGTCGTCGACACGCTCGACGAGCTCGGCATCCCGTCGTTCGGCGAGTACCCCAAGCCCGTGGCGCCCGAGTTCGTCGCGGCTGCCGACCACATCGTCGTGCTCAACTGCGACGACGGGCTCGCGGCGCTCGACGGCCGCGAGTTCCGCACGTGGAGCATCATGCTCGAGAGCACGAGCGGTCGGCAGGGACTGCGGCACACCCGCGATCAGATCGCGGAGCACGTGCACGCGCTCGCACGCGAGCACGGTGTCGTGCAGCGCTCGGCTTAGCGTCGGGCGGACGGCGCGAGCAGCGCGCGCACGACGAGCACGCCGACCGCGGCGCCGACGAGCTGCGCGGCGATGAAGGCGGGTGCGCTCTCGGGGGCGATGCCTGCGAAGCTGTCGCTCAGAATGCGGCCGAGAGTGATGCCCGGGTTGGCAAAGCTCGTCGAGCTCGTGACGAAGTACGCGCTGCCGATGTACAGACCGACGGCGGCGGGCACCCAGGCCTGCTGGTCACGGGCCACCAGGGTCAGGATGACCGCCACGAGCCCGGCCGTGGCCACGACCTCGCCGAGCAGCAGCCCGGGCTCGGCGCGCACGGTCGTGCTGATCGACACGGCCGCGCCGCCGTACATGAGGTTGGCGAGCACGGCGCCCGCGGCGAAGCCGAGCACCTGGGCGAGCACGGTCGGCAGGATCTCGCGGGCGGGCACGCGGCGCTGCACTGCGAGCGCGGCGGTGACGACGGGGTTGAGGTGGGCGCCGCTCACGGGCCCCAGCACGACGATGAGCACGACGAGGGCGGCGGCCGTCGCGACGGCGTTGATGAGCAGCTGCACGCCGACGTCGTCGGTCAGTCGCGTGGCCATGATGCCCGAGCCGATGACGGTGGCGCCGAGCCCGGCACTGCCGAGTGCTTCGGCGAGCATCCGGATCGCGAGGGGACGGGGAGCGGCGGAGGGCGCGTCGACATCGGTCACGCCCACACTGTAGGCCATCGCATAGACTCGGGTCTATGAGAGAGCGCGGCACGATCGCTCCCGAGCTCAGCGCGCTCGGTGATGCGACGCGGGGCGCGATCGCCCGCCTGCTGCTCGACGCCGACGACCACGCGCTCACCGTCGGCCGTCTGACCGAGGCGCTCGCCCTGCGCCAGCCCACCGTCTCGCATCACCTGCGCGTGCTGCTCGAGGCGGGGCTTGTCGCGCGCGAGCCCCGCGGCCGCGAGGTCTGGTACTCGCTGTCTGAGACCGTCGCGGCACGGCTCGAGGAATGGGCGCCGCCGAGCGCCGCCGACTCGCTGAGTGGAGCGCTGCTCGGGCGCATCATCGACGACCTCGGCACGCGCTTCGCGGGCACCTTCTCGCGCGAGACCGTGCAGCGCGTCGTGCTCGACAGCTACGACCTGCTGCGGGCGCGCGACGGCGCGGGCCGCGCGCTGCCCTCGGCCACGGCGCAGTTCGCCGCCGAGCGCCTGAGCGCACAAGAGACCTCGGGGCTCGGCGGCGAGCGACCGCCGGGTGCCCCGCTCGAGGTGCTGTTCGTGTGCGTGCAGAACGCGGGGCGGTCGCAGCTGGCCGCGGCGATCATGCGGCACCTCGGCGGCGAACGCGTGCGCGTGCGCACGGCGGGCTCGGCCCCCATCGACGCGATCCGACCGGCTGTGGTCACAGCGCTCGACGAGATCGGCGTGCCGCTCGGCGGCGAGTTCCCGAAGCCGCTCACCGACGACGTCGTGCGTGCCGCCGACGTGGTCGTGACGATGGGCTGCGGCGATGCGTGCCCGGTATTCCCCGGTCGGCGCTACCTCGACTGGGCGGTCGACGATCCGGCGGGGCAGCCCCTCGACCGCGTGCGCGCGATCCGCGACGACATCGATGCACGCGTGCGCGGGCTGCTCGGCGAGCTGGCGGGCCGGAGCTGAGTCGGCCGCAGGGCGGCGGTCCGCATCCCGTTGCCACTACATATAGATGTGTGTCTATACTTTGGACATGAAGAAGAACGCTCCTGCTGAACCCCTGCCCACCGTGCTGTTCGTGTGCGTGCACAACGCCGGCCGCTCCCAGATGGCCGCGGGCTACCTGCAGCACCTCGCGGGCGACCGCGTCACGGTGCTCTCCGCGGGCTCTGAGCCCAAAGACCAGATCAACCCCGTCGCGATCGACGCCATGGCCGAGGAGGGCATCGACATCGCCCACAACGTGCCCAAGATCCTCACCGTGCAGTCGGTCGTCGACTCCGACGTCGTCATCACCATGGGGTGCGGCGACGCGTGCCCGATCTTCCCGGGAAAGCGGTACGAAGACTGGGAGCTCGAGGATCCAGCCGGGCAGGGCATCGATTCGGTGCGCGTGATCCGCGACGACATCAAGCGCCGCGTCGAAGCCCTCGTCGCCGAGATCGCGCCCGCGCGCTAGGCACGAACGGGCACGCGCGACCCCTTTCACGACGAACGGCCCCCGTGCATGCGCGGGGGCCGTTCGGCGTCACTCGAGGCTACGCCGTAACGATCGCCACGATCGGGTCGCTCGTCGGCGCCGGGCTGCCCGACGCGGGCTCGACCGTCACTCCGACGATCGTGCCGGCCTCGAAGGCGCCGTCGAGCACCTGCACGACCGCTCCCTCACCATCGACCGCGAACAGCCCCGCAGGCGTCGCGACGCCGTCGGTGATGTACCAGAGGGCGTAGCGCTCGTCGTCGCTCAACGGCTCGAGGCCGTCGAAGACCATGGCCGAGAGTCCCACCGACTCGCTTGCGACGAGCGTCACCGAGGCGCCGCCCGCGACCCCGGAGACCACGGTCGACACGTCGGGCGCCGCGACGATCGCCGCGAGCTGGTCGGCATCGCTCGGCGAGCCCGGAACGATGAGATCGGCGGCGAGCACGCCCCCGAAGAACAGGGCCACCGCGGCGGCGGCGGCCGTCACGAGCATCGCCGGCCGGGCGAACCAGCGCGCCTGAGCGCGCGCGGCGGCGGACCCCGGCGCGGCGGCAGGCATCGCATCCTCGATCGAATCGGCAGCACTCGGCGCGACCGCTGCCGGCGGCGACGGCGCGAGCTGCGGCGTCGTGGCGATCGCCGCCATGACCGCGTCCTTCAGGCCCGCCGAGGGCGCCACCGGCGCCACCGCGAGACCCAGAGCGGCGCGCACGTCGGCGAACTCCTCATCGCGCATCTCATCGAAACCGTTCGCGTCATCGTCGGTCGACTTCATGACGCCACCCCCAATTCTTCGCGCAACCGCATCATGCCGTCGCGCAGTCGAGTCTTGACCGTGCCCATCGGGATGCCGAGCATGTCGGAGACCTCGCTGTGGCTGTACCCGCCGTAATAGGCGAGCTCCACCGCTTGTCTCTGCAGCTCGGTCAACCGGCTCAAGGCCTTCTCCACTCGATCGTGTTCGATGCGGATCTCGACGCTCTCCGCGACCGAGTCGTAATCCCGATCGAGATCGCGGATGCCGATCCTGGTGTCACGGTCGCGAGACGACTGCGCACTGCGTACGCGGTCGATCGCTCTCCGGTGGGCCATCGTCAGCATCCAGGTCACCGCTTTCCCCTTATTCGGATCGAAGCGCGGGGCGGTTTGCCAGATCTCGAGCAGAACTTCTTGAACCACCTCCTCCGACTGGGCGTGGTCTTTCAGCACGTGGCGCACGAGGCCCAGCATGCGCGGAGCGATGAGGTCGTACAGCTCGCTGAAGGCGCGCTGGTCGCCCGTGGCGACGCGCAGCAGCAGGGCGTTGGTGGCTTCGACGGTGGCGTCGGCAGCGGGGGCGACGTCGTCGAGCGCTATTTCTGGGGGCACGAGTACCAGCATTGCAGGACTCGGGCTGATCTACGGCTGAACGGGGCCTGCGGGTCGCGGGCGCAGCAGCGCGGCGGTGATCGCCGCAGCGAGCGCGATCGCCTGCGCGACGGCGGCGATGACCTTGTCGGCGTACCAGATCGGCTCGAACAGGACCGGCAGGCCGATCGGGCTGAGGTCGAGTGGCACGAGGGTCGTGATGACGACGAGAGCGAGGCCGCCCGCGGCGACGAGCGCGGCGAGCGCCGCGGCCCAGCGGGTGCGGGTGATGAGCAGCAGGGCGGCAGCGATGTTCACGGCGGCCTGGATGCGGAAGAGCGTGCCCTGGCCCACGAGCGTGCCCGTGATCGCCTCGAACGGGCCGGCGAGCTGGAAATGGATGACCGCGTTCACGACGAGCGCGATGGCGGTGACGATCAGCAGGGCGATGCGGAATGCGCGCATGAGCCGGATCCTCTCGAGGGGCGGTACTGGTGGGCAAAGACGAGTACGGCCGGTGGGGCGGGGCTCGGGTCCCCTCCCCACCGGCCGGTGGTCAGCGCTCGACCCCTACCGGTCGGCGCGCTGGATCATGCTGGCGACTACTGGATTCCCAGGTTGGTCGCGATGCCGCCGGCGAGCGCGGTCGCGGTCATCGGCATGTGGCTCGCGGCCTCCTTGAGCAGGTCGAAGTACGCCGGGTCGTTCGCGATGTTGGCGTCGATCGCCGCGAGCAGCGTCGTCGCGTGCATCTCGAGCTCGGCCTGCACGGCCTCGGCCGGCAGCTCGGGAACGACCGAGTTGATCAGCTGGCCGAACGACACCGCGTAGGCGCCGAGGTCGGCGACGGCCTGCTCGGCGAGCGCGTCGTCACCGGTCGCCTTGCCGAGCGTGTAGTTCACGAAGAACGGGATGTGCGAGCGCCACGAGTCGAGGAACGGCTGCTCCGCGTCGGGGTACGCCGAACCGACGAGCGCGGCGACCTCGACGGAGTTCTCGTCGAGAGCGGCGACAGCGGCCGTGACCTGCTCGGTCGTGAGGTCGCCACCATCCTGCAGCGCCTGGTCGATCGCGGCACCGGCGAGGTACACGTGGTCGGCGAGCAGAGCGGTGAGCTGGGCACGCAGTGCCGAGCCGTCGCTGTTGACGGTGTCGATGACGGCGGTCTCCTCCATGGGAGCCTCCGCCTCGGCGGCGGTCGAGCAGCCCGACAGAACGAGAGCGGCAGCCAGGCCGAGGCCGGCGAATGCGATGGACTTGCGCATGATGTGATTCCCCTTAGTTGGTGTTGGTGCTGTTGGTGTTGGTGCGGGCCGGGTGCCTAGCCCTCGACGATGACGCGAGCGTTCATCGTGAGGTGCGGCATGCAGAAGTACAGGTACTCCCCCGGCTCGGTGAAGGTGAACGAGAACGTGTCCCCCTCCTGTCCCATCGGCGCGAGCGCGTGATCGAACAGGCCGTCGGCCGACTGCGAACCGCGCAGCCCGGTGCTCTCGTTGACGTCGCCCCAGGCACCCGATGTGATCGTGTGCCCGATGGTTTCGCCGTTGCGCCAGGTGACGGTGGTTCCGACGGGCACCGTGATGTCCTCCGGCATGAACCGGAGTCCGATCGTGATGACCTCGTTCGGTCCCGCCTCGAGCGACTCCTCCGCAGCCTGCGGCAGGCTCGTCGACGTCGCGATGATGGCCGGGGTGTTCCCGGTGCATCCCACGAGGGCGGCGAGCACGAGCGGCAGGGCTGCGATGGCGAGCCCGGAGCGGATGGTGCGTGCGGTCGGTGACATGCCAGGTGTTCGGCACCACGGGGTGCGGGGTTTGGCCGAGGTGGCGTTCTTCAGCGCACTCTCAGCTTGAGGGCCCGAGCGAGAGCTCGAGGGCGCAGAAAAGCCGGGCCGCAGAACGCCTCTCGGCGAGTGGCCGCTCGGAGCGGCAAATATTGGAGCCCGGGGTTACTGCGGCCCGGCTACAGCAGTGTAACCGGGTGACCCTGCACGGCATTCCCGGGCGGTGGATGCTCGGGCGGTGGATGCTCGGGCTCAGTCGAGCGAACCGGCGCGCTCGAGGGCGGCGCAGGCCGTGAAGTCGCGGCCGCTCGACGTGAGGCGGGCGGCGCGCGCCGTGAGCTCGGCGGCGCGGGCATCGTCGGCCGCGGCATCCGCGTCGTCGGCGAGATCGGCGGCGCCCGCCGCGGCGGTGCGGCAGAAGGCGGCGGCGCGATCGAACGCGACCGCGACGTCGCCGTCGTAGACGCCCCGCAGCACGGCGTCGGCGAGCACGCGGATCTCGTCCGGGCCCGTCGGGCTTTCCGCCCCGGCCACGACGACATCGGCGGTCGACAGCACCTCGCTGCCGCGCTGGAACAGCAGCGCCGTGCCCGCCGGGTCTTGGCGGATGAGCGCGCGCAGCAGCGACAGCCGCCAGAGCGCGCCCGGCAGCGTGCGGGCGCCCGCGCGCGACCACAGCTCGGCGAGCGTGTCGAGGCCGTGCTCATCGGTGAAGGCGACCATGCGCTCGACCAGGTCGGGGTCGTCGCTCGAACGCACCCGGTGCACGAGAGCGCGGGCCGAGTCGTGCGCGATGCGCAGCGCGACGGCGGGGTCGAGCCCGCCCTCGAGGGCGTCGAAGGCGCTCGACGGTCGCCGCACGGGGCGCATCGGTCGATCGGTCATGCGCTCCACGCTAGCCCGCAGCGGCTGTGGCCGCGCCGCGGTAGATTAGGGAGGTAGGGGCCTCTAGCTCAGTTGGTAGAGCAGCGGACTTTTAATCCGCGGGTCGTCGGTTCGAGCCCGACGGGGCCTACTAATTGTTGAAGCCGTCGCGCGGACCAGGGGTGTCCTTGAGCACACGGAAGACGCCGATCTCGGTGACCCCGTCGGACTCGTAGACGGGAATGTCGTAGACGGCATTGGCGTCGGAGGTCGACCGCCAGAGGTTGCGCGCGAACTCCAGCTCGCTCACCCGGATGTAGCCGGTCTTGCCGCCCTCCGCTCGCGCCACGATGAGGTCGGGCACGCGATCGTTGAGCGGGCTGCCGTAGGTCTCGCCGTTGGCATTGACCTCGAACTCGATCTGATCGCCGACGATCTCGGTCGACGGAGCGACGGCCTGCGTGAACATGTCGCCGAGCGTGGGCGCGAGGGCGAACCCGCCGCCGACGACCACCACCCCGCCCGCGATCATCGCGATGGTCTTCGGTGCAATGGCCATGGTCGACTCCCCCGTCGAACGCGCGCGCATCCGCACGCGGGGAGCATTCCCCAGCCCCCTCGCTCATCCAATCACCCGGACGGCATGAGGGTCACCCCCCGTTCGCGGGCGGCCACGACGATCGGTGCTGCGGATGCTGCGCTCAGGCCGGGCGGCAGATTCCCCAGCTGCCCGACCAGGAGGCGCCGGGGTCGATCCACCGCAGACCGACCCCGGAGTTCAGGGCGTCGGCCGGCGCCGTCATGGGCTCGACGGCGATGGCCGTGACGGGCCCGGCAGCGGTCGGGAAGACGCGCGTGATGAACAGCTGCAGCCACTCCCAGTCGCCGTCTTGCCACACTTCGGTCTCGGTGCCGTCGGCGGCCGTCAGCACCGTGCGGGTGACGCCGTCGTCGTCGGGCTGCACGCGGAAGGCATCGTCGAGCGCGAGGGCCCCGATGCGTCGACCCGCGGTGAGATCCCACTCGCCCTCGGCGGGCTCGAGGCCAACGGGGTTGAGGCGCTCGTCGACCATGACGTGCTCGACCGTGCGCGCCGCGATCGTGAGCTCGTCGACCGCGTGCGCGCCCACGCGGATGAAGGGGTGCGTGCCGACCGCGTAGGGCGCGGGGCGGTCGCCGAGGTTGGTGACGGCGTGGGTGACGCGCACGCCGTTGCCGGTCAGGCGGTACTCGACCGTGGTCCAGAGGTGGAAAGGGTAGCCGTGCTGCGGCACCACGGCGGCACCGAGTGTCACGGCATCGTCGGTCTTCTCGACGAGCTGGTACGAGGTGTTGCGCAGCAGTCCGTGGATGGCGTTCGTGCGGTCCACCTCGGTGAGGTCCAGCTGCAGCGTGGCCCCCTCGTGCACCCAGCGGCCGTCGCGCACGCGGTTGGGCCAGGGCACGAGCACGATGCCGCAGCCGAACGGCGGGGTCGACTGCTCGTCGAAGCCCTGCACGAGGTCGTGCCCATCGACGGTGAGGTGCCGCAGCGCCGCGGCCACGGAGGTGATGATCGCCTCGACGGGGCCGTGGGCGCCGTCGTGATGCAGGGCGTACTGCTCGCCCGTCGGGGGCGTTGCGCGATGCGTCGTGCTCATGCCGTCACTGTACGCGCGAGACCGCCACCGTTGTGACAGCGAGGCCGGCCGCGCGCAGGGGCGCGAGCTCCGCATCCGTCGCCGCATCGTCGGTGATGAGCTCGTCGAGCTCGCCGAGCGTGGCCACGCGCCCGAGGTGCACCTGGCCGATCTTGCTCGAGTCGGCGGCGAGCACGCGCCGGGCGGCGCTCGCGACCATGCGGCGCTTGACCTCGGCTTCGGGCAGGTTGACGTTCGTGACCCCCGCGGCGGCGTCGATCCCCGTCGCGCCGAGGATGGCGAGGTCGACGCGCACGTCATCGAGCAGCGTCGTCGCGAGGGGGTTCACGAGCGAGTGCTGCAGCGAGCGGACGGTGCCGCCGGTGACCACCACGGTGAAGCGCGGAATGGCCGGCTCGAGCGCGAGGGCGATCGCGAGCCCGTTCGTCACGATGACGACCTCGTCGAGATCGACGCGATCGACGAGGGCGTGGGCCACGGCGAGCGTCGTCGAGCCGACATCCAGCAGGATGCTCTCCCCCGAGCGCACGCGCGTCGCCGTCTCGGCGGCGATCGCGCGCTTGGCCCGGGTCAGGCGCGTGCGCGACTGCTCGAGGCTCGACTCCCGCTCGGCGACGAGGCCGCGCGGCATCGCTCCGCCGTGCACGCGCGTGATGCGGCCCTCGGTCTCGAGCGCAGCGAGGTCGGTGCGCACGGTCACCTCGCTCACGCCCAGCTCGCGCGCGAGGTCGGTGACCCGGGCGAAGCCGCGCCGGGCGATGGATGCCGCCATGCGGTCGCGGCGCAGCGGTGCGGCATCCATGAGCGCTCCCTTTCGAGATCTGTCGATATCGAAAGCCTATCGCTTACGATTTCGCAAGCTTCCGGCCGTAGCATCGTGAGGTGACGATCCGCTTCCACTCCACGACGCTCGCCGACGGCCGCGAGCTCATCTACGTCGACGACGCCGACACGACGCTGGGGCCCGAGCGCTCGATCGACCGCCGGGTGCTCGACCCGCGGCCCGAGACCGCACGCATGCGGCAGGACGTGCTGACGGGCGAGTGGGTGTCGATCGCGAGCAATCGGCAGAACCGCGTCTTCATGCCGCCGCCGGATCAAGACCCGCTCGCGCCCGCGAGCGCGGCGAACCCGAGCGAGATCCCCAGCAACTACGACGTCGCCGTGTTCGAGAATCGCTCCCCCAGCTTCGGCCCGGCCCTCGAGCACGAGCACGCGCCGACCAGCCTCGACGACCTCGCCGAGATCGGCATCGGCCGCAGCCGCACGAGCGTCGGCCGCTGCGAGGTCGTGTGCTTCTCGCCCGACCACGAGGGCTCGTTCGGCTCGCAGACCGTCAGCCGTGCGCGCACCGTGATCGAGGCGTGGGCGCACCGCACGGCGGCGCTGAGCGCGCTGCCGGGAATCCAGCAGGTCTTCCCCTTCGAGAACCGTGGCGCCGAGATCGGCGTGACCCTGCCGCACCCGCACGGGCAGATCTACGCCTACCCCTTCGTCACACCGCGCACGAACACGCTGCTGCGCTCGATCGACGCGGTCGGCCCCGACCTCTTCGCGCGCGTGCTCGAGAGCGAGCAGGGCAGTGAGCGCGTCGTGCTTCAGGGCGAGTACTTCACCGCCTTCGTGCCGTTCGCCGCGCGCTGGCCCATCGAGGTGCACGTGCTGCCGCACCGCCACGTGCCCGACTTCGCCGCGCTGAGCGACGCGGAGAAGGACGAGCTCGCGCCGTTCTACCGCCGCCTGCTGCGCGGTATCGACGCGCTCTATCCCACGCCGACGCCGTACATCGCCGCCTGGCACCAGGCGCCCGTGCACATCGGGCGCGAGGCTGTGCGCCTCATGCTGCAGGTGACGAGCCCGCGGCGCGGCGCTGACAGACTGAAGTACCTGGCCGGCTCGGAGGCCGCGATGGGCGCGTTCATCGGCGACGTCGCGCCCGAAGCCCAGGCCGCATTCATCCGCGAGGGAATCGAGAAGACCGGCAATGACTGACATCCGTGACGACGCGCGCGACGGCTTCGACGCTGTCTTCGGACACGCGCCCGACGGTCTCTGGTCGGCCCCCGGCCGCGTCAACCTCATCGGCGAGCACACCGACTACAACGAGGGCTTCGTGCTGCCGTTCGCGATCGACCGCCGCACGGTCGTGGCGCTCGGGGTGCGCGACGATCGCCGCGTCCGCGTCGCAAGCACCTTCGCCGACGAGCTCGCCGAGATCGACCTCGACGCGCTCGCCCCTGACGCCCTCGGTGGCTGGTCGGCCTACCCCTTGGGTGTGGCCTGGGCGTTCAGCGAGTTCGGCGCCGACCTCGCGGCGGTGCCCGGCGTCGATCTCTTCATCGACTCCGACGTTCCCGTCGGTGCCGGGCTGTCGAGCTCTGCCGCGATCGAGAGTGCCGTGGCCCTCGCCCTCAACGACGTCTGGCGTCTGGGCCTCGACCGCCGCACCCTCGCGCGCGTCGGCCAGCGCGCCGAGAACGTCGCCGTCGGCGCCCCCACGGGCATCATGGACCAGTCGGCATCGCTGCTCGGCCAGGTCGACCACGCGGTCTTCCTCGACTGCCGCACGCTCGAGAGCGAGCTCGTGCCGCTCGGGCTCGCCGAGGCCGGGCTCGCGATTCTCGTGATCGACACCGGAGTCAAGCACAGCCACGCCACCGGCGGGTACGGCGAGCGCCGCGCCGCGTGCGAGCGCGGGGCCGCGGCGATGGGCGCATCCTCGCTGCGCGACCTGACGGTCGACGACCTGCCGCGCGCGCAGCAGCTGCTCGACGATGTGACCTTCCGGCGCATCCGCCACGTCATCACCGAGAACCAGCGTGTGCTCGACACCGTCGGGGTGCTGAAGGCGCAGGGTGCCTCGGCCATCGGCGAACTGCTGGATGCCTCGCACCGCAGCATGCGCGACGACTTCGAGATCTCGGTGCCCGAGCTCGACCTCGCCGTCGAGACCGCCGTCGGCGCGGGCGCGATCGGCGCCCGCATGACGGGCGGAGGGTTCGGCGGTGCCGCGATCGCGCTCGTGCGCGTCGGCGACCTCTCGCGCGTGCAGGTCGCGGTCGACAATGCCTTCGGCGAGCACGCCTTCGGCCAGCCCGACACCTTCGTCGTCACGGCCTCCGACGGGGCCGCGCGCAACTGACGGCTCAGGGCGGGCCGCTACCAGCGGTTCTGCGCCTGCTCGGCCCAGCCGGTGAGGCCGTCGACGCTGACGCGCGTGCCGCTCGCGTCGAGCATCCACCCGCTCCACGTTCCCAGCGCCTGGTAGATGGTGCTGGCCACGACGACCGCATTGGTGCGCTCGACCCGGCGGTGACAGGGCGTGAGCGTCACGTCGGCGTGCTCGCCGACGACGCGCCACGGCGACGCGGGGTCGTCAAGGTCGTACTGCCAGCTGAGCTCCTCGTCGATGTAGTGCTGCACGCCGTCGACGAATACGGCGTTCTCGGTCGAGCCGGTGCCGTCGGTCCACTTCCCGCCGAGCTGCAGGCCGATGCGGCGGCCGTCGACGAGGCCCGAGCCCGCGGCCCAGTTCCACGTCATGCGGTACGGCCAGCGGCCGCGCCCGCGGTCGAGCACCGCCCAGCTGCCCTCCCCCACCGGGAAGGATCGGCCGTCGACGGTGATCGTGCCCGAGACCGGGCGGGCCACGTCTTTCAGGGTGTACTGAAAGAGCCGGTCGCTCCACGGCACGACCACGCCGAGCGCGTCGCCGGCGTCGGGGCTCGTCACGTCGATCGCGAAACCCGGTGCGGTGCCGCGGATGCTCGTGGCCGAACCCGCGGAGCGCATCCTGAGCTCAGCCGAACCCCACCGCGTGCTCGCCTCGAAGGGCGGCAGGGTGTCGGGGATGCTCGTGCCGCGTGCGAACGGCACGAGCCCGCCGATCGTGCGATGCTCGCCGGTCGCCCTGTTGACGAGATAGATCGAGGGCACCGCCGCGTAGTCGAGGCTCGAGACCGTGAGGCCGGCGAACCAGTCGGGGGTCATGATGCCCCAGTACTCCCACCGTTTGGTGCGACCCCAGCCGCGCAGGGGCGAGCGGTGCAGGGGCGTTCGGGTTCGCCCGACCGCGGCCGGGTTGAGCCGGCCGTTCGGCAGGCACAGGTCGACGGGCTCGGTGATCTCGTGCAACGGCATCGGTGCGGGGCGTTCGGCAGCGGATGGGCTCAGCGGGCGATCGCGAGCGTCTCGGCCGTGCTCTCGAGCAGCTCGGCGGCGAGCGCCGGGTCGTCGGAGACGTTGCGACCGTAGCTCGGCACCATCGCGAGCAGCCCGGGCTTCCAGGCCTCGAGCTTCTCGGGGAAGCACCGCTCGATGAGGTCGATCATGATCGACGGAGCGGTCGAGGCGCCGGGCGAGGCACCCAGGAGGCCCGCGATCGAGCCGTCGGCCGAGGCGACGACCTCGGTGCCGAACTGCAGCGTTCCGCCCTTGCCGGGCACGTTCTTGATGATCTGCACGCGCTGGCCGGCGGTCTGCTGGTACCAGTCGTCGCCGTCGGCGTTCGGGTAGAACTCGCGCAGGGCATCGAGCTTCGCCGATCGCGACGCGAGCAGCTCGCCGACCAGGTACTTCACGAGGTCGAAGTTCTTGAGGCCCACCTGCAGCATCGGCACGAGGTTGTGCCAGCGGATCGAGCCGAACAGGTCGAACCACGATCCGGTCTTCAAGAACTTGGGAGTGAAGCCCGCATAGGGGCCGAAGAGCAGGCTGGGCGAGCCGTCGACGACGCGCGTGTCGAGGTGCGGCACCGACATGGGCGGGGCTCCCACTGAGGCCTTGCCGTAGATCTTGGCGTGGTGCTTCGCGACGACCGCGGGGTTGTCGGTGCGCAGCCACTGGCCGCTGACCGGGAAGCCGCCGAAACCGCGGATCTCCTTGATGCCGCTCTTCTGCAGCAGCGGCAGCGCGTGGCCACCGGCGCCGACGAAGACGAACCGCGCGGTGACCTCAACCGGCGTCGTGCCGACCTCTTCGCGCAGGCGCAGCTTCCACAGCCCGTCTTTCGTGCGCCGGATGCTCTGCACGCTGTGCTCGACGTGCAGGGTCGCCCCGCTCGCGACGAGGCCGTTCATGAGCAGCTTGGTGAGCGCGCCGAAGTCGACGTCGGTGCCCGCGGCCATGCGCGTCGCGGCGATCGGCTGGGACTTGGCCCGGCCCGGGATGACGAGCGGCGCCCACTGGCGGATCACCGCGGCGTCGTCGCTGTACTCCATGCCGGCGAAGAGCGGGTGGTCCTTGAGCGCGTCGTAGCGCTTGCGCAGGTACTCGACGTTGCTCTCGCCCCAGACGAGGCTCATGTGCGGCGTCGCGGTGAGGAACGCGCTCGGTTCGGGCAGCAGGCCCTTGCCGACGAGATACGACCAGAACTGGCGCGAGACCTGGAACTGCTCGTTGACCTTGACGGCGTTCGTGATCTCGATCGAGCCGTCGGGCCGCTCGGGCGTGTAGTTGAGCTCGCACAGGGCGGCGTGGCCCGTGCCGGCGTTGTTCCAGGGGTTCGAGCTCTCGAGCGCCACGTCGCTGAGGCGCTCGTAGATGCGGATGTCCCACTCGGGCTCGAGCTGACGCAGCATCGTGCCGAGGGTCGCGCTCATGATGCCGCCGCCGATGAGGACGACGTCGATGGGTTCAGTCACCCCGCCAGTTTAGTCTCGCTCAACAGGGGTTCGACGCGGCCCGACTAGGCTGGCCCGGTGATTCTGCCCCTTCTTGCGATCGGAGCAATCGGGGGCCTGTTCTCCGGTCTCTTCGGGGTCGGCGGCGGCTTCATCATGGTGCCGCTCATGATGGCCTGGCTGCGCTTCGACCAGCGCCGGGCATCCGCCACCTCGTTGCTCGCGATCATCCCGCCGGCAGCGCTCAGCGCGTCGCTCTACGGCGCGCGGGGGCAGATCGATCTGCTCGCCGCCGCCATCATCGCCGTCGGGGCGATCGCGGGAACACCGCTCGGTGCCCTGCTGCTGCGGCGCCTCTCGCTCGTCTGGCTCAAGTGGCTCTTCATCGCGGGGCTGCTCGCCACCGCGCTGCGGCTCGTCGTCGTCGCGCCCGAGCGCAGCGGGGTGCTCGAGTACGGGGTCGTGACGGTGCTCGGCCTCGTCGCGCTCGGCGTGCTCATGGGCGTGCTCGCGGGGCTGCTCGGCGTGGGCGGCGGCATCGTCGCGGTGCCCGTGTTGATCGCCGTGTTCGGGGTCGGTGATCTGCTCGCGAAGGGCACCTCGCTACTCGCGATGATTCCGGGCGCGATCGCCGGCACGGCGACGAATCTGCGGGCGGGGCTCGTGCAGTGGCGCGAGTCCGCGACGATCGGTGCGGCGGCCGCGGTGATGTCGCTCGTCGGTGTCTGGCTGGCGTTCCTCATCCCGCCGCAGCTCGCGGCGTGGCTGTTCGCCGCGCTGCTGCTCGGGGTGATCGTGCAGATGGCGCTGCGGCGCGTGCCGCCGCGCGGCTGATCCGGCCGCGTGGTCCAGCGACGGCGAGCCCCGTCAGGACGTCGTCGATACAGTGTGAGTCGAGTCGACCTTCGAGAAGATGGGGCATCGTGACTGAATCACCGAGTGTGCGCCCCCCGATCGGCAACAGCACGATCGAGCGGGTCGCACTGGTACTGGAAGAGCTGTCGAAGCACCCGACTGGCACCGGACCTCGAGAGATCGCCCGTGCCACCGGCGTCGATCGCAGTGCGGCGAGCCGAGTTCTCGCAAGCCTCCGAGACGCCGGTTTCGCCGAACAGGAAAGCGATTTGGGCCCGTATCTGCCGGGAGTCAGACTGAAGGCTCTCGCGCTGCGGTTACAGGATCACGACGGCGTCGCGTCGGTCGTTCGCCCCATCATCGAGCGGCTTCGCACCGATCTCGACGAGTCCGTATCCTTCATCACTGGCGCGATGGACGAGGCACGGCACCTCGTCGTTGCTGAGTCCGCTCGCCGTATTCGCTTCTCGGCGGCGGAAGGCGCTCCTGCCGTGGACGACCTCCATGGCTTCCCTCCAACGCTCGTCGATGGCGTCGCCGTCCTCAGCGATGACGATGCCGTCAGAGTGATCGCGCCCATCGACGACGAGCGCCCCGACCGTTCAGCTCTGCTCATGGTCGCTCTCCCGCGCTCGAGAGCGACGGAGTCGACGATTCAGCGCGCCTCCCAGGAAACACGTGCGACCGCGCGCGAGCTGCACAACCTCCTCCACTGACGGGCGTCGCCGCGCTCTGAGCGGCGGCACTCACTCGGCGAGCGAGCGGTCGGTCGTGAGATCGATCGACGCCCACAGCTCGTAGCCGAGCGTGTCGAGCCCGGCGAGCAGCTCGCGGCGCACCGCGTCTTGCCCCTCGATCGTCCACGTGCCGGGTTCGACGACGATGTCGATCTGCAGGTAGAGCTTGCGCCCGAGCTTCGTCATGCGGATGTACGGGTCGCCCAGGCCGTGCCGCGCGCGGATCGCCTCGACCTCGGCGAGCACCCGCTGCTGCACCTCGGGCGACGGCGCGCCCTCGAGCAGCTCGTAGATGCCCGACCGCAGGAACCGAATGGGGATCGGGGCGAGCATCGCGACGGCGACGAGCACGAGCACGGGGTCGAGGAACCGGACGAGGCCCCCGAACGACGTCGAGGCGATGAGCACCGCGACCGTCGCACCGATGACCATGACGGCGTTGCGCACGGCGCCCGCGCGCCACTGCAGCGCCTCGACGCGCACGAGCTCTGAGCCACCCGACCGGCGCAGCAGGTGCGCCGCGAAGATTCCGCTGACGACGGCCGAGAGCAGGCCGTAGATGACGACCGAGATCGGCGCGACATCGCTGCCCCCGTCGAGGATGAGCACGACCGCGTCGACCGCGGCGATGAGCAGTGTGCCGAGCATGGCGACGCCCTGCAGCATGATCGCGAACGGGGTCAACGACTCGCGCCCGAACGGATACCGCGCCGATGGCCCGCTCTCCACGGCGCGCGAGGCGCGCAACGAGATCCAGGTGAGCGAGAGCCCGATGATGCCGTACACGCCGTCGAACACGATGATGCGCGAGCCGACCGCGAGGCCGCCGACGACGGCGATCGCCGAGATCACGAGGGCGACGACGACCGACTGCATGAGTGCGGAGCGCTCGGTGAGCGCGGGCGCCGCCGGTGTGGTCACGCGCTCAGCGTACTGCCCGGGCCGTCGTCGCAGCAGGTCACAGTCCGAGCTCGGCGAGCGCCTCCTCCATGAGCCGTGTCATGAGCGCATAGCCCTCATCATTGGGGTGCAGGCCGTCGGCCGCCATCTCGCCGGGGCGACCCGCGATCCAGTCGGAGGCGCCCGCGATGTGGTCGGCCCCGATCGCCTGCGCCTCGCGTTGCACCCAGCCGGCGATGATGCCGAGCGACTCCGGCTGCTCGGCCGTGTACCAGAAGGGTTCGACGACGATGATGCGCGCATCCGGAAGCCCCTCGCGCAACCGGCGCAGATCGATCGCGATCTGCGCTTCGATCTCGGCCGCGGCCCGCGAGTACGAGAAGTTGTCGTTGAGCCCCATCGTCACGAACACGATGTCGGGCTGCTGCGCGATGATCTGATCGGGCAGGTCACCCGCCCCGTAGGTTCCGCGGTTGTTGACGAAGCCGAGCCCGTTGACGCTCGGGTTGAACTCGCGCCAGCCTCGACGCTCGGCGATCTGCGTCGACCAGCGCAGGGCCGGGTCGCTCGCGCCCGTGCCGAGCGTGTACGAGTCGCCGTAGAAGGCCACGAGCGGTCCGTCGCCCTCGGCGACGACCGGCACGGCGGGCGGCGCGGCGAGCGGCGAGCATGCCGAGAGGGCCGCGAGCGCGGCGAGCGCGGCGGCGATGAGCACGGTGCGACGAGAGGACATGCCCCGTATTCGACGCGGTGCGCCTGAGGGTTCGCGTGTGGCGTCGCCGGGATGCGCGCTCGCCGCCGCGATGCCCCCGATCAGAGCTGCTCCGGGCCGAAGGGCTCGAGCGCCGGGCGCTTGGCCCGCCGGTGATCGCCCGACGAGCGCCCGGTCAGCCGCCGCCCGATCCAGGGCAGCACGTAGCGCCGCCAGTACTCGGCGGTGCGCGGGCGCTCGACGTCGTCGGCGGCATCGGGCGCCGTCGGCGCGGGGGCGATGGCGACCCCGAGCGCGGCGAGCACGTTCGCGGCCGCGAGAGCGTGCCCCTGCGCGTTGAGGTGCAAGCGATCGACCGACCAGTGGCGCAGCTCGGGCAGCTGCGGGTCGCTCCAGTTGTCGACGAAGAGCACGTCGGTGCCGACCAGCCGGTGCCGCGCGGCGACGGCGAGCGCGTCGCCGCGGCGCGAGAAGACCCGGCCGAGCGGGATGTGGCGGGTGGGGTCGCCGCCGCTCACGATCATGACGTGCGCACCGGTCGCCCGCGCCCGCTCCGCTGCCGAGACGAGGCGATCGGCGACCGCCTCGATCGAGACGGAGGGCCGCAGGATGTCGTTGCCGCCGCCGTTGATGCTCAGCAGCTGGGGGCCGAGCGCGAGGGCAGCGGGCAGCTGCTCGTCGAGGATGGGCGCGAGCAGCCGGCCGCGGATGGCGAGGTTGGCGTAGCCGATCGTGCCGCCCGCGGCATGCGCGAGCCCCGCGGCGACGAGGTCGGCCCAGCCGCGCGGCGTGCCGTCGGGCCGCTCGTCACCCATCCCCTCGGTGTAGCTGTCGCCGATCGCGGCGTACGAGGTGATGGGCACGGCTGAGCCGCTCAGGCGGCCGTACCGGTCAGCAGCCGTGCGGCCAGCAGCTCGGCGATCTGCACGGCGTTGAGGGCCGCGCCCTTGCGGAGGTTGTCGTTGCTGATGAACATCGCCAGCCCGCGACCGCCGGGAACACCCTCGTCGGCGCGGATGCGCCCCACCAGACTCGGATCAGCGCCGGCGGCGTCGAGCGGGGTGGGAACATCCATCAGCTGAACACCCGGTGCGTCGGCCAGCAGCTCGCGCGCCCGCTCGGGGCTGATGGCGCGCGCGAACTCGGCGTTGATGGCGAGCGAGTGACCCGTGAAGACCGGCACGCGCACGCAGATGCCGCTCACGAGCAGCTCGGGCAGCTCGAGGATCTTGCGCGACTCGTTGCGCAGCTTCTTCTCTTCATCGGTCTCACCGAGCCCGTCGTCGACGAACGAGCCGGCCTGGGGGATGACGTTGAAGGCGATGTTCTTCGGGAACTTCACGGGCGGCGGGAACTCGACCGCGGCGCCGTCGTGCACGAGGCCCATCGCGTCTTGCACGATGACGGCATTGGCCTGCTCAAGCAGCTCTTCGCCGCCCGCGAGTCCCGCGCCCGAGACGGCCTGATAGGTGCTGACGATGAGGCGCTGCAGGCCCGCCTCGGCGTCGAGCACCTTGAGCACGGGCATGGCGGCCATGGTCGTGCAGTTGGGGTTGGCGATGATGCCCGTGACGGCCTGGTCGATCGCGTGCGGGTTGACCTCGCTCACGACGAGCGGCACGTCAGGGTCCATGCGCCAGCCGCTCGAGTTGTCGACGACGGTGACGCCTGCCGCCGCGAACCGCGGGGCCTGCGCCTTGCTGAGCGTGGCGCCCGCGCTGAAGATGGCGACGTCGAGCCCGCTCGGGTCAGCCGTCTCCGCATCCTCCACGACGATCTCGCGATCGCCCCACGGGATGACCGTTCCCGCGCTGCGCGAACTCGCGAAGAAGCGCAGCTCGCCGACGGGGTACTGCCGCTCGAGCAGCAGCTGGCGCACGACCGCGCCGACCTGGCCGGTGGCGCCGACGACGCCGATGTTGACCGTCGAACCCATGACTACCGCCCCGTTCCCGCGTAGACGACCGCCTCGGCCTCGCCGTCGAGCCCGAATGCCGTGTGCACGATCTGCAGGGCGTGGTGCAGGATGTCGGCGCGCATGACGACCGAGATGCGGATCTCGGAGGTGCTGATCATCTCCATGTTGATGCCGGCATCCTTGAGCGCCGTGAACAGTTGCGCCGAGACGCCCGCGCTCGTGCGCATGCCACCGCCGACGACCGAGAGCTTGCCGATCTGGTCGTCGTAGGCGAGCGACTCGAAGCCGAGGCCGGGCTGCGCCGCGCGCAGCGCCGTCATGACCTTCTCGCCGTCGGTCTTGGGCAGCGTGAAGCTGATGTCGGTGCGGCTCGTGGCGGCGGCCGACACGTTCTGCACGATCATGTCGATGTTGGCGCCGGTCTCGGCCACGATCGTGAAGATGTCGGCGGCCATGCCGGGAGTGTCGGGCACGCCGACGACCGTGATCTTGGCCTCGCTCAGGTCACCGGCGACGCCCGTGATGATCGGCTCTTCCATAACTTCTCCCTCTGTCGGGGTGACGACCCAGGTGCCCTCATTGGGCGAGAACGACGACCGCACGTGCAGCGTGACCCCGTGCCGGCGTGCGAACTCGACGGCGCGGATGTGCAGCACCTTCGCGCCCGCGGCGGCCAGCTCGAGCATCTCTTCCGACGTCACGCGGCTGATCTTGTGCGCCTTCTTCACCACGCGCGGGTCGGCGGTGAACACGCCGTCGACGTCGGTGTAGATCTCGCAGACCTCCGCGCCGAGCGCAGCGGCGAGGGCGACGGCTGTCGTGTCGCTGCCGCCGCGACCGAGCGTCGTGATGTCGCGACTGTCGCGGTTGAAGCCCTGGAAGCCTGCCACGATCGCGATGGCGCCCTCGTCGAGCGCCTCCTGCACGCGCACCGGGGTGACGTCGACGATGCGGGCGGCGCCGTGGCGGGCATCCGTGATCATGCCGGCCTGGCTGCCCGTGAACGACCGCGCATCGTGGCCCATGCTCTTGATCGCCATCGCGAGCAGCGCCATCGAGATGCGCTCGCCGGTCGTGAGCAGCATGTCCATCTCGCGCGGGTCGGGCAGCGGCGCGACCTGGTGGGCGAGGTCGATGAGGTCGTCGGTCGTGTCGCCCATGGCGCTCACGGCGACGACGACCTGGTTGCCGGCCTTGCGCGTCTCGACGATGCGCTTCGCCACGCGCTTGATGCTCTCGGCGTCGGCCACCGACGATCCGCCGAACTTCTGCACGATGAGGCTCACGAAGGGACTCCTGGGATTGGTGGCGAGACGACGGCGCGGGCGAGAGGCCGACGGCTCGATTCTAGCGGCGTGGCATGCCTGCCTCGGCATGGGGTGCTGCAACCGGCACGACCAGCGCCGGGCGCCCCGAGCCGTCGCGGACGCGCAGGCCGACCGCACTCACGGGCGGGCCCCGCGCACCGCGAGCTCGACGAGCTGCCGCGCGGCATCGTCACCGGTGCTGCGACCGCACAGGGTGCGAACGTGCATCGGGTTGACGATCTGCTCCCACACGATGATCGCGTCGAGATCGCGGCGGATCACGCCGGCGTCGACGAGCCGCTGCAGCGGTTCGCGCGCGAGCTCGTAGCGGTCGCGGAAGAACTCGTCGGCGAGTGCGACGAGCTCGGGCGTCGCCGCGGAGGCGGCGATCGCGGCCCGCAGGATGTTGCCGGCGCGCGGGCTGCGCAGCGCGGCGGCGACCGAGACGGCAAGTGCCTCGAGTGCTGCGCGCGGGTCGGACGCGTCGACGGGCGGCACCTCCAGTTCACCGAGGCGTCGGATGGCGGCGGCGACGAGCCGTTCGCGCGTCTCGAAGCGGCGGTAGATCGTGGTCTTGTGCACGCCGCTCGCGGCGGCGATGTCGTCGACCGTGATGGCCGCGCCGCGCTCGGCAAGCAGCGCGATCGTCGTGTCGAGCACCGTCGTCTCGACGGCGGCCCCGCGGCGACGCGGCTCGGTCGGGGCGCTCACGCGGCGACCCGCGCGGCGAGCTCGGTGTTCATGCGGGCGAAGGCGGCCGGGGTGTCGACCGTGAGCATGCGGCGGAAGGCGGGCACGAGCACCCCCGACAGCACCTCACTGTGGAGGAGGCGGCTGCGGTTCGCGTCGATCGGCACGATCTCGAAGCGGTGCCGGCCGTCGAGAACTCCGGGCACTCCGACGCGGCCGAGCCACACGAGCAGCCGTCCGGGCTCGAGCTCGACGATGCGGGGGCGGAAGGTCTGGCCGCTCGAGTCGGTGGGCTCGATGCGCACGGTCTGACGCTCGCCGAGCGCGAGCGCGCCCTGCCACGAGCGGATGAAGGTGTTCCACTGCGGGTAGGCGTCGCGATCGACGAGCGCGGCCCACACCTCGGCGGCGGGTCGGTCGATCTCGATGCTGGTCGTGATCTCGACGCGCAGGGCGCTCGAGGTGACGGAGTCGGCGGGGGTCATGCGGGGCATCCTCTCTTGCGCAACTTCTGTTGCGATAGTGAGACTACGCCCGCCGCGACGCTAATGCAACAGAAGTTGCAATATCGCTCAGCGTTCGACCGTGCGGCGCCCCTCGAAGGCCCGCCCGAGCGTGACCTCGTCGGCGTACTCGAGGTCGCCGCCCACGGGCAGGCCGCTCGCGAGGCGCGACACCGTCAGCCCCGGCTGCACGAGCAGGCGCGAGAGGTAGGTCGCCGTCGCCTCGCCTTCGAGGTTGGGGTCGGTCGCGATGATGACCTCGGTGACCGTGCCGTCGCGCAAGCGCGTGAGCAGCTGGGCGATGCGCAGGTCGTCGGGCCCGACGCCGTCGATCGGGCTGATCGCTCCGCCGAGCACGTGGTACAGCCCGCGGAACTCGCGCGTGCGCTCGATCGCCACGACGTCTTTCGCCTCTTCGACGACGCAGATCGTCGTCGGGCTGCGACGCACGTCGCGGCAGATGGAGCACTGCGCCTCTTCCGCGACGTTGCCGCAGATCTCGCAGAAGCGCACCTTCTCGCGCACGTCGATGAGCAGCTGCGCCAGGCGCGCGACGTCGAACGACTCGGTCTGCAGAATGTGGAAGGCGATGCGCTGCGCCGACTTCGGACCGATGCCGGGCAGACGACCGAACTCGTCGATCAGGTCTTGGATGATGCCGTCGTACACGTCAGCTCTGCTCTCTGGGCTCTCAGGCTCAATACTCGTCGCGCAACGGGTCGGGGGCGTCGGCGCTCGAGGGTCGGTCGGGGGCGTCGGCGCTCGAGGGTCGGTCGGGGTCGCGCGGCGCGGCGGCCGGGGCGGGTTCGGCGAACAGGTCGACCGGGCCGGCGGTCACGAGCGGCTCGATGGCCTCCTCGACGAGGAAGGTCGCGCCGAGCACCTCGCGCACGACAGCCTCGCCGTAGCGCTGCCGACCGTTGATCTCGGTCTGGTGCTGCACCGCGGGCCGCACCGGTTCGGCCGGTTCGGGCGGGTCGACCGACGGCGGCGAGTCCGGCAATTCCGGTGACTCCGGCGATGGGATGCTCGCCGACGCCGCGACCGCGCCCGGGATCGCCGTCACCACCCAGTCGGTCACGGCCGCCTGCGCTGCAGTGCCGCCGCCAGCCGCGGCGGGCGGCGCAGTCGGGGCGGGCGGCGTCGGCCGCGATCGTGCGGGGGCGCTCGGCGCCGGGTCGGGGTCGGCGGGGGCATCCGCCGGGGGCTCGGTCGCCGCGGCGACGGCGGGGCGCGCATCCGGAGTGGCATCGACGCGCACGCGGAACTTGACCCGCAGACCCACGACGGACTGGATGGCGCCGCGCACGTGCTCGCTGACGCTGTCGGTCGGTGCTGCCCGCTGCTTGAAGGCGGCGGCGTCGGCCTCGGTCGGGAAGGCGATGGTCAGCACGTCGTCATCGAGCGCGACGGGCGTGGTGCCGAAGACGACCGTCCACGAGCTGCGCTTCGCCTGCTGCACGGCGTCGAGCACGGCGGGCCACGCGGCGCGCAGCGTGTCGAGCGAGACGGGCTCGGTCGGTGCCGGAGCGGAGGGCGCCGCGGCCGAGGGCACGGGAGTCGAGGGCACGGGAGTCGAGGGCGCAGCGGCAGACGGCGCTGCGGCAGAGGACACGGCGGAAGAGGGCACAGCGGAAGACGGCACGGCGGCAGTCGGAGCCGGTAAGGTCGCGGCCGGTGCCGCCGCAGCCGGCGGGGCCGGCGCGGCCGGCGCGGCCGGCGCGGACGTCGCGCGGGCCACGGGCGCGGCCGCGACCCCGTCGCCGCCGAGGGCGACGAGCACGCGCGCGGTCATGAGCTCAAGGTGCAGGCGAGGAGAGGTGGCGCCCGACATCTCGGTGAGCGCGCGGTTGACGACGTCGGCCGCGCGCGAGAGCTCGGCGGGGGCGAACATCGCGGCCTGGTCGCGCATGCTCTGCAGGTCGTCGGCGGGGATGCCGTGCAGCACCGAGGCGGCGCTGTCGGCGGTCGCCTGGACTACGATGAGGTCGCGGAGGCGTTCGAGCAGGTCGTCGACGAACCGTCGCGGATCCTGCCCCGTCTGGATGACGCGATCGACCGCGTGGAAGGCGGCCCCGGCATCCCGCGCCGCGATCGCGACGACGACCTCGTCGAGCAGGGCGCCGTGCGTGTAGCCGAGCAGGGCGACGGCGCGCTCGTAGGTGACGGTCGCGTCGTCGCTGCCGGCCATGAGCTGGTCGAGCAGCGAGAGGGTGTCGCGCACCGATCCGCCGCCGGCGCGCACGACGAGCGGCAGCACGCCCGGCTCGATCGTGACCTTCTCGCTCGCGCACAGTTGCTGCACGTATTCGAGCAGCTGCGCGGGAGGCACGAGCCGGAACGGGTAGTGGTGGGTGCGCGAGCGGATCGTGCCGATGACCTTCTCGGGCTCGGTCGTCGCGAAGATGAACTTCACGTGCTCGGGCGGCTCTTCGACGATCTTGAGCAGGGCGTTGAAGCCCTGCGGCGTCACCATGTGCGCCTCGTCGAGGATGAAGATCTTGTAGCGGTCGCGCGCGGGGGCGAACACGGCGCGCTCGCGCAGGTCGCGGGCGTCGTCGACGCCGTTGTGGCTCGCGGCGTCGATCTCGACGACGTCGAGCGACCCGCCGCCATCGCGGCTGAGCTCGATGCAGCTCGGGCAGACGCCGCACGGGGTATCGGTGGGGCCCTCGGCGCAGTTGAGGCAGCGAGCCAGGATGCGCGCCGACGTCGTCTTGCCGCAGCCGCGTGGGCCGCTGAACAGGTAGGCGTGGTTGACCCGGTCGCCGCGCAACGCCGCCCGCAGGGGGTCGGTCACGTGCGCCTGGCCGATGAGCTCGGCGAAGGTCTCGGGCCGATAGCGGCGGTAGAGGGCGGTGACCACGTGCCCAGCGTAGTCGTCACCTCCGATGCCCGAGCCGGGCATCCCGTGCCCCGGGCTCAGGCGACGAGGGCGGCGGCGGCCTGCGCGATCGCGAGCTCTTCGTTCGTCGGCACGACGAGCACCGCGACGGGAGCGCCCTCGGGCGAGATGACCCGCGCCTCGCGCGACGGCGCGCCGTTGCGGTCGGCGTCGATCGCGAGCCCGAGGTGCCCGAGCCCGTCGAGCGCACGGGCCCGCAGGTCGGCCGCGTTCTCGCCGATGCCGGCCGTGAAGACGACGGCGTCGAGGCCGCCCAGCTGGGCGAGGTACGCCCCGACGTAGTGCCGGATGCGGTGCGCCCAGACGTCGAGGGCGAGCTCCGCATCCGCATCGCCCGCGGCGGCCGCCGCCGTGACATCGCGCATGTCGGCGGACCCGGCGAGACCGAGCAGCCCGCTGCGGCTGTTGAGCAGGGCATCGACCTCGGCCCCCGACAGGCCCGCTCGCTGCAGGTGCAGCAGCACTCCCGGGTCGACGTCGCCCGAGCGCGTTCCCATGACGAGGCCGGCGAGCGGGGTGAGCCCCATCGAGGTGTCGATCGAGCGGCCGCCGTCGATCGCGGCCGCTGACGAGCCGTTGCCGAGGTGCAGCACGATGAGCTTGAGCGACGCGAGGGGGCGGCCCAGCAGCGCCGCAGCGCGACCGGCGACGAACTGGTGGCTCGTGCCGTGGAAGCCGTAGCGGCGGATGCCGTGCTCGGCCGAAACAGCCCGGTCGATCGCGTAGGTCGCGGCGGCCGCGGGCATCGACTGGTGGAAGGCGGTGTCGAAGACCGCGACGTGCGGCACGGAGGGCAGGGCGAGGCGAGCAGCCCGGATGCCCGCGAGGTTCGCCGGGTTGTGCAACGGCGCAAGCGCACTGACGGTCTGGATGCCCGCCTCGACGGCGTCGTCGATGACGACGGGTGCCGTGAACACCGAACCGCCGTGCACGACACGGTGTCCGACCGCGGCGATCGACGCCGCCTCGGAGCCGAGGCGATCGAGAACGACGCGCATCCCGGATTCGTGGTCGGCGGCATCACCGCCCGGCTGGCCGAGCCGCTCGAGCAGGCCCGACAGCACGACCTTCTCGCTCACGACGTCGACGAGCTGGTACTTGATCGAACTCGATCCGGAGTTGACGACGAAGACGCGCACGATCAGGCCACGCCGCCGATGGTCGAGATGGGCGTCGTCGGAGGAGGAGGCGTCCGTTGCGCCTGGATCGCCGTGATGGCGACCGTGTTGACGATGTCGCTCACGAGCGCGCCGCGGCTGAGGTCGTTGACGGGCTTGCGCAGCCCCTGCAGCACGGGCCCGATCGCGACGGCGCCCGCCGACCGCTGTACTGCTTTATAGGTGTTGTTGCCCGTGTTGAGGTCGGGGAACACGAAGACGGTCGCGTGGCCGGCGACGGGCGAGCCCGGCATCTTCGCGGCCGCGACGCTCGGCTCGGCCGCCGCGTCGTACTGCATCGGACCATCGACCAGCAGCTCGGGCGCTCGCTCGCGCACCAGCTGCGTGGCGGCGCGCACCTTCTCGACGTCATCGCCCGAGCCCGACTCACCCGTCGAGTACGAGAGCATCGCGACGCGCGGCTCGATCGCGAACTGCGCCGCGGTCGCGGCTGACGAGATGGCGATGTCGGCCAGCTGCTCGCTCGTCGGATCGGGAATGACCGCGCAGTCGCCGTAGACGAGCACGCGATCGGCGAGGCACATGAGGAAGACGCTCGACACGACGCTCACGCCCGGGTCGGTCTTGATGATCTCGAAGCTCGGGCGAATCGTGTGGGCCGTCGTGTGCGCGGCGCCCGAGACCATGCCGTCGGCGAGGCCGAGGTGCACCATCATCGTGCCGAAGTAGCTGACGTCGGTCACGACGTCGCGCGCCGTCTCGACCGTGACACCCTTGTGGGCCCGCAGCCGCGCGTACTCCTCGGCGAAGCGGTGCCGCAGGGACTCATCGAAGGGCGACAGGATGCTCGCCTGCGACAGGTCGAGCCCGAGCTCGGCGGCGCGGGCCCGCACGGCCTGCTCATCGCCCAGGATCGTCAACTGGCACACGCCGCGCTGCAGCAGCGTGCCGGCCGCGCGCAGCACGCGGTCGTCGTCGCCTTCGGGCAGCACGATGTGCTTGCGGTCGCCGCGCGCCCGTTCGAGCAGGTCGAACTCAAACATGAGGGGCGTCACGACGTCGGAGCGCGTGACGTCGAGCCGGTTCATGAGTGCGTCGGCGTCGATGTGGCGCTCCCACAGCGCGAGCGCGGTGTCGTACTTGCGCTGGCTGTCGGCCGCGAGGCGGCCGCGCGCGCCCATGATGGCGAGCACGGTGTCGTAGGTGCCCGACGCGGCTCGGATGATGGGGAGGCTCGGGTCGAGGCCCTCGACGAGGCTCTGCACCGCATCCGGTGTGTCGAACCCGCCGTAGAGCACGATGGCCGCGAGACTCGGGAACGTCTCGCTCGCATGCGCCATGAGCACCGCGAGCAGCACCTCGCTGCGGTCGCCGGGAATGAGCACGACGGCGCCCTCGGTGAGGCGCGGCAGCACGTTCTCCATCGACATGCCCGCCACGACGGCGCCGAGCACTTCGCGCTGCAGCAGCGCATCGTCGCCGCGCTCGAAGGTGCCGCCGCAGGCCTCCATGACGGCGGCGACGGTGGGCGCGATGAGGTACGGGTCTTCGGGGATGGCCGCCACAAGCGCCTCGGGCGCCACGGTCTGCACGGCCGCGCAGATGGCGTCGAGCGCCTCGGCGTCGGCGCGATTGGCGATGATGCCCAGCAGCTGCGCGTGCTCGTGGTCGAGCTCGGCGACGGCCACCTCGGCGACGCGGCGCATGTCGTCGGCGGAGCGTGCCCCCGACTCGGCGAGCCCGCGCCCGCCGGCCGCTCCGCTCTCGCGCCCGCCGATGACGAGCAGCACGGGCGCACCCAGGTTGGCCGCGATGCGCGCGTTGAACGACAGCTCGGTGGGGCTCGACACGTCGGTGTAGTCGCTGCCGACGATGACGACGGCATCGCTGCGCTGCGCGACGGCGTGGTAGCGCTCGACGATCACGGCGAGCGCCGCCTCCGGGTCGGCATGCACCTCGTCGTAGCCGACGCCGATCGCGTCGTCGTAGGCGAGGTCGACGCCGTCGTGCGCGAGCAGCACGTCGAGCACGTAGTCGCGCTCTGGCGCGACTACAGAAGGCGCAGCGTCGCGCACACCGCGACCGTCGCGCGCACGAGTAACGGGCCTGAATACGCCAACCCGTTGCACGCGGTGGCTCAACGTGTCGACGAGCCCGAGGGCCACCGTCGACTTGCCCGAGTTGCCCTCGGCGGAGGTGATGTAGATGCTGCGCGACATTGCGCCCAGCCTAGGGCGACAGCCTTGGAGGGCCCAGGGGTCGATGGTCCCGGGGATGCTGCGCCGGGCATCCGCGCACAAAAAAGGACCCCTCGCGCACCCGCCAGAGCCCGGTTACCCTTGCTGCATTTCTGCCCTGGGGGAGTTGGCCTGGATGGCGCCACGCGAGGAGCCGCCATCAGTTTACCGGTAGGATTCAGTCTCGTCGCTCCCGCCTCCGTGGCGGGCGCCGCCCAGGAGAATTCGCCTAGTGGCCTATGGCGCACGCTTGGAAAGCGTGTTGGGTGCAAGCCCTCGGGGGTTCGAATCCCCCATTCTCCGCCACCACTCCTCTCGTGCCGCTGCCGCGGCGTTTGTCGCGGTTGCGTGCGCTCGGCCGCCCGTCATGTATCGTTTGTCGATAGATATCGCCCGACAAACGATAGGAACGCGATGCACCGGATCACCATCCTCACGCTCAAGTCGCTCATCGCCGTGCTGCTCGCGCTGCTCGCGCTGACCCAGCTGGTCGTCGTTCCGGTCATCGCGGCCGAGACCGCCGAGCGCTTGCCCCCGCTCGCGTTCCTGCAGTGGCCCGGCGTCATCGCGGCCGCGGTGTTCGTGCTGTGCCTGCAGGCGGCGCTCGTCTGCGTCTGGCGCCTGCTGACCTTCGTGGGCGAGGGCATCATCTTCAACGTCAAAGCCTTCGCCTACGTCGACGTGATCCTCGGGGCGATCATCGTCGCCACCCTCATCGTCGTCGCGACGCTCGGGCTGCTCACGACCGTCGGGGCGGCCTCGCCCTCGATCGCGCTGCTCTGCCTGCTCGGCATCGTGATCGGCGCCGTGCTCGCCCTGCTCGTCGTCGTGCTGCGCGGGCTGCTGCGGCAGGCCTCGCAGCTCGAGAGCGACCTCGCGGAGGTGGTGTGATGCCCATCATCATCAACCTCGACGTGCAGCTCGCCAAGAAGAAGATGTCGGTGGGCGAGTTCGCCGCCGCGATCGACATCACCCCGGCGAACGTCGCCGTGCTCAAGAACGGTCGCGCGAAGGCCGTGCGGTTCTCGACCCTCGACGCGATCTGCCGGGTGCTCGAGTGCCAGCCCGGCGACATCCTCGTGTGGGTTGCCGACGAGGAGCCGGGCGCATGACCACGACGCACTGGAGCGCGCCGACCGTCGAGCGGCTGCGCGACGCCACACGATGCCCCGTGTGCACCCGTCCCCTCGACGCGGGCCTCTGCCGATCCTGCGGTGCCGACCTGCGCGGCGAGCCCGGCGTCGAGGTGTGGCAGGCGGCGTCGGCCGCGGCCGATGCGCTCGCGGCGCTGCAGACGGTGGTCACGAGCATCCCGCGCCGCGTCATCGACCCGGTCACCGTGCGCCCGCGTCCCGTGGCAGCGCCCGCCAGTCGGCCGACGTCCGCCGCTCCTCCGCGCGCCAGCACCACGCTGCAGTCGGTGCTCGCCGTCGCCGGGGCGGGTCTCGTCGCACTCGCCGCGCTCGTCTTCACGCTGCTCAACCCCGACCTCACCGACCCGATCGCGCGCGGCGGCGTGCTCGTCGCCGCGACGCTGCTGTTCGCCGGCGGCGCTCCGGTGCTGCGCCGCCGCGCCCTCGCCGTCTCGGCGGAGTGCGTCGCGGCCCTCGCCCTCGTCTTCGCGACCCTCGCGATCGTCGCGCTCGCGCCCGCGCTGCCCCTCGGTCTCGACGGCTGGGCACTCACGACCCTGAGCGCCCTGTTCGGCGGCGCTCTCGCGCTGGCGCTCGGCCTGCGCACGCGCCTTCGCGGGTGGATGCTCGCCGGCAGCCTCGCCCTCGCCCTCGTGCCCCTGCTCGCGGCGGCCGCGATCGGCACCCCGCCCGGCACGCTGTGGGGTCCGCTCGGCTCCGCGGCCGTCGCGCTCGCGCTGCTCGAGGGGGCGAGCCGGCTCGAGGCGCGCGGAGCGCTGGGTCGGCACCGTGAGCGCACCCTGCTCATCGCCGTGCAGCTGCTCGGCGCCGTGCTGCTCGCCGCGTTCATCGTCGAGGCCTGGTTCGGCGGCCCCGATGATGGCTGGGCGCACGGCACCGAGCGCTGGCTGAGCACCGCGGCCGCCGTGCTCGGCGGCGGCGCCGTCGCCGCGCGCAGCGCCCGCCACGGCCTGCGCCTGCTGTGGAGCTTCATCGCGGGGGCGAGCGTGCCGGCCGCGCTCGTGATTGCCTCGCTCGGCATCGACCCCGGCTGGATCGGAGGGCCCTCGGCCCTCATCGTGCTCGTACCCGCCGCGGCAGCCGCGGGCGTGCTCGCGCTCACGGCCCTGAGCCGCGCCGATGTCGCCGCGCACCGCCGCACCGTGCTCGCGGGGGCCATGAGCGTGTTCGCGATCGTGGTGTCCCCGCATGCCGGGCTCGCCGCGCTCGGCGCGCTGGCCGCACTGCTCGGTGGCGCCCGCGCGACCGCGGGCGGCGGCTCGCCGCTCGACGCCGACACGGGCGCCGCCGTCGTGCTCGGCCTCGTCGTCGCGAGTGTCGCCCTCGCCCTGCAGGCTCGGCTCGTCGGCGACCGCGCCGGTCGTCCGACCGCGGCCGTGCACCGCGGACGCGCGCTCAGCTTCTGGACGCTCGGCCTCGCCGGTCTCGGTGCGCTCGGGCTGACGATCGTCGCCCCGGAGGTGCGCGCGATCGCCGCGATCGTGCTCGTGACAGCCACGGCGGTCATCCTGACCACGACCGCCGCAGGGCCGCGCGCACGGCTCGCCCTGCGACTGCCGATCATCCTCGCGGGCCATGCCGCGCTGCTGGTCGCCGTCTCGTTGTCGTGGCAGTCGACCGAGTCGGCCGTGATGCTCGGGCCCGCCGCCCTCGTCGCGCTCGTCGCGCTCGCCGGCACGGTGCCCGCCGCCGGCCGTGCCGCGCACACCGCCGTCGGCGTCGGGTACGCACTCGTCCTCACCGCCTCGGCGCTCTCGCTCGCCGGTGTCGGCGGCCCTGCACTGGTGAGCCTCACCGCGACGATCGGGCTCATCGTCGCGATCGCGGTGACGCTCGTGCCGCGGGTTCCCGCCGCGCACTGGCTCACGGTGCTGGTCGTCACGACCGTGCCGTTCGCGCTCGCCGTCGCTCTCGTGGTGGTCGAGCGCAGCGGCTGGGCGGCCCTCTCGACCACGGCCATGATCGTGCTGGCCGTGAGCCTTCTGCGCACGCGTCGGCCCGGCCTCGGCATCGTCGTGCGGGTGCTCGCGGGCACCGTCATCGTTCCCTCCCTCGCGGTCGTGCTCGTCGACCTCGGAGCCGAGCTGCTCGTCATGAGCGGCTCGCCCATCGTGCTGCCGGCGATCGCCCTGCTCGTGGCGGCGACCCTGCCGCTCATCCCCCGCCTCGTCGAGGGCATGCGCGACCGCGGCATGCCGGTCGCGCACGCGAGCGCCGTCGGCCGGGCGATCGAGCTCTCGACCCTGCTCACCGCCGTCATCGCCGTCGCGCTGGCCTACGCACGCGAGGCCGCCGGGCCCGTGACCGCGATCATCGTGCTCGCACTCGTGGCTCTGGGCTGCGCGACCGCCGCGCGCGTGCGTGGCGCGGCACCGTATTGGTGGGTGAGCGGGGCCGCCGCGACGGCGGCGCTCTCGACCCTGTGGTTCGAGCTCGGCGTCACGGCACCCGAGGCACACCTGCTGCCGCCGGCGATCGCCACGGCCACGATCGCCGCGGTGCTGACGGCGCGGGCAAGGCCGCGCCCCGAGCTCTACGGCGCGGCCCTGCTCACCGGCATCGTGCCCTTGCTCGCGCTGCTCGCGCTCGACGCCGAGCCCGTGCCCGCTCGAGCGCTGGGGCTCGTGCTCGCATCGGTGGGTCTCGCAGTGCTCGGGGCGAGCATCCGTCCCCGCGCGGCGGCGCCGGGCGGCGGCCTCGAACCGCACCGCCTCGCCCCCGTACGGGCATGGACGCTCTCGGCCGCAACCGTGGCGGGTCTCGCGGGCGCCGCGCTCGCCGCCCGCATCGGGCTCGGCACCGCCTCGCTCGCTGTCGACCCGGCGGCCGCGCCGACCGTCGTGGTCGTGCTGCTCGTGGCCCTCGCGGGCGCCGTGCCCGCCGGGGTCGCGGGAATGCTGCGCACCGCATCCCTCGACGCGCCGGCCCGGCGCTGGGCGCTCGTGCCCGCGATCTCCGCTGTCACGATCGCGGCGTGGACGGCGATCGAGCCCGAGGCGCTGACGGTCGCCATCCTGTGGATGCTCATGCTCGCGTTGCTCATCACCATGACCATCGCCGTCGCTCGTGAGCGGCGCGGCACGACTCTGCTGCCGCGAGCGTGGGTGCTCTTCTCGCTCGCCCTCGGCACGGCCATCGTCGCGTGGAGCACGCGCGAGTTCCTGCGGGTCGAAGCCTTCTCGCTGCCCCTCGGCCTCCTGCTGCTCATCGCCGGCGCCATCGCGCTGCGTCAGACAGCACCGAGCACCACGGTTCCGGTGCACCACTGGCCTGCCGGGCGATCGGGATCGTGGTGGCTGCTCGCTCCGGGGCTCATCGTGCTCGTGTTCGCCTCCATGCTCGCGACGGCCACCGACCCGCAGACCTGGCGCGCGGTGCTCGTCATGGGGCTCGCCCTCGCCTTCATCCTCGTCGGCGTGCGGTGGCGGCTCGCGGCCCCCTTCGTGCTCGGCATCATCGTGCTGCCGGTCGAGAACGTGCTCGCGTTCTCGGTGCAGATCGGGCGCGGCATCGAGGCCATGCCGTGGTGGATCACCCTCGCGGTCGTGGGCCTCGTGCTGCTCGTGATCGCTGTCGGATCCGAGCGCCGCGGCGGCCCGGGTGCCCCGGCGACGCCGCGCCTGCGCGACCTCCGCTGACCGCCCGCGGCGCCGCGCCGAATATCTCTCGCCAAGCCGTTCGTGGTGGGGCAGTATTGCGGCTACAGAGCGCGCATCCGAACGCGCCGAGAGCCGGAGGCATACCCCCATGTCCGCAGGATCCGCTGTCGAAACGCGCAGCTCGTGGTTGCCGCTGTTCGTTGTCATGCTGGCGCAGGTTCAGCTCGCGTTCAACGCCTGGAACGTGTCGATCACCGGCATCACGGAAGACCTCGGCATCTCGCCGACCACGGTCGGCCTCGCGAACACCGCGAGCACCTTCGCCGTCTCGGCCTTCCTGCTGCTCGGCGCGAAGATCACCGCGAAGATCGGCCCCGTGCTCGCCTTCCGCATCGGCGTGATCATTCCCGCGCTCGCCGCCATCCTCATCGCGACGGCGCAGGACGGCTCGGTGCTCTTCATCGCCCAGTCGATCACGGGCGCCTCGAACGCCATCACGCTGCCGGCGCTCACGATCATCATCGCCGCGAGCTTCCAGGGCAAGCAGCAGGCCTCGGCGATCGGCTACTTCGCGGCGAGCATCCCGCTCGCCCAGGTGGTCTCGCTGCTCATCGCCGGTCAGTTCGCCTCGACGATCGGCTGGCGCTGGTCGTTCGTGCTCGTCGCGTCGATCGGCCTCATCAACTTCGCCGCGAGCTTCCTGCTCAAGCCCGTGCCGCCGCAGAAGAACCTCATCGTCGACTGGACCGGCGGCATGCTCGCCGCGATCTCGATCATCCTGATCAGCTTCGGCATGAGCGTCATGAACGACTGGGGCCTGCTGACGGCGAGCGGCAACGCTCCGATCTCGATCGGCGAGTTCTCGGTCGTGCCCTTCTTCTTCGTCGCGGCGGTCATCTTCGCGCAGCTCTTCCTCAGCCGCACGCGCAAGCGCATGGCCGAGCAGAAGGTGCCGCTCGTCAACCTCGACATCGTCGGAACGCGCAGCGAGCGCGCCACCGTCACCGTCATGGGCCTCATGCTGTTCGTGGGCACGGCCGTGAGCTTCCTCATGCCGCTCTACATGCAGGTCGTGCAGGGCTTCGTCGGCATCGAGGTCTCGTTCGCCGTGATTCCGTACACGATCTCGATCTTCATCGCCAACACCCTCGTCTCGCGGCTCTACAGCCGATTCGCGCCGCGCACGATCGCGAGCGTGAGCATGACGGTCGTCACCCTCGCGCTCGTGTGGCTGTCGTTCACGATCGCGAACGACTGGGGTCAGGCATCCGTCATCATCGGTCTCGTCGTGCTCGGCCTCGCGCAGGGCTGCGTCGTCGCCCTCGTCTTCAACTCGCTGCTCACCTCGGCGCCCGCCGAGAACGCCGGCGACGTCGGCGCCATCCGCGGTCTGACGCACAACCTCTCGGGCAGCGCGGGCATCGCCGTCGCGTCGGCCTTCGCCGTCGGCCTGCTCACCTCGAGCGCCTACGCGGCAGCGAACGACTCCGAGGTCTTCACACCCGAGATCGTCGAGCAGATCAACTTCGACAACGTCAACTTCTTCACCAACGCGCAGCTCGAGCAGGTGCTGACCGAGCGCACCGACGCGACCGAGGAGCAGATCGCGTTCGCCGTCGAGGAGTTCACCGAATCACGGCTCACCGCGCTGCGCACCACGATGCTCGTGCTGGGCGGGCTCGCCGCGCTCGCGATCGTTCCTGCGCGCCGCATGCCCGGCTTCCAGAAGGAGGACCTGTACGTGGGGTACCCGGAGTCGGACGAGAAGAAGGACTAGCGAGCGCACGACACGAACGGGCCCCGGCGGATGTTCTCCGCCGGGGCCCGTTCGTGCGAGGTGCGCCGCTAGGCCGCGAAGCGCTGCTCGATCGCGGCGAGCAGCGTGCGCACCGAGACGCCCGTGGCGCCTTCGGCGAGGTAGCCGTAGGCCGGTCCCTCGTTCACGGCCGCGCCGGCGATGTCGAGGTGCGCCCACGGGATCGGCGAGCCGTCGGCGCGCGTGCCGATGAACTCTTTGAGGAAGATGCCCGCGACGAGCATCCCGCCATCGCGATTGCCCACCTTGAGGTTCGCCATGTCGGCGAAGCGCGAGTCGAGCTGCGAGCGCAGCTCCTCCGGCAGGGGCATGTGCCAGTGCGGCTCGCCCGTCTCGCGGCCCGCGGCGACGATGGCACCGACGAGCTCGTCATCGCCCATGACGCCGACCGTGCGGCGGCCGAGCGAGACGATCGCCGCGCCCGTGAGGGTGGCGACGTCGATGATCGCGTCGGGGCCCTCCTCGCTCGCGAGCACGAGGCCGTCGGCCATGACGAGGCGGCCCTCGGCGTCGGTGTTCATGACCTCGACGGTCGTGCCGCCGCGGATGGTGAGGATGTCGTTGACGCGAATCGCCGTCGACGACACGAGGTTCTCTGACATGCACAGGAACGCCGTGAGGCGCACGGGCAGCCCGAGCCGCGCCGCCGCGAGCACGAGGCCGAGCGAGACGGCGGCGCCGCCCATGTCGTTCTGCATGCCGTTCATGGCTTCGGCGGGCTTGAGCGAGTAGCCGCCCGTGTCGTACGTGATGCCCTTGCCGACGAGCGCGACGTGCTGCTCGGCGCCCGCGGGAGCGTACGAGACCTTCACGAGGCGCGGCGGGCGCGACGAGCCCTGGCCGATGCCGATGATGCCGCCGCAGCCTTCGGCCGCGAGCTTCTTCTCGTCCCACACCTCGACCGTGACGGGCGCGCCCTTCGCGGCCGCGATGGCGGCGTCGGCGAACGACTGCGGGTAGAGGTCGCCGCCCGAGCGGTTCGTCAGGTCGCGCACGAGGGCGATCTGCTCGGTGACGATGCGGATGCGCTCGATCGCCTCGGCCGAGACCGCCGCGGCCGTGCACACCGTCACAGCGCCGACCGGGGTCTTGACCTTCGCGGCGGTCTTCGCGCGGTAGTCGGTGAAGGCGTAGGCCGCGAGCGCGGCGCCCTCGATCATGGCGTGCACGTGCGCCTCGTCGTCGAGGCCGAAGGCGAGCGCGATGGATGCGGCGCCGGCGAGCTGGCGCACGGCCGAGCCGGCCGCACGACGGGCCGTGTCGGCCGAGAGCGTCGCGCCGAGCCCGACGACGGCGAGGGTCGCGCGCGAGCCGTCGAGCGCGGGCAGGCGCACGAGCTCGTCGGCCTTGCCCGTGAGCCCGATGGCGACGAGCTGGTCGTGCAGTGCGGCGAGCGACGGGTGCGCGACGAGCTCGGGGCCGTCGGCCCCGATGCGCGCGGCGATCACAACGACGTCGACGTCGAGGGATGCGGGGGCGGCGGATGAGGTGGTCACCGTCAGGCTGCTCATGGGTGGTCCGTTTCTCGTGCGGGTCAGGACGATCGTGGAGTGACGATTCGTCGCGCCCAGGCTATTCCCTTCATCGTTCGGGCGATATGGTGACGAGGATTCTGTCGGTCGATCGGCGGAAGACAGAGAGGACCGCCATGGCGTCCGAGGCACCCGTCCCCGCACCCGAGCCGGAGGCCGTGCGCACCGAACGCGTCACCTGGCTGCGCTCCGGGCCGTTCGCGATCGGGTTCATCGGCACGCTCGGCGTCCTGCTCGCCCTGCTGCTCGGCGCCGCGGTCGCGCAGCTCGCCTACACGATCACGCTCATCTTCCTGGCGACCTTCATCAGTCTCGGGCTCTACCCCGTCGTGACCCGGCTGCAGCAACGCGGGCTCAGCAAGGGCGCGGCTATCGGTGTGGTGCTCGCGGCCTTCCTCGCCGTCGTGGCGGCCATGCTCTTCCTCATCGTGCCGATCGTCATCGAGCAGGCCACGGAGCTCGCGCGCACGCTGCCCGAGAACCTCACCGACGTGAACAACCAACCGTGGTTCATCGATCTCGACGAGCAGTTCAACGGCTACCCGCTCATCCTGCTCGAGTGGATCCGCCTCAACTCGGCCGACCCGAGCCTGTGGCTCACGGTGGGCGGCGGGGCGCTGCGCATCGGTGCCGACATCATCAACGGCACGTTCGGCGTGCTGCTCGTCGTCGTCATCACGATCTACTTCGTCGCCTCGCTCGACGTGATGAAGAACGCGCTCTACGACCTCGTGCCGGGCTCGAAGCGCGCGGGCTTCGCCGAGATCGCGGAGGAGATCTTCGACTCCATCGGCAAGTACCTCAGCGGGCAGGTCATCATCGCGGTCACCAATGCGACCTTCTCCTTCATCCTGCTCACCATCATGGGCGTGCGCTACGCCGGCATCCTGGCGTTCATCGCGCTCTTCATAACGCTCATCCCGGTCGTGGGCTCGGTCATCAGCACGACCCTCATGGTGCTCGTGTCGCTCTTCACCTCACCCGCAGCGGCGCTCGTCGTCGGCATCGTCATGATCGTGTACATGCAGCTCGAGGCATACCTGCTGACGCCCCGCATCATCGGCAAGGCCATCAAGATCCCGGCCTCGCTCGTGCTCATCGGCGCCGTCATCGGCGGCACCCTCCTCGGCCTGCTCGGTGCCCTCGTCGCGTCGCCCGTCGTCGCGAGCATCCTGCTGATCCTCAAGAAGGTCGTCGTTCCGCGGCAGAGGGTGAAGTAGTCGCGTGCCCAGTGATGCGACCGGGCTGCTGCCCGCCCTGCTCGTCGTCGCGCACGTCGTGCTCGGCTCGATCGCGATCATCCTGATCTCAGCCCGACGCCGGCCGTCGACGGCGATCGCGTGGATGCTCACGATCATCTTCATCCCGTACATCGGCGCGATCGCCTTCTTCCTCGTCGGCCTCAGCCGCCTGCCGAAGCGCCGGCGCGAGAAGCAGCACGAGGTCAGCCGGGCCATCCTCGATCGCACCGAGGGTCTCGACCGTGTGAGCCACCGTGACGAGTGGCCCGAGTGGCTGGGCTCCTCGGTGCGGCTCAACGAGAACCTCGGCGCCCTGCCCATGGTGGGCGGCAATCGTGCCGAGCTCATCGACGACTACGAGGGCGCGATCGCGGCGATGGTGGCCGACATCGACACGGCCGAGCAGTACGTGCACGTCGAGTTCTTCATCCTGACCCTCGATGCGACGACCGAGCCCTTCTTCGCCGCACTCGAGCGGGCGACCGCGCGCGGGGTCACGGTGCGCGTTCTGAGCGACCACCTGATGAGCATCCTGTACCCGCCGCGTAAGGAGACGCTCGGTCGCCTCGCCGCGATGGGGGCCGAATGGCACGGGATGCTCCCCCTTCGCCCGTGGAAGGGCCAGTGGCAGCGCCCCGACCTGCGCAACCACCGCAAGCTCGTCGTCGTCGACGGGCGCGTGGGCCACACGGGCTCGCAGAACATGATCCAGTCGAACTACGGCAAGAAGAAGTCGATCGCGCGCGGACTGCACTGGCACGAGGTCATGGTGCGGCTCGAGGGGCCGGTCGTGCGTGAGCTCGACGCCGTCTTCGTGACCGACTGGTACAGCGAGACCGACGAGCTGCTGCCGCTCGACACGAGCCCCGTCGTGCTCGGCGACGACCCCGCTCTGCTGGACGCCCAGGTGCTGCCGAGCGGGCCGAGCTTCGAGAACGACAACAACCTCAAGCTCTACACGACCCTCATCCACAAGGCCGAGCGCCAGGTGAGCATCACGAGCCCGTACTTCGTTCCCGACGAGGCAATTCAACTGGCCATCATCACCGCGGCGTCGCGAGGGCTGCTCGTCGAGCTCTACGTGAGCGAGATCGGCGACCAGTTCTTCGTCTATCACGCGCAGCGCTCGTACTACGAAGACCTGCTGCGCGCCGGGGTGCGCATCTACCTCTATCAGGCGCCGACGGTGCTGCACTCGAAGCACTTCACGATCGACGACGACGTCGCCATCGTCGGCTCGAGCAACATGGACATCCGCTCGTTCAGCCTCAACATGGAGGTCTCGGTCATGGTGCACGGCGCCGAGTTCGTGCAGCGCATGCGCGCGATCGAGGCCTCGTACCGCGCGGAGAGCCGCGAGCTGCACCTCGACGAGTGGGTGCGACGACCGTGGGGCGAGAAGGCGCGCGACTCGATCGCCCGGCTCACCTCGTCGTTGCAGTGATCGCCGCTATGCGCGCGACGGGCCCGCGGCTAGAGTCGGCATCGTGAGCGACATCACCATCACGATGCTGATCCTCGCCGTCGTGGTGCTGGCGTTCGTGACGAACCGCATCCCCGTCGGCCTCATCGCCGTCGGCGCCTCGCTCGCCCTCTACGCCTTCGGCATCCTCGACCTCGCTCAGACCTTCGCGGGCTTCGGCGACCCGGCTGTCGTGCTCATCGCCGCGCTCTTCGTCGTCGCCGAGGGGCTCGACGGCTCGGGGCTCACGGCCTGGACGGGCCAGCAGCTCATCAAGCGCGGCGGGGGCAGCTCGCGCGTGCTCACGATCATCATCATGATCGTCGTCGCCGTGCTCGCGGCGCTCATCAGCGTCAACGGCGCGGTCGCCGCGCTGCTGCCGGTCGTCGTCGTCATCGCGACGAAGATGACGATGCCCGCGGGCCGTCTGCTGCTGCCGCTCGCCTTCGGGGCGCACGCCGGCTCGCTCCTCACGCTCACGGGCTCGCCCGTCAACGTCATCATGTCCGAGCTCGCCGAAGAGGAGACGGGACGCGCGTTCGGCTTCTTCGAGTTCAGCCTCGTGGGCCTGCCGATCGTCGCCGGAACGGTGCTCATCGCGGTGCTGCTCGGCAACCGGCTCATCCCGGCCCGCACGCCCTCGACGCTCGCGACCGACCTCGGTGATCACGCCCGCACGCTGCTCGCCCAGTTCGGCGGCGCGCAGCCGTTCGGCCGCGTGCGCGTACTCTCGGGGTCGCCGCTCATCGGCCGCACCGCCGAGCAGATCGTGTTCGAGAGCGACTCCGCGGTGTCGCTCATCGCGATCCAGTCGCCGGGAGTGCGCGGTTCGCGTGACGCCTCCGCGCCCATCCGCGAGGGGGACGTGCTGATTCTGCAGGGAACCCCGACGAGCATCCGCTCGGTGAGCGACGACGTCAAGCTCGAGGGCATCGGCACGAGCACGGTCTCGAGCACCTGGGCCGCGATGGACGCCGAGTACGGCGTCGCCGAGATCGTCATCCCTCCGCGCTCGCGTGCGATCGGCGACGAGGTGTTCCCCGGCATGGTCACCGAGAGCGGCGACCTCATCATCGTCGCGATCCAGCGCGGTGGCGAAGACATCGGCGATCAGACCGGCATCCGCCTCGAGGCCGGCGACATCCTGCTCGTGCAAGGCAAGTGGGAGGCCCTCGACGAGAACCTCCGCGACACCTCGGTGATGGTCGTGGATGCTCCCGACCAGATCCGCCGCCAGGCAGCGCCCCTCGGGCGCCGCGCGTACCTCGCCCTCGGGGTGCTGGTGCTCATGGTCGTCGCCCTCGCGACGGGCATCGTGCCGCCCGCCGTGGCCGGACTCGTCGCCGCGGCGATCATGGTGCTCACGCGCGTGGTGTCGATCGAGAAGGCTCACCGCTCGATCCAGTGGACGACCGTGCTGCTCGTCGGCGGCATGATCCCGGTCTCGACCGCGATCACGCAGACGGGCGCGGCCGACCTGCTCGCCACGGGCATCGTCGACGCGGTCGGCGCTCTCGGCCCCGGCGTCGTGCTCGCGGCTCTCGGTCTCGTGACCCTGATCTTCGGACAGCTGATCAGCAACACGGCGACCGCGCTCATCATCGCGCCGATCGCCATCTCGGTGGCCTATGAGATGGGGGTCTCTCCGCTCCCGTTCCTCATGGCGGTCGCCGTCACCGCCGCTGCCGCCGTGCTGACCCCGGTCGCGACGCCCGGCAACCTCATGATCATGGCCCCGTCAGGGTTCCAGTTCGGCGACTACTGGAAGTTCGGGCTACCGGTCGGCCTGGTGTTCTTCGGCGTCGCGGTGCTGCTCGTGCCCGTGCTGTTCCCCTTCTGACCCGTCCGTCGCGCCCGCCGACCGCGTCGCTCCGGCGTCGGCTCAGCGCCGCCCGAGCGTGCCGAAGATGCCGCGCACGACCTCGCGGATGACGGTCTGGCCGGTGCGCGAGCCCAGCACGTCGCCGAGCATGTCGCCGACGCCCGGCTCGGGCTTCGTCGTGCGGCGGTTCGTCGTGCGCGTCGTCGTGCGCTCCTTCTTCTGCAGGTCGCGCAAGGCCTTCTCGTACTCCTCGCGCGCGGCGTCCTTCTGCTCGGCAGCCTGCTCGGCCGCCTCGCGCGCCGCCTCGGCCTCGGCCGCGGCGTTCATGCGTCCCGTGAGCAGTTCGTAGGCCGACTCGCGGTCGACCGCCTGTCCGTACTGCGCGAGCAGGGGCGAGGCCGCGATCGTCGCCGCGACCAGCTCGGCGGGCGCGGGATCCATCGAGCCCTGGGGGGCGCGCAGGCGCGTCCAGGCCACGGGCGAGGGGGCGCCCTTCTCGTTCATGACGGTCACGATCGCCTCGCCGATGCCGAGCGTCGTGAGCACCTCGTCGAGCTCGTAGCCGCTGTTCGGGTAGGTCGAGACGGCGGCCTTGAGGGCCTTCGCGTCGTCGGGCGTGAAGGCGCGCAGCTGGTGCTGCACGCGCGAGCCGAGCTGCGCGAGCACGTCGCCCGGCACGTCTTTCGGCGACTGGGTGACGAAGAAGATGCCGACGCCCTTCGAGCGGATGAGCCGCACCGTCTGGGTGATGGCGGCGAGGAAGTCTTTGCTCGCATCGCGGAACAGCAGGTGCGCCTCGTCGAAGAAGAACACGAGCTTCGGCTTGTCGAGGTCGCCGACCTCGGGCAGGTCGTTGAAGAGGTCGGCGAGCAGCCACATGAGGAAGGTCGAGAACAGCGCCGGCTTGTCGGCGACACCCGGCACCTCGAGCAGGCTCACGATGCCGCGGCCGTCGGCCGTCGTGCGCAGGAAGTGCGCGGTGTCGAACTCGGGCTCGCCGAAGAAGACGTCGGCGCCCTCCGCGGCGAAGGTGATGAGCTCGCGCAGGATGACCCCGGCAGTCGCCTTGCTGAGACCGCCAAGCTCGGCGAGGTCGGCCTTGCCCTCGGGGCTCGTCAAGAACTGGATGACCGCGCGCAGGTCGTCGAGCCCCACGAGCGGCAGCCCGTTCTGGTCGGCGTAGAGGAAGACGAGGCCGAGGCTCGACTCCTGCGTGTCGTTGAGGCCGAGCACCTTGCTGAGCATGAGGGGCCCGAAGCTCGAGACCGTCGCGCGCACGGGGATGCCGTGACCGATTCCGCCGAGGCAGTAGAACTCGGTGGGGTGCGCCACGCCCTGCCACTGCTGACCGAGGCCGCTCGTGCGGGCGAGCAGCTTCTCGCTGCTCTGCCCGGCCACGGCGATGCCGCTGAGGTCGCCCTTGATGTCGGCGGCGAAGACGGGCACCCCCGCGGCGCTCAGCTGCTCGGCGAGCACCTGCAGGGTCTTCGTCTTGCCCGTGCCCGTCGCGCCGGCGACGAGGCCGTGCCGGTTGGTCATGGCGATGGGAATGCGGATCGGCACGTCGGGCAGCGCCTCGCCGTTGACGAGCGCGCCCATCTCGAGCACGGCCCCCTCGGGCTGGTACCCCACACGCACGGCGGCGACCTGCTCGGCATCGAGGGGGCCCTCGCTCGGGATGCTCGCCGCGGGTGCCGCCGCCTCGCTCGCCTGCGCGGCGGCGCGCGCGGCGGCCTCTTCGGCTGCGGCCAGTGCCGCCTGCGCCTGCTCGAGGGCCTGCTGGGCGGCCGTGACGGCCTCGCTCGCGTCAGTCATGGCGCCAGCCTAAGCGACGGGCGTGCGCTCCTGCAGGCCCCACGGCTGGCCGTAGCCGCCCTCGTTCTCGGGGCGCGCCATGAGGTCGAGGAAGGGCTGGGCGTCGAAGGCCTCGGGGCCGAGCACGCCCGCGCCGCTCCACGCACCCGAGGCGAGCAGCTCGAGGGCGATGACGGGGTTGAGGGCGGTCTGCCACACGACGCACTGGCTCTCGTACTCGGCCATCGTCCACTCGTTGTCACTGACGTGGTACAGGTAGACGTCGCGGGGCGCGCCGTCGACTCCGGTGCCCGTGACCCAGAGGCCCGCGCAGGTCTTGCCGGTCATCCGGGGCCCGAGGGTGGCCGGGTCGGGAAGGCCCGCGGCCACGACGTCGCGGGGGCTCACCATGACGGGGCCGTTCGCCGAGCGCACCCGGATGGGCTCGGTCTTGTCGAGGCCCAGCTGGTTGAGGGTCTTGAGAATGCCGATGAACTCGTCGCCCAGCCCGTACTTGAACGTGACGCGCTTCGCGTCGACCCAGCGCGGCATGAGCAGCACTTCTTCGTGCTCGACGTTGACGCACTCGACGGGGCCGATGCCCTCCGGGAAGTCGAAGACCTCGGGCTCGCTGAACGGCGGCGTCGTGAACCAGCCCGTGTCCTTCTCCCAGATGACGGGCGGGTTGAGGCACTCCTCGATCGTCGTCCAGATGCTGAACGACGGGGCGAAGATCTCATTGCCCTCGTCGTCGCGCACCACGAGGTTGGCACCGTCGCGCGTGCCGAGCTCGTCGATCTCGCGGAAGAGGTGGTCGGCGGCGTAGCGCGCGAACACGTCGCTGAGTCCGGGCTCGACGCCCATGCCCACGAGCGCGAGCCGACCGGCAGCCTCCCAGTCGCCCGCGGCGGCGAACTGCTCGTCGCCGAGCTTGACGCCCGTGAGGGCGTGCGGCTGCTCGGGGTGCGGGTGCGAGAGGCTCATGGCCATGTCGAGGTAGTCGGCACCTGCGGCCAGGGCGCCCGCGAAGATGGTGGGCACGAACTTGGGCTCGACGGCGTTCATGACGTGCGTCGCCGCGTGCTCGCGCGCGACGGCGGCGACGCTCTCCGACTGCGAGGCGTCGATCTGCGCCGCGACGAAGCGGTCGCCCTGGGGGCCGTGCTTGGCCTCGATCCAGGCGATCGTGCGCTCGGCGCGGGTGATGTCGTAGTCGCTCACGATCATCGTGTCGAAGAACGAGCGGCGTGCGGCGATCTTGGCGATGGCGTCTCCGACGCCTCCGGCGCCGACCAGGAGGATCCTCATGCGCCCCATGTTATCCATATGGACAACAATTGCGCCAGACCCCTCTTCCGCGACGGGATGCGCGCACCCCGCTCGACCGCCGCCCGGGTGTCAGCGCTCGAGCGCGGGCACCGTGCGCGGCCGCACGATGAGCCAGAGGCTCGCGATCGACACCACCGAGGTCGCCGCCATGACCGCGCCCATGGGCACGGCGTTCGCGATGCCGAACAGTCCGACGATCGGCGAGAGCAGGCCCGCGAGCCCGAAGTTCATGGCCCCGAGCAGCGAGGCCGCGGTGCCGGCCTCCTTGCCGTGATTGGCGAGCGCGAGCGCCTGCACCATGGGGAAGCCGAACCCGCACGCCGTGATGAAGAACCACAGCGGCACGACCGTGCCCCAGAAGCCCGCGTCGGCGAGGTCGAGCACGATGATCGCCACCGAGCTACCCAGCAGCACGAGGGTCGAGACGCTGAGGATCCACTGCGGCGGGATGCGCTTCGCGAGTCGCGAGCTGATCTGCACCCCCGCGACCACGCCGATCGAGTTCATCGCGAACAGCAGTCCGTACCCCTGCGGGTCGAGGCCGTACACCTCCTGGAAGAGGAACGGCGAGGCCGAGAGGTAGGCGAAGAGGCCCGAGAACGACATGCCGCCGATGATCGCCACGCCGACGAACACGCGGTCGCCGAACAGCACCCGGTACCGGTCGCGAATGGTCGCGTGGCCCTTGTCGACGCGCCGAGCGGGCGGCAGGGTCTCGACGATCAGCAGGCTCGCGGCGATGACGATAATGACACCGTAGGCGGCCAGCACGACGAAGAGTCCGCGCCAGGGCATGATGAGCAGCAGCTGCGAGCCGATGACGGGCGCGAGGATGGGCGCGAGGCCGTTGACGAGCGAGAGCCGCGAGAGCATGCGCACGAGCGGGTAGCCGCCGAACAGGTCGCGCACGGTCGCCATCGCGACGACGCCGCCCGCCGCGGCACCGAAGCCCTGCAGCACGCGGAAGGCCATGAGCCAGGTGATGTCAGGGGCGAGCGCGACGCCGAGGCTCGCGAGCACGTGCAGGCTCGTCGCGAGGATGAGCGGCAGGCGCCGGCCGACCGCGTCGCTCCAGGGGCCGACGAGCAGCTGGCCGAACGCGAAGCCGATCGTCGTCGCCGTGAGGGTCAGCTGGATGGCCGCGGTCGAGACCCCGAGGTCGGCCTCGACCTGCGGGAAGGCCGGCAGGTAGAGGTCGATCGTGAAGGGGCCGAGCGCCGTGAGGGCACCGAGCACGATCACGTAGACGGCGCGCTGGCGGCGGGTGAGCGAGTCTCCGGGGTGAACGACCGTCGACACGCAGCAGCCTCCCAGGGGCTCGAGCAGGGGTGAGGGGCGGATTCGCCCGCATCAGTCTAGGACGCGGGAGGGCCGGAGTCGAATCGATTCGAGCCTCCGGAGAGCATCCGGAGACAGCGACGCGCCCCGCGGCACAGGGCCACGGGGCGCGTCGACGAGCGAGTGCCGATCAGCGACCGGTGCCGCCTCCGGCCCGACGCTTGTTGTAGACGTCGAAGGCCACGGCGAGCAGCAGCACGAGGCCCTTGACGGCCTGCTGCCACTCGATGCCGATGCCCATGATCGACATGCCGTTGTTGAGCACACCGATGATGAGGCCACCGATGATGGCGCCGGAGATCGTGCCGATACCGCCCTGCACGGCCGCGCCGCCGATGAAGGCCGCCGAGATGGCCTCGAGCTCGAAGCCGTCGCCCGCCTTCGGGCCGGCCAGGTTGAGGCGCGCCGTGAACACGAGGCCCGCGAGCGCCGCCAGGATGCCCATGTTGACGAACAGCCAGAAGTCCACCGACTTCGTCTTGACGCCCGAGAGCTCGGCCGCGTGGCGGTTGCCGCCGATCGCGTAGATGTGACGGCCGAACACCGTGCGGTTCGCGACGATGCCGTAGATCATGACGAGCACGGCGAGCACGATGAGCGTGACGGGGATGCCCTTGAACGAGGCGAGCGCGTAGGTGAAGGCGCCGACGCCGATCGCGACGAAGGCCATCTTCGCGATGAACCACACGGTCGGGTCGACGGCCTGGCCGTACTTCTTGCGACCGTTGCGCGTGCGCACCTGCTGCACGACGAGCGCGATGATCGCGAGGGCGCCCACCGCGAGCGTGAAGAAGTCGATCGTCGCATCGGGCCCCGCGAACGAGATGAATCCGTTGCCCAGCGCTCGGTACTCCTCCGGGAACGACCCGATGTTCGAGTTGCCGAGCGTGATGAGCGCGAGCCCGCGGAAGATGAGCATGCCCGCCAAGGTGACGATGAACGCGGGTATGCCCACATAGGCGATCCAGAAGCCCTGCCAGGCTCCCACCACCGCCCCGATGACGAGGGCGCCGATGATGGCGAGCCACCACGGGAATCCGGCATCCCGAATCAGCACGCCCGAGAACGCCCCGATGAAGGCCGCGATCGAGCCGACCGAGAGGTCGATGTGGCCGGCGACGATCACGAGCACCATGCCGATCGCGAGGATCAGGATGTACCCGTTCTGCACGATCAGGTTCGAGATGTTCTGCGGACGCAGCAGGATGCCGTTGGTCGTGATCGAGAACAGCACGACCACGGCGATGAGCGCGAGGAAGATGCCGTTCTTGCCGAGGTCGCTCACGATGTGCGAGAGCGTCGAGGGGAGCTTGATGCCCGACGACGATGCCGGGCTCTTGGTAGCGGTGTCAGACATTAGCGCTGCTTCTCCAGGGTCATGAGCTTGAGGAGGGCTTCGGGGGTGGCGTCGGCCACGGGCATCTGGCCCGTGATCCGGCCCTCGGAGAGGGCGTAGATGCGATCGCAGATGCCCAGCAGTTCGGGCAGCTCGGAGGAGATGACGATGATCGCCTTCCCCTCGCTCGCGAGTCGGTTGATGATCGTGTAGATCTCGTACTTGGCACCGACATCGATGCCGCGCGTGGGCTCATCGAGGATGAGCACCTCGGGATCCGAGTAGATCCACTTCGAGAGCACCACCTTCTGCTGGTTGCCGCCCGACAGCTGCCCGGTGCGCTGCAGCACCGTCGGGCTCTTGATGTTCATGCTCTGGCGGTACTCGTTCGCGACCTTGTACTCCTCGTTGTCGTTCACGAGGCCGAAGCTCACGAGCTTGCGCAGCGATGCCATCGAGATGTTGCGCTTGATGTCTTCGATGAGGTTGAGGCCGTACATCTTGCGGTCTTCGGTCGCGTACGCGATGCCGTTCTGGATCGCCTCGTCGACCGTGCGCGTCTTGATCTCCTTGCCGCGCTTGTAGACCTTGCCCGAGATGCGGCTGCCGTAGCTGTGGCCGAACAGGCTCATCGCGAACTCGGTGCGCCCGGCGCCCATGAGGCCGGCGATGCCGACGATCTCTCCCGCGTGCACCGAGAGGTCGACGTTGTCGACCATGACGCGCGACGAGTCCTGCGGGTGGTGGGCCGTCCAGCCCTCGACCCGCAGCACCTCCTCGCCGATGTGCGGGGTGTGGTCGGGGTAGCGGTGCTCGAGATCGCGGCCGACCATGCCCTTGATGATGCGGTCTTCCGACACGTCCTTGTGCTGGATGGTCTCGATCGTCTTGCCGTCGCGGATCACCGTGACCGAGTCGGCGATCTTCTTAATCTCGTTGAGCTTGTGGCTGATGATGATCGACGTGATGCCCTGCCCCTTGAGGTGCAGGATCAGGTCGAGCAGGTGGTCGCTGTCGCTGTCGTTGAGCGCGGCGGTGGGCTCGTCGAGGATGAGGAGCTTGACCTCTTTCGAGAGCGCCTTCGCGATCTCGACGAGCTGCTGCTTGCCGACGCCGATGTCGAGGATGCGCGTGACCGGGTCCTCATCGAGGCCGACACGGGCCAGCAGCTTCTTGGCCTCCTGGTTCGTGCGGTTCCAGTCGATGAGGCCGAGCGGACCCTTGACCTCGTTGTTGAGGAAGATGTTCTCGGCGATCGAGAGGTAGGGGCTCAGCGCGAGCTCCTGGTGGATGATGACGATGCCCTTGGCCTCGCTGTCACGGATGTCTTTGAACTCGACCGTCTCGTTCTCGAAGACGATGTCGCCCTCGTAGGTGCCGTGCGGGTAGACCCCCGAGAGCACCTTCATGAGGGTGGATTTTCCGGCGCCGTTCTCGCCGCAGATGGCGTGCACTTCACCGCGCGCCACCTCGAGGGTGACGTCGGAGAGGGCCTTGACACCCGGGAAGGTCTTCGTGATCGACCGCATCTCGAGGATGTTCTGGGTCACGTGCTGCCTCTTCCTTACGTCGTTGGGGGGAGAGCCGGTGGTGGGGAGCCTAGTGCGACTCCCCACCACCGACCAGATGCAACTGCTGGTGCTGGATGAACCGGTCTCGTTAGAGGCCGAGCTCCTCAGCGGTCCAGTAGCCGGTGTCGACGAGCGCCGACTCCACGTTGTCCGCGACGACCGGCACCGGGCCGAGCAGGAACGACGGCACGATCTTCACGCCGTTGTCGTACGTCTCGGTGTCGTTGATCTCGGGCTCGCCGCCCTCGAGCAGCGCGGCGGCCATACCAGCGGCCACCTTCGCGAGCTCGCGCGTGTCCTTGAAGATCGTCGCGAACTGCTCACCCGAGAGGATCGCCTTGACCGAGTCGACCTCGGCGTCCTGGCCCGAGATGATCGGGAAGTCGACACCCACCGCGTAGCCGGCGTCGGTCAGGGCCGAGATGATGCCACGGCTCAGGCCGTCGTAGGGCGACAGGACGGCGTTGACCTTCGTGCCGTCCGAGTAGTTCGCCGTGAGGAGGTCCTCCATGCGGCTCTGGGCGACTTCGCCGTCCCAGCGCAGCGTGGCGGCCTGCTCGATGTCGGTCTGACCCGACTTGACGACGAGCGTTCCGTCATCGATCAGCGGCTGGAGGACATCCATGGCGCCGTTGAAGAAGAAGAACGCGTTGTTGTCGTCGAGCGAGCCGGCGAACAGCTCGATGTTGAACGGACCGGCCGGCGCGTCGGGGAGCGCGTTGCCCTCGAGGTCGGTGAGGCCGAGACCGTTGAGCACCGTCCACGCCTGCTGCTGGCCCACGAGGAAGTTGTCGAACGTCGCGTAGTAGTTGACGTTCTCCGAGTCGCGGATCAGGCGGTCGTAGGCGATGACGGGGATGTCGCCGTCGGCAGCGGTCTGCAGCACCTCGGTGAGGGTGGTGCCGTCGATCGCGGCGATGATCAGGGCCTCAGCGCCCTTGGTGATCATGTTCTCGACCTGCGAGACCTGGGTGGGAATGTCGTCCTCGGCGAACTGCAGGTCGACCGTGTAGCCGGCCGCCTCGAGCTCGGCCACGAGGGCGTCGCCGTCCGCGATCCAGCGCTCCGACGAGCGGGTGGGCATGGCGACGCCGATGAGGCCTCCGCCTTCGCCTTCGCCCTCGGCAGCCGGGGCCGAGCAGGCGGCGAGACCGAAGGTCATCGCGCCGATGGCCACGGCGGAGAGAAGAACGTTCTTCTTCACTGTGTGTCCTTTCATAGGGGATGTGGTGGTGCTGTGGTTCTCGCCTCATCCGCGAGTCGAGAGCCGTTCCCGGGGCGGGCCCCGGGAGGTCTAGGTGATGGACGCCGCGCTCACAGCGACTGCGCCAATCGGTAGTAGGCGGCGTTCGTGCGCACATCGCGCGCGAACCCCTCGAGCGTGGTGCTCTCGTCGATGACGAGCAGCTCGACGGCGGCCATCTGCGCGAAGTCCCGGAAGACGTCGACACCCACTTGCGTGGACATGACCGTGTGATGGGCGGCCCCCGCCGTCAGCCAGGCTGCGGCGGAAGTGCTGAAATCGGGCGCGGGCTTCCACACCGCGTGGCCGACAGGAAGGTGGGGCATCGGTGCCGGGAGGGCGACGTTCTCGACGACGTTCGCCACGAGGCGGAACCGATCGCGCATGTCGCTCAGCGCGACGACGACCGCCGGGCCCGCGTCGGCCGTGAAGACCAGCCGCACGGGGTCGTCCTTGCCGCCGATGCCGAGCGGGTGCACCTCAAGGCGAGCTCTCCCGGCCGTGAGCGAGGGGCTCACCTCAAGCATGTGCGCGCCGAGGATGAGCTCGTTGCCGGGCTCGAGGTGGTAGGTGTAGTCCTCCATGAGGGATGCGCCACCGGGCAGCCCTGCTCCCATCACGGCGGCCGCGCGCACGAGCACCGCGGTCTTCCAGTCGCCCTCGGCGCCGAAGCCGTAGCCGTCGGCCATGAGACGCTGCACGGCGAGGCCCGGCAGCTGCTGCAGGTCGGCGAGGTCCTCGAACGAGGTGGTGAAGGCAGAGAATCCGCCGTCTTCGAGGAACCCGCGCAGCCCGAGCTCGATCGCGGCACCGTAGCGCAGCGAGTCGTGCCGTGCGGCACCGGGGTGCAGCTCGGCCGCGACGTCGTAGAGGTCGAGGTACTCGGCCACGAGCGCGTCGATCTCGGCATCGCCGACGGCGTGCACGGCGTCGGCGAGCTCGGTGACGCCCCACGTGTTGACCTGCACGCCGAACCGCAGCTCGGCCTCGGTCTTGTCGCCCTCGGTCACGGCGACGTAGCGCATGTTGTCGCCGAAGCGGGCGAGCTTCAGCTCGTGCATGGCGTGCCAGCCGGCGGCGGCACGGGCCCAGACGGCCACACGGTCGGTGACGGCGGGGTTCGAGATGTGGCCGACGACGGTCGTGCGCGCCACGCCGAGGCGCGAGACGATGTAGCCGAACTCGCGGTCGCCGTGCGCGGCCTGGTTGAGGTTCATGAAGTCGAAGTCGATGCTCGCGAACGGCAGCTCGACGTTGGCCTGCGTGTGCAGGTGCAGCAGGGGCTTCTGCAGCGCGTCGAGGCCGGCGATCCACATCTTGGCCGGGCTGAAGGTGTGCATCCACGCGATGACGCCGATGACGTTGTCGGCGGCGTTCGCCTCCTGCATGACGCGCTTGATGCTGGCGCTGTCGACCAGGGTCGGCTTCCAGACGATCGTGACCGGGATGCTCGACGCGGCCTGGAGGCCGGCGACGACCTGCTGCGACTGCTCGGCGACCTGGCGCAGCGTCTCGTCGCCGTAGAGGTTCTGGCTCCCGGTGAGGAACCAGACCTCGTAGGTCGAGAGATCGGGAACGATGCTGCGGGTCACGAGACGGCTCCTTGGAGTGCGGTGAGGGGCAGGGCGTCGACGGCGCGGCGCTCGATCGCGAGGCCGGACTCGTAGGCCTCGAGGTAGGACGTGAAGCCGACGACATCGGCAGGGTCGGGTGTCACGACGGTCATGTCGGTGCCGCCGAAGACGTCGCGGTCGAGGAAGGCGGCGAGGTCGCCGCCGCCCGACGCGGTGAACGATGCGAGCACGGCGATGCCCCAGGCCCCGCCCTCGGACGCGCTCTCGGCGACGCCCACGGGAGCGTCGAGCGCCGCGGCGAGGAACCGCTGAGCGACACCCGCGGTGCGGAAGAGTCCCCCGTGCGCCTGCATGCGGTCGATGCGGACGCCCGGCTCGTCGCGCAGTGCGCGCATGCCGAGGCTCAGCGTCGCGAAGACGCCGTAGACCTGCGCGCGCATGGTGTTGGCGAGCGTGAGATCGCTCTCAGGCGTGCGAACCACGAGCGGGCGGCCTTCGGCGAGCTGGGCGATGGGCTCACCCGAAATCTGGTTGTAGGCCAGTACGCCGCCGGCGTCAGCCGCGCCGTCGAGGGCCTCGGCGAGCAGCAGGCGATACGCCTCGTCGGCATCGAGCGGCGCGCCCGCCAGCTCGGCGAAGCGGCGGAAGACGCCGACCCATGCCGCGAGCTCGCTCGTGCCGTTGTTGCAGTGCACCATCGCGACCGGGTGGCCGACCGGCGTCGCGACGACGTCGAGTTCTGGGTGCACGTGCTCGAGCGGCCGGTCGAGCACGACCATGGCGAAGATGCTCGTGCCGGCGCTGACGTTGCCGGTGCCGGGGGCCACCGCGTTCGTCGCGACCATGCCGGTTCCCGCGTCGCCTTCCGGCGGGCAGAACACGGCACCGGGCCGGAGAGCCCCCGTCGGGTCGAGCAGCGCTGCACCCTCGGCGGTGAGCGTGCCAGCGGTGGCCCCCGCGGGGAGGATCGAGGGCAGCAGATCGCGCAGCGGACCCGCGAGCGCCGCGTCGGCGATGAGGGCGTCGTACTGGGCGAGCATTGTGGCGTCGTAGTCGGCGCCCTCGGCGCCGATCGGGAACATTCCGGAGGCGTCACCGATGCCGAGCACGCGCTCCCCCGTGAGTCGCCAGTGCACATAGCCTGCGAGGGTCGTGGTGAAGCGCACGCGGGCGACGTGCGGCTCGCCGTTCAGCACAGCCTGGTGCAGGTGCGCGATCGACCAGCGAAGCGGGATGGTCACGCCGAAGAGCTCGGAGAGCTCGGTTGCGGCTCGACCCGTGCTCGTGTTGCGCCAGGTGCGGAAGGGAACGAGCAGCTCGTCGGTGTCGTCGAATGCCAGGTACCCGTGCATCATGGCGGAGACGCCGATCGCCGCCACGGTCGTGAGCTCGGCGCCGTGGCGCTCTCGCACGTCGGCGACGAGCGCGCTGTAGGCCCGCTGCAGCCCCTCGTGCACGTCCTCGAGCGAGTACGTCCACACACCATCGACGAGCTGGTTCTGCCACTCGTACGATCCGGTCGCGAGCACCTCGGCCGGGTGCTCGCCGACCAGGCACGCCTTGATGCGGGTCGAGCCGAGCTCGATGCCGAGCACGGCGCGCCCCTCGGCGATGACGGCGGCCGCGCTCATTGCGCACCTGCCGCGGGCTGCTGGCCGTACACGTTCTGGTAGCGCTCGAAGAGCGCGTCGATCGCCTCGGGTGCGATCGGAACGAGCGCACCGCCCTGGCGCGCGATGTGCACCGTGCGGGCGACGTCCTCGAGCATGACGGCGGCCTTGACGGCGTCGCGGGCATCGCGCCCGATCGTGAACGGGCCGTGGTTGCGCATGAGGACCGCGCGCGAGCGGTGGCCCGCGAGGGTCTCGACGATGCCGCGACCGATCGAGTCGTCGCCGATGATCGCGAAGGGACCGACGGGGATCTCGCCGCCGAACTCGTCGGCCATCGCCGTGATGACGCACGGGATCGCCTCGGCGCGCGCGGCCCAGGCCGTGGCGTAGGTCGAGTGCGTGTGCACGACGCCACCCACCTCGGGCATGTTCCGGTAGACGTAGGCGTGCGCCGCGGTGTCGCTCGACGGGCTGCGGTCGCTGCCGGGGGTGTCGGGCACGACATCGCCGTCGAGCGTGCAGAGAATCAAGCTCGAGGGGTCGAGATCGTGGTAGCCGACGCCGCTGGGCTTGATGACGAACAGGTCGGCGCCCGGCACGCGGCCCGAGATGTTGCCGCCCGTCCATACGACGAGTCCGTAGCGCACGAGCTCAGCGTGCAGCGCCGCGACGTCGTCGCGCACGCGAGCGATGGCGACCTGCACCTCGGGGCTCAGCGTGCTCACGGGACTCCATCGTCACGGCGGCGACGGAAGGCCCGGCGCCGGGGTAGTTCGGGGGTGGATGCCGGTGCTCGACCGGCGGGACGTCAATGCGGCGGTTTTGTGACCGTTCACATCGCGTGATGGACATCTAACGGCGAAACGGTCACATCTGTCAACTGGACGACGAGGCGAAACGGTCACAAGTCGATAACAACAGCACCGGGCGCACGGGCGACGGGCGACGGATCAGCGGTCAGGACCCTGCAGCGGTCAAGACCGGCGGGACCGCGGCAGCAGTCAGCGCCGGCGGGACCGCGGCAGCAGTCAGCGCCGGCGGGACCGCGGCAGCAGTCAGCGCCGGCGGGCCCGGGCAGCGGTCAGGACCGGCGGGCGGTCGACTCTCGCACGATGAGCTCGGGCTTGACCGGGTCGTGGTCCATGCCCGTCTCGCCGCGCAGCTCGCCCAGGAGCAGGGCGACGGCCCGGCGGCCGATCTCGGCGAAGTTCTGCCGCACGGTGGTGAGGGGCGGGGCGTAGTGCGCCGACTCGGGGATGTCGTCGAATCCGACGATCGAGATGTCTCCGGGGATGCTGAGGCCGGACTCCCGACACGCGTGCATGAACCCCAGCGCCATCTGGTCGTTGCCGACGAAGACCGCGGTGAAGTCGCGGTAGCGCAGCAGCTCGAGCCCCGCGTAGTAGCCGAACGAGGCGGTCCAGTCGCCGAGGATCGGGGCGCGTGTGCGCAGGTCGGCGTCGCCGAGCTCGCGCAAGAATCCCTGCATGCGGGCTTCCGCCTCGATCCAGTCCTGCGGCCCCGAGATGTGCATGATCTCGGTGTGCCCGAGGTCGATCAGGTGCTTCGTGGCCATGCGGGCGCCCATGACCTGGTCGACCCAGAGCGAGTGCGAGGTGTTGAGGCCCGTGGCCTCGAGGGTCACGAAGGGCACGCCCACCTGCAGGTCGTTGATCGCCTCAAACACCCGCACCTGCGGGGCGATGACGATGAGCGCCTCGATCGACTGGCTCATGAGGTAGTCGAGGCCGCTCTTGATCGAGGCGTACTCGGTCGAGCTGATGTTCGTGATCGAGAGCCGGTAGCCGGCCTCGCGCGCCGCGGTCTCGATGGCCTGGATGCTCGTCTGCGGTCCGTAGTGCACCGTCTGCGCCGTCAGCACGCCGATCGTGCGCGAGCGGCTCGTGACGAGCGCGCGCGCGGCCTGATTCGGACGGTAGCCGAGCTCGTCGATCGCGTCGCGCACGCGCTGCAGCGTCTCGGGCCGGATGCTCGGGCTGTCGTTGAGCACGCGCGAGACCGTCTGATACGACACTCCGGCGACGCGGGCGACGTCACGGATGTTCGGCGCGCGTACCCGCTCCGGCTCAGCCGGGCGATCCGTCTCCGTCGTCATCGTCGTCCGTTCGGGTCGCGATGTGTACGTTCACATCGGCGCTTTCCATTATGCACGGCGGCCCCCCACCCTGCCGCAACCCCTGCCGACTAGACTCCCGGCACCGAGCAGGGTCGCTCGGTCCCGCCCACCAGCGAGAGGTACTGCGATGCTCCACACCGACATCCCCACCGAATCCGAGCTGCGGGCGATCGCCGCCGTTCGGTCCGTGCACTGCATCACCATCGTGCTGCCGACCGGCACGCTCTCGGCAGACGCTGAGCGAGCCCGCATCGAGCTCGGCAATCACCTCGACGCGGCCGTCGCGCAACTCGAGGCGGTGGGGGCGGATGCTGCGGACATCGAGGGAGTTCGCGAGGGCATCCTGAACCTCATCGACGACAGCTTCTTCTGGACCTACCAGTCGCAGAGCCTCGTGGTCTTCGCCACCCCGGAGCGCGTGGTCACCTACCGCGTCCCGAACCTGCTGACGGCCGAGGTGCAGGTCTCCGACCGGTTCCACCTCAAGCCGCTGCTGCGCGCCGTGAGCTTCCCGCACGCGGCGTTCGTGCTCGCGGCCTCGCAAAACGCCGTGCGCCTCGTCGAGGTGACGATCGACGGCTCGGCCGATGAGATCGAGCTCGCCGACCTCCCGTCCGACTCCTCGCGCATCTTCGCGACCCGGGGCAACAACGGCTCCGCGCGCTTGATCGGCGCGGAGGGCGACAAGGTGCTGCTCGGTCACTACGCACGGCAGATCGACGACGCCATCCGCCCGGTGCTCGCGGCCCAGCATGTGCCGCTCATCATCGCCGCCGCCGAGCCGCTCGCGAGCATCCTGCGCGCCACCTCGCGATACGACGCGCTCGCCCCCGACATCATCCGAGGCAACGCCGAGACGATGAGCGCCGACGAGCTGGCCGCCGCCGCCCGGCCGATCCTCGATGCCCTGTACGCCGACGAGGTCGCCGCGCTCGCCGCACGCCTGACCGAGGCCATCGCGACGGGCTCCGGGTCTGCCGACCTCAGCGACCTCGCGCGCGCGGCGACGTACGGAGCCCTGAGCACGCTCATGGTCGACATCGACCGCACGGTCTCAGGCTTCATCGACGAGCACTCCGGAGCGCTGACCCTCTCGCAGGACGAGGACGCCGTCGACTACGGCGTCGTCGATGAGATCGCGCGCAGGGCGCTGCTCACGGGGGCGCGCGTCGTCGCCGTTCGCGAGAGCGAGATGCCGGGCGGAGCGGTCGCCGCCGGCATCATGCGCTTCCCCGTCTAGGGCAGCACGCGCTCGGCTAGAGCGCGGCGAGCGACTGGCGCACGTCGGCGAGCAGGTCGTCGACGTCTTCGATGCCGACCGAGAGCCGGATGATCGCGTCGCTCACCTCGAGCTCGGTGCCGCGCACCGAGGCGTGCGTCATCTCGCTCGGGTAGTTGACGAGCGACTCGACGCCGCCGAGCGACTCCGCGAGGCTGAAGACGCGCAGACCCTCGGCGAAGGCGCGCGCGGCGGCAGCGCCGCCCGCGAGCTCGAGCGAGAGCATGCCGCCGAAGCCGCGCATCTGGCGCGCGGCGAGCTCGTGCCCGGGGTGCTCCGGCAGGCCCGGGTAGTAGACGCGCGTGACGGCGGCGTGGCCGACGACGGCCTCGGCGATCGCCTGGGCGTTGGCCGAGTGGCGGTCCATGCGCACCGCGAGGGTCTTGATGCCGCGCGTCGTGAGCCACGCATCCATGGGGCCCGAGACGGCGCCCGCGGCGAACTGGTGGAACTGCACCTGCTCGGCGAGCTCGAGGTCGTTCGTGACGACGGCCCCGCCGAGCACGTCGGAGTGCCCGCCGAGGTACTTCGTCGTCGAGTGCACGACGACGTCGGCGCCGAGCACGAGCGGCTGCTGCAGGTACGGGGTCGCGAAGGTGTTGTCGACGACCACGAGCGCGCCGACCGCGTGCGCGAGCTCGGCGAGCGCGGTGATGTCGGTGATCTTCATGAGCGGGTTGCTCGGGGTCTCGAGCCACAGCACTCGCGGCCTCAGCGTCTCGAGCGCCTCACGCGTCGCGTCGAGATCGCTGAGCTCGATCGTCGTGAGGCCGACCTGCCAGCGCCCGAAGATGCGGCGCACGAGGCGGTGCGTGCCGCCGTAGACGTCGTTGCCCATGAGCACGTGATCGCCGGGGCTCAACACGGCGCGCAGCAACGCGTCTTCTGCCGCGAGGCCCGAGGCGAAGCTGAAGGCGCGGGCCCCCGACTCGAGCGACGCCAGCTGGTCCTGCAGCGCATCGCGCGTGGGGTTGCCGCCGCGCGCGTACTCGTAGCCGCCGCGCAGGTCGCCGATGGCGCGCTGCACGAACGTCGAGGTCAGGTAGACGGGGGGCGTGACGGCGCCCGTCGTCGGGTCGAAGGCCTGGCCGGCGTGAATGGCGCGCGTCGCGAAGCCCTGCAGGATGTGGGGGTCGGTCGGCGCAGGGTCGTGCTCGGTCATGCTGCTCCTCCCGCGAGTGCGGCAATCAGGTCGGTGCGGTGCAGCAGCCCGATCGGGTTGCCGCCGTCGAGCACGAGCAGGGTCTCGGGATGCCGTCCGCCGGCTCCCCGCTCGCCGAAGCGCTCCCCCGCGGCCTCGAGGCTCTCGTGGGCGCCGACGAGCGGCATGCCCGGCCCCATCGCCGAGGTGACCGGATCGGCCGGGGTCACGGCGCCCGTCGCGAGCGCGCGCAGCAGGGTCGCGGCGTCGACCGCCCCGAGCACCTCGCCGAGCACGACGGGCGGCTCGGCGGCGACGACGGGCAGGGCCCCTCCGTGCTGCTCGAGCGCGGCGACGGCGTCGGCCACGGTGTGCTCGCGCCGCAGGTGCGCGAGCGGGCGGGCCGGGGCGCCGAGCAGGTGCGCCACGGTCGGCGAGCCCGTGGGGCGCGTGAAGCCGTGGCGGCGCATCCAGCCGTCGTTGAAGATCTTGCCGAGGTAGCCGCGCCCGCCATCGGGCAGCAGCACGACGACGACGTCGTCGGGGCCGAGCTCGCGCGCGACCTCGAGCGCACCGACGGCGGCCATGCCGCACGAGCCGCCGACGAGCAGGCCCTCCTCGCGCGCGAGGCGCAGGGTCATGTCGAACGACTGCTGGTCGCTCACCGCGACGATGCGGTCGGTCACGGCGGGGTCGTAGGCGGCGGGCCAGAAGTCTTCTCCCACACCCTCGACGAGGTACGGCTGGCCGGAGCCGCCGGAGTAGACGCTGCCGACCGGGTCGACGCCGACGATCTGCACGCGGCCGCTCGCGCGGTCGGCACTGATGTCGCGCAGGTAGCGGCCCGTGCCGGTGATGGTGCCGCCCGTGCCGACGCCCGCGACGAAGTGCGTGATGCGGCCCTCGGTGTCGCGCCAGATCTCGGGACCGGTCGACTCGTAGTGGCTGAGCGGGCCGTTGGGGTTGGCGTACTGGTTGGGCTTGAAGGCGCCGGGGATCTCGCGGGCGAGGCGGTCGGAGACGCTGTAGTACGACTCCGGATCCTCCGGCGCGACCGCCGTGGGGGTCACGACGATCTCGGCGCCATAGGCGGTGAGCACGTTGCGCTTGTCTTCGCCCACCTTGTCAGGCAGCACGAAGACGCACTTGTAGCCGCGCTGCTGCGCGACGAGCGCGAGGCCCACGCCCGTGTTGCCGCTCGTGGGCTCGACGATCGTGCCGCCGGGCTTCAGCAGGCCCTCGCGCTCGGCGGCATCGATGATGCGCGTCGCGATGCGGTCTTTCGACGAGCCGCCCGGGTTGAGGTACTCGACCTTGGCAAGAACGGTGGCGGTGATGCCCTCGGTGACGCGGTTGAGGCGCACAAGGGGGGTGTCGCCGATCAGATCGACGACCGAATCGGCGTACTTCATGGGGCGAATCTATCAGCGAGCCGCCGAGTGTGACGGGCGGGCGTCGCGAGGCGGGCGCGGGATGCGCGGGGCTCAGTAGGCGATCGTGCGCTGCCCCGCCGGCATCGGCAGACCGGCCTTCGCGAACGCCGCGCTCACGAGGGTGCGGCGGTTGTCGATCTCGCGTCCGAAGTCGCGCGCGAGCTCCGGGCGCTCGTCGACGAGACGGTCGAGCAGCTCGACCGGCACGGCGAGCACGGTGACCTCGGTCGAGGCGTACACCGCGGCGTTGATGCCCTGGCGGGTGAGCGACGTGAGCCCGACGATCTCGCCGCGGGTCAGGTCGGTGACGGGCACCCGCACCCCGCCCGGTGCCTCGACGACCATGAGCGTCGAGCCGGAGTCGATGAGGCGGATGCCGTCGGGCACCTCGCCGATGTGCTGCAGCTTCTCGCCCGCAACGTAGCGCTCGATGCGCACGCGCTCGGCGTGCTGCTGCAGCTCGTCGGGCGCGCAGTAAAGCGCGGAGCAGAAGCGCGCGAGCATCGCGCGCCGCTGCTCGATCGTGTCGTACTCGACGTAGTAGTCGCGGTCGAGGTGCAGCCCGGCGCGGCGCGCGGCGTACCAGAGCCGACGACGAAACTCGCTGAGCGCCCCGTACTCCTCGCTCGGCGTCGCGACGGGGATCGTGATCTCGTAGGCGCCCGCCGCGAAGGAGTCGGCGCTGGGCGCCTCACCCTCGACGATCATCGGCAGGTCCGCCGCGACGCGCGTCATGACCCTGATGACGGCCTCGGGCGGATCCTCGATGGCGAACTGCACCATGGCGCACGCCGAATACGGTCCGTCCTTGCGCGAGAGGTTGGCGAACGAGGTGCCGGCGAGCTCGGAGTTGGGCACGATGACGACACCGCCGATGGTGCGGATGTGCACCGAGCGCCAGTTGACCTCGACGACGCGCCCGCGCACGCCGCCCACCTCGAGGTGGTCGCCGAGCTCGAAGGGCTGCTCGAAGAGCAGCAGCAGCCCCGAGAGCACCGAGCCGACCGCGTTCTGCAAGGCCAGGCCGATGACGATCGAGCCGATGCCGAGCGCCGTGAAGAGCCCGCCGACGTCGGCTTGCCACACCCAGGAGAAGAGCACGGCGATCGACACCGTGATGAGCAGGAACCGCGCGACGTCGACGAAGATCGACGGCAGCCGTTCGCGCCACGAGCCTTTGCGCGCCGTGACGAAGAGCGCCACGTTGAGGCCGTTGATGAGCACGATGATGACGAGGAACCCGAGCACGGTCGCGACGATGCGGCTCCACGACGCCTCGACCTCGGCGCCCTCTGCCTGCGCGACGAGCACGAGCAGCGCCGCGACCGGCGCCACGTAGTTGCGCAGCAGGCGAACGATGCGCACCGCGGGGCTGCCGCGCTGCGCGAGCGCCTCCTGCAGTTCGCCCAGCACGAGCAGCACGATCGGCAGACCGACGATCACGGCGATCGAGGGCCAGAACCAGCTCTCGTTCCAGATCTCGGTCACGCCGCGCTCCCGGATCCCCCGCGCGTTCCGTCCATCCGGGCGATGTCGATGCGCCAGACGCGCTCCTCGCCCTGCGCGGTCGCGATGACTCCTGCCTCGAGCAGGTGCACCGTGCCGGGGAGCGCGTCGGCGACTCGGTCAGTGAGGAAGATCCCCGACTCGCTGCGCTCCGACTGCACACGGAAGGCGAGGGTCACGGCGTCGCCCCAGAGGTCGTAGACCATGTGCGCGCGACCGACGAGCCCGCTGCTCGCCTCGCCGAGATCGAGGCCCGCGCGCAGCGAGAGAGGAACGCCCCATTGGGCGCTGAACCGGTCGACGATGCGGGTGAGCTCGATCGCGTAGTCGACGATGCGACGGGCGTTGTCGATGCGCGGCACGGTGAGCCCGCAACTGGCGAGGTACCCCTTGGTCGTCGTGCGCACATGTTCGACGCCATACGGGCCGCCCGCCTCGTCGAACTGCCGCACGAGCTCGTTGAGCGTCTCGAGCGTCGCCTCTGAGCCGCGGTGCCGGCTGAACTCTTCGAAGCCCACGATGTCGGCGTACATGACCGAGACATCGACGTGGTCCTCGGCGATCGTCTGGTCGCCATCTCGGTAGCGCTGGATGACCGGCTCGGGCATGAGCGCCCGCAGCAGCCGCTCGCTCTCGGCCCGCTGCTCGTCGAGCAGGTCGGCCTTCACCTGCAGGCTGCGGCTCATGTCGTTGAAGGCCGCCGAGACCGCGCGCAGCTCGTCGTTCGAGCCGGCGTCGACCGTGACCCCCGACTCCCCCGCCGCAATGCGCTGCGCCGCGTGCGCCAGGCGGCGCAGCGGGCTCACGAAGATGCGCGCGAGCAGCAGCGACAGCACCGAGACGACGAGCGCGAGCACCGCCGACGAGACGACGAGGTTGCGGGTGAACTCGGTGACGGGGGCGAAGGCCTCGGCGCTGTCGATCTCGGCGACGACGACCCAATCGACCCCCGGCACCTCGACGGGACCGTAGGCCGCGAGAGTCTCGCGACCGAGGTAGCTGCTCGCGATGATGGTGCCCGATTGGCCTGCCTGCGCGGCCTCGGCCGCGGGCGTGCTCACGGGCTGCAGTCCGAGCGTCGTCCCGCGCGCGACGGCGAGCTCGACCACCTCGCTCGAGGTGCCCGCGGCGAGCGCCGCCTGCGTGTAGGCCTCGGGGTCGGTCATGAGCAGGCGCGAGGGCGAGCGCATGAGGCCGTCGGGCCCAACCAGGTAGGCCTCGCCCGTATCGCCGAGGCCGCCTTGCTCGACGTCGGACCCTGCCGTCATGACGCTGCTGAGCCGCTCGACCGGCAGTTCGACGGCCATCGCCCCGATGATCTCCCCGTCGCGGCCGATGGGCGTGGCGGCCCAGCCCGCGGGAAGGTTGAGCGAGGGCGGGTACGCCTCGAAGTCGGTGAGGCTCACCTCGCCGAGCAGGTTGCTGCCGAGCGCCTCGCCGTAGGCGTCCGCGAGGGTCGAGAACCGGTAGGGCCCCGTGAGCACGTTCGTGCCGAGGTCGACGCCCTTGTAGGCGCTGTAGACGACGACGCCCCGCGCGTCGATGAGCAGCACGTCTTCGTACTCGAGCAGCTCGGTCATCGAGCGGAAGTAGTCGTGGTACTGCGCGTGCACAGCCGACCAGGCGCTGCCGTCGCCCGCGTCGTCGACGGCGATGGCCGAGGCGAAGTCCGCGTGCGGTGCCGTGTAGTGCACCTGCAGATACCGCGCGGCCGTGCTCGTCGGCACGAAGCCCGCCGCGTCGGCGCTCGAGCCCGTCGCCTCGCTCAGCGCCGGGCCGAACACCTCGTCGTAGTAGCGCAGCAGCGACTGCGACTGCGCATCGTCGAGCGGGGCCGACTCGAGCTCGGTGAACGCCTCGCTGAACGCCGTCGTGGCATCGACGACACTCTGCCCGCGCGAGTGCACGACGACGGTGCTCTCGATCGTGGTGAACAGCCGCTCGATCTCGCGCGCTCGCGAGTCGCGCACCTCGATCAGCCGGTCGAACGCGGCATCCCGCAGCGAGTCGGTCGCGTTGACGTACCCGATCACGCCCACGAGCACGTTGGAGGTCACGCTCACGGCGAGCAGCATGACGAGCACCGTCGATTGGATGCTCAGCCCGCCCCGGCGGCGACCAGCACGATGACCGCTCGGGCGGTCCCGCTCGTCCTCGGCGTGTGACATGGCTTCCTCGACAGTCGATGCCCGGAGGCGCGAGTGACCTGGTGGGTTCACAGTAGCCGCCAAGGAGGAAAAGCGGGAGGGGTCTGCGAGCCCCGCTCACAGCATCCCCTTGCCCGATTTCTGGGAGGATGGAGGAGGGTCGCGCGCCGACCCGCTCGCCCTCCCTGCCCCGCATCTGACAGGAGCCCTCCCGTGGCCGACGACTCGACCTCCGCCGACGACCTCACCATCAAGCAGCAGCGCGAGAAGCGCCGTGCCGAGAAGGTCGCCGCGCTCAAGGCCAAGCAGGCGAAAGAGAAGCGCAACCAGCGCCTCGGCATCGCGGGCGCGATCGTGGGCGGCGTCGCCGTCATCGCGATCCTCGTGGGCGTCGTCGTCACCTCGGCGACCCCGCCCGTCGACCCCGCCGCGATCGAGATCGAGGGGCTCGAGACCTTCGAGAACCTCGAGGCGCTGCACGTGCAGTCGGCCGTCGAGTACGACATGACTCCTCCCGCGGGCGGGCCGCACAACCCCACCTGGCTCAACTGCGGCATCTACGAGGAGGAAGTGCCCGAGGAGTATGCCGTGCACTCCCTCGAGCACGGCGCGGTCTGGGTGACGTACGACCCCGAGCAGGTGTCTGGCGGCGATCTGGACGCCCTGCGCTCCGCGATGCCGCGCTCGTACATGATCCTCTCGCCGTTCCCGGGTCTCGAGGCCCCCGTTGTGGCGAGCGCGTGGGGCGTGCAGGTCGCTCTCGACGGCGTCGACGACCCGCGACTGGGCGACTTCATCGTGAAGTACCGTCAGTCGCCCGACGCCCCCGAGCCGGGCGCCCTCTGCAGCCAGGCCCTCGACGGCCCGGGCAAGATCTCCTGACCGTGAGCGACGCCGCCACGGCAGCCGCCCCTCCGCTCAGCCGCACCCGGCTGATCGTCACGGGAGCGCTGCTCGTGCTCGTCGCGCTCGTCGTCGGCGCCCTCGTCGGTCGCGTGACGGCGGCGCCGACCGCGCCCCAGCCGGGCGAGTCGAGTGCCGAGGCCGGCTTCGCGCGCGACATGCAGGTGCACCACGGTCAAGCGGTCGAGATGGCCTTGCTCGTGCGCGACCGCTCCGACGACCCCGAGATCCGGCTGCTCGCGCTCGACATCGCCACGGCGCAGACGCAGCAGCAGGGGCAGATGTTCGCCTGGCTCGCGACCTGGGGCCTGCCCCAGACCTCGAGCGAGCCCGAGATGGAATGGCTGTCGCGTCCGGTGCTCGACGGCTCGGCGGGCCACGACGGGCACGGCGACCACACGCCCGGCGAGCCCATGCCGGGAGTCGCGAGCTTCGAGCAGATGCAGGCCCTGCAGAACGCGACCGGCGTCGAGGCCGAACGCCTCTTCCTCGAGCTCATGATCGCCCACCACCAGGGCGGCGTCGACATGGCCGAGGCGGTCATCGCCCGCAGCACGCACCCGCTCGTGACGGGCCTCGCCGAGGGCATGGTGCAGCTGCAGTCGAAAGAGCTCGACTACATGGCCGAGCTGCTGGCCGCGCGGTCCTGATCCTCGCCCGGCTGCGGCGCGCGGCCGTAGTCGGCCGACTGCTGCTCGACGAGGCGCGCGTAGACGCCGTCGCGCGCGACGAGTTCGTGGTGCCGACCGCTCTCGACGATGCGCCCGTGGTCGACGACATGGATGACATCGGCCGCGCTCACGGTCGAGAGCCGGTGCGCGATCGCGATCGTCGTGCGGCCGCGGCTCGCCGTGTCGAGCGCCCCCTGCACGATGCGCTCTGACACCGAGTCGAGCGCGCTCGTGGCCTCGTCGAGGATGAGCACGGGCGGGTCTTTCAGCAGCACGCGCGCGATCGCGATGCGCTGCTTCTCGCCGCCCGACAGCCGGTAGCCGCGCTCGCCCACGACGGTGTCGTAGCGGTCGGGGAAGCTCTCGATCGTGGCATGGATGCTCGCCGCACGGCACGCCGACTCGAGCTCCGCATCCGTCGCCTCGGGCTTGGCGTACCGCAGATTCTCGGCGATGGTCGCGTGAAACAGGTAGGTCTCTTGACTCACGATGCCGATGCTCTCGATGAGGCTCTGCTGGCGCAGCTGCCGCACGTCGACGCCTCCCACCTCGACCGCTCCGCTCGTGACGTCGTGCAGGCGCGGCACGAGGTACGAGATCGTCGTCTTGCCGGCCCCCGAGGGCCCGACGAAGGCGACGAACTGCCCCGGCTCGACCGTGAACGAGACGCCGTCGAGCGTCGGCTCGCTGTCATCGGGCGCGTCGGGGTAGCGGAACACGACGTCGTCGAAGCGGATGCGCCCGAGGGCCTGCGGCTCGAGCTCGCGGGCATCGGGCGCCTCGGTGATGCGCGGCTGCAGGTCGAGGTACTCGAAGATGCGCGCGAAGAGGGCGCCGCTCGTCTGCAGGTCGAGAGCCACCCGCATGAGTCCCATGAGCGGGTAGGTCAAGCGGGCCTGCACGGTCGTGAAGGCGACGATCGTGCCCGCGGTGACCGCGACATCCTGCTGGATGAGCCAGGCGGCGACGAGGTAGATGACGGCGGGGATGACGGAGAGGAAGACGTTGACCGTGGCGAAGAACCACTGCCCGCTCATCGAGAGCTGCACCTGCAGGCCGCGCTGGGTGTCGTTCTCGGCGCGGTAGCGCTCGACCTCGCTCTGCTGGCGGTAGAAGCTCTTCGCGAGCAGGATGCCCGAGACGCTCAGCGCCTCTTGCGTGATCGCCGTCATGTCGCTCAGCGACTCCTGCGTCTTCGTCGCGATGCGCGCGCGCACCTGGCCCACCCGGCGCTGCGCCACGACCAGCAGCGGCAGCAGCACGACGGCGACGATCGTCAGCTGCCAGCTGAGGATGAGCATCGCGACGAACGCGGCGATGACCGTGACGGTGTTGCCGATGACGCTCGAGACCGTGTTGCTGAGCACGCCCGCGACACCGCCGACGTCGTTCTGCAGACGCGACTGGATGACGCCGGTCTTGGTGCGCGTGAAGAAGCCGAGCTCCATCGCCTGCAGGTGCGCGAAGAGCCGCACGCGCAGCTGGGCCATGACGCTGTTGCCGACCGTGGCCGTGAGGTAGGTCTGCCCGATGCCGATTCCGGCCGAGACGAGCCACAGCACGAGCATCGCGCTCACGAGCTGCAGCAGCACGGGGACGTTCGGGCTGCCCTCGGGCGGGAACAGCCCGCGGTCGAAGGCCTGCTGCGTCAGCAACGGCGGCACGACGCTGAGCGCCGCGGAGACGAGAACCAGCGCGATCGTGATAGCGAGCGGCCGGCGGTGCGGCCGGAACAGCTCGGCGATGCGGGGCAGCAGATTCGGGATGCGCGGCGCTTCGGCATTCGCCGCCCGCTGAGCGTCGGCGTCGCCGCTCGACACGCGAGAACCCCGGCGACCGCCACCCATGCTCATGCTGCGAGCCTAGGCGCGACCACCGGGGTTCCCGGTGTGAGTCGGATCAGCCCTTCGTCGAGCCCGCCAGCAGGCCGCGCACGAAGTAGCGCTGCAGGCTGAAGAACACGATGAGCGGCACGACGAGCGAGATGAACGCCGCGGCCGGCAGGCGCTCCTGGTTGCGCCCGAAGTTGCCCACGAGCTCGGCCAGGCGCTGCGTGAGCGGCGCGACATCGGCGGTACCGCCCGAGAACACGAGCGCCACGAGCAGGTCGTTCCAGACCCAGAGGAACTGGAAGATGCCGATCGAGGCGAGCGCGGGCAGCGACAGCGGGATGACGATGCGGAAGAAGATCTGCGTGTGGTTCGCACCGTCGACTCGCGCCGCCTCGATCACCTCGCCGGGAATCTCGCTGATGAAGTTGTGCAGCAGGAAGATGCACAGCGGCAGGCCGAAGATCGTGTGCGCGATCCAGACCGCCGGGAAGGTGCCGCTGATGCCGAGCACCTCGCTGAAGATCTGCAGCAGCGGGATGAGCGCCATCTGCAGCGGCACGATCTGCAGCGCGAAGATGAGCACGAAGATCGCACCCGAGCCGCGGAACTTGATCCATGCGAAGGCGTAGGCCGCCATCGTCGCGATGATGATCGGGAACAGCGCCGAGGGGATCGCGATGACGAGCGAGTTCACGAAGTACGAGCCGAGGTTGGCCGACGACGCCCCCTGCACGGTGAGCACGTCGACGTAGTTCTCGAGCGTGAAGCTCGGGCTGACGAAGATGTTCCACCAGCCGTTCGAGCGGATCTCCTCCGGCGTGCGGAACGACGAGACGAGCAGGCCGAACGTCGGGATCGTCCACACGGTGGCGATGAGGATGGCGGCGAAGGTCGCCCAGGGCGAGGTGAGGCGCTCCTTGACGCGGCGGGCCTTGCCGCCGCCCGCGGCCGTCGCGATCGCGCGGGTCGTCGGCTGCTCGGGAGCGTCGGCAGCGGCGGTGACGTCGGTGCTCATCGGATCTCCTTCTGCTTGCGCATCACGCGCACGTTGTAGACGACGATCGGCAGGACCATGAAGAACAGCACGACGGCGAGCGCCGAGCCGTACCCGGTCTCGCCGCGGTTGAAGGCCTGCGTGTACATCTCGTTGGCGACGACCGAGGTGTCGAAGTTGCCGCCGGTCATGGCGCGCACGATGTCGAACACCTTGAGGGTGGCGATCGAGATGGTCGTGATGACCACCACGAGCGTGCCGCGGATGCCCGGCACCGTGACGTTCCAGAACGACTGCCACGCGTTCGCCCCGTCGAGGCGGGCCGCCTCGATGATCTCGACGGGCACGCCCTTGATGGCCGCCGAGAGCAGCACCATGGCGAAACCGGTCTGGATCCAGACCATCACGACGATGAGGAAGAAGGTGTTCCACGGTGAGTTCACGAGGAAGGGCTGCGGGTCTTGCCCGAGCCAGACGAGGATCTGGTTGAGCAGACCGATCTGCTCGCTGAAGCCGACCTCGCGGTACTCGTACATGAAGCGCCAGATGATGCCGGCACCGACGAACGAGATGGCCATCGGCATGAAGACCAGCGACTTGAGCACCTTCTCACCATGCGACTTGTCGATGAAGACCGCGTAGGCGAGACCGAAGATCGTCGAGAGGGTCGGCACGAGCGCCACCCAGATGAGCGTGTTGACGAGCACGACGACGATCTCGGGCTGCGTGAACATCCAGACGAAGTTGCCGAACCCGACGAACTCAGAACCGTTGGCCGTCTGCCGGCTGAAGAAGGCGAGGACCGTGGTGCGGATCGCGGGGTAGACCAGGCCGACCGCGAGGAGCACGATCGAGGGCCCGACGAAGGCGGCGAGCTGCCAGTAGTCGCGGCCGCGCTTGGGTGCGCGATCGGCGAGGAACAGGATGAGGCCGACGACCGCGGCGAAGACCGCCAGGCCCAAGACCATGACCCCGAACTTCGCGATGAGATCAGACCAGAAATCACTCATGCCCTATCAAACCTCCATTGGTTTGGCGTGGATGTGGGCCACGTTACCCGACAGACCGGCCCACCGGACTCTGGAGTCCGATGGGCCGGTCGTCATGCGGTCAGCTGATGCTGATTACTGCGGGAACGTCGCGTCGATGGCCTTGAGGACATCCGACGTCGGCGTGCCGTTGACCCAGTCGACCATGCCGGTCCAGAACGAGCTGGTTCCGACGGCGGCGGGCATCAGGTCAGAGGCGTCGAAACGGAAGATCGTGTCGTCGCCCTGCAGGATCTCGACCGACTGGCGGGCGAGGTCGGAACCGGCGAGCGACGGGTCGAGACCCTTGTTCGCCGAGATGACACCGCCGCGCGAGACGCGCTCGTTGGCGAAGGTGTCGCTGGAGAGGTACGCCTGGAGAGCAGCGGTCGCCTCGTTGTCGTTGAACGCGGCCACGAACTCGCCACCACCGGTGACGGCGTTGGGGTCGCCCTCGGCGATCGGCGGGGTGATGAAGGCCCAGACGTCGCCGTCAGGAGCAACCGTCACGCCCTCGCCCCACTGCGCCTCGTAGAACGACGCCTGGTGGTGCAGCGAGCAGGTGCCGTCGAGGATCGAGAGGCCGCCATCCTGGAAGGTGGTGGTCACGATCGACTGCACGCCGCCGAAGCCGCCGTTGACGAACTGGTCGTTCAGCAGCACCTCGCCGACGAGGTCGAACGCCTCGGTGATCTCGGGCGAGTCGAACTTCAGCTCACCGGCGACCCACTGGTCGTAGGCCTCGGGGCCCGCGGTGCGGAGGACGAGGTCCTCGACCCAGTCGGTGCCGACCCAGCCGGTCGCGTCGCCCGAGCCGAAGCCGACGCACCACGGACGGTAGGGTCCGTCGTTGCGCTCGGTCATCTGCTCCGAGAGGTCGAGCAGGCCCTGGTAGGTCGTCGGGATCTCGTAGCCGTTCTCCTCGAAGTCGGCCGGCGAGTACCAGATGTAGCCCTTGACGCTCGCGAGCAGCGGCGCGGCGTAGAACTCGCCATCGACCGTGCCGTAGCCCTTCCACGACTCGCTCCAGAACTCGTCGACGTTGGCCTCGACGGCCTCCGGCGCGGCGACGACGTAGCCGTCGGCGATGAGGCGCTGCAGCAGACCGGGCTGCGGGATGATCATCAGGTCGGGGGCGTCACCGGCGGCGGCACGCACGTTGATCTGCGTCTCCGCCTCCTGCGTGCCGTTGTACTCGACCGTGATGCCCGTGCAGGCCTCGAAGTCGGCCATGCTCTCGACCAGGGCGTCAGCCTCGGTGTCGATGATGGTCGCGTAGAGCTCGACGCTCTCGCCCTCGAAGGTGCCGTAGGCCTCGTAGGCCGCGCAGTCGGCGTCGCCGCCAGCGCCCGGGTCGGTCTCGGCGGCAGCGCAGCCGGCGAGCACGAGGCTCAGGGCTCCGATGGCCGCAGCAGGCGCAATGAACCTGCGTCGGAGAGTGGAACTCATGTGTTTCCTCCTCATTGAGGTCGGTCAGCGCGCCGATCGACGCGCGTAGTTGTGGTGGTGCAAGAGGTGGAAGTCGGCGTCAGAAGGGCCGTTGGACACTCCATCGGGAACCGGTTCCAGGTGTCACCGTACGTCACGCGTGCGCGCGCCGCAACCCGCAATCGTCGTGCCGTTATCGATCTGTTGCGGAACTCCCCGGGGCCGCTCAGGTGCGAACCCGAGAACGACTCGCCGTGAGACCGCTCCCACGTGGCATCGGTTCCACACTCGGTCGATTCGGGCTACACTGACGCCACGGTGCGCCCCGACGACTGCCCACGGCAGCGCGGCGAGCGCTCCGCATCCACACGCCACCGTCCAATGGAGGGCACGAGGCCATGAGCATCCTCGCCGATGTCGCCCGCATTGCCGGCGTCTCGAAATCGACGGCCTCGCGTGCGCTGAGCGGTCGCGGCTACGTCTCCGACGACACCCGCCGGCGGGTCGAGGATGCCGCTGCCGAGCTTGGCTACGTCGTCTCCTCCACCGCCGCGAGCCTCGTCACGGGGCGCACGCGCAACGTCGGCGTCGTCATCCCGTACATCAACCGCTGGTACTTCGCCGAGGTGCTCGAGGGCATCGAGTCGTCGCTCATCCGCGCCGGCTACGACCTCACGCTCTACCGGCTCAGCACCGACCGCGACCTGCGCCGCCGGGTGTTCGACTACTTCCTCGTGCGCAAGCGCGTCGACGCCGTCATCTCGGTCGCGATCGACCTGAGCCCGCACGAAGTGCAGATGCTGCAGGCCCTCGGCAAGCCGCTCGTCGGCATCGGCGGGCGCATCGATGGCATCCCCTCGCTCTCGATCGACGACGTCGAGACGGCACGGCTCGCGACCGAGCACCTCATCAGCCTCGGGCACCGCCGCATCATGCACGTCGGCGGCGATCAGAACGAGCAGATGGACTTCCGCGTCCACTCCCAGCGCTACACGGGCTTCGCCCAGGCGCTGCGGGATGCGGGCATCACGGTCGACGACGACTTTCGCGACGCCGACTTCTCGATCGAGGGCGGCTACGCCGTCGGGCTCGCCGTGCTCGGGGACCCGCGCACGCGGCCGACCGCGATCTTCGCGGGCTGCGACGAGATCGCCATCGGCATCACGGTCGCGGCGCGCCAGCTCGGCATCAGCATCCCGGGCGAGCTCTCGATCATCGGCGTCGACGGCCACCCGCTGGCCGAGATGTTCGGCCTGACGACGCTCGCGCAGCAGCCCGGCGCTCAGGGTGCGCGCGCGGTGGAACTGCTGCTGAGCCAGCTCGAGCACGCCGAGGCCGCGCCGCCCGACGAGCACCTGCTGCTGCCGACCGCGCTCACGGTGCGCACGAGCACCGCGGCGCAGCGCGTTCCCGCCTCCTGATCGCAGCGCTGGCCCCTCTGGCGCGAGCGGCCCGAACGCACGAGAGCCCCGCACCGTCGAACGACGGGCGGGGCTCTCGGTGCAGTGCGGGTGACTACTTGAGGGTGACGGTGGCGCCGGCCTCTTCGAGCTGGGCCTTGGCCTTGTCGGCCGTCTCCTTGTTGACGCCCTCGAGCACGACGCCGGGGGCGCCGTCGACGACGGCCTTCGCCTCGCCGAGGCCGAGGCTCGTGAGCGCGCGGACCTCCTTGATGACCTGGATCTTCTTGTCGCCAGCGGCCTCGAGAACGACGTCGAACGACGACTTCTCCTCGACCTCTTCGGCGGCGGCGCCACCAGCGGCGGGGGCAGCGGCGACCGCGACGGGCGCGGCGGCGGTGACCTCGAAGACCTCTTCGAACTTCTTGACGAACTCGCTGAGCTCGATGAGCGAAAGCTCCTTGAACGCCTCGATGAGCTCGTCAGTCGTGAGCTTGGCCATGATTTCTCCTTCTGGGTTGTGTCGTGTCGTGAACCGGTCGGCTGAGAATCAGCTGCCGGACTCCTGCTTCTGCCGCAGCGCGTCAACGGCGCGAGCGGCCTGCGCCAGCGGCGCGTTGAACATGTACGCGGCACCGAACAGCGAAGCCTTGACGGCGCCGGCCAGCTTGGCCAGCACCACCTCACGGCTCTCGAGCTCGGCGAGCTTCATGACCTCGGAGGCGTCGAGCGGGCGACCGTCGAAGTAGCCGCCCTTCACCACGAGGTTGGGGTTCGCCTTGGCGAAGTCACGCAGCGCCTTCGCCACGGTCACGGGGTCACCGTGCACGAAGGCGAGAGCAGACGGGCCGGCGAGCATGTCATCGAGCGAGTCGATGCCTGCCTCGTTGGCCGCGATCTTGGTCAGCGTGTTCTTCACCACGGCGTACGACGCGTCAGCACGGATGTTGCCACGCAGCGTCTTGAGCTGCGCCACCGTGAGACCGCGGTACTCGGTGAGCAGGACGGCGGTCGAGCTGGAGAACAGTTCCTTCAGCTCGGCGACCGTTGCTTCCTTGTTCGCCATGGTGCTCCTCAATGTTTGTCGTTGGTCTTGCCACGACCGCCGCGGGGCGGAAACCCGGCACACATGACGAAAGGCCCATGCGCATGCGCACGAGCCTCTTCGCTCACCCTCGAGATCGAGGAGCGAGCGGTTTCAGTTCAGTACACCTGCGCGGGCCCTCGTCCGCTCCGTCAGGAGCGTGCGAGCCTTCGGTCCTCGTATTCCGCACGCAAACAGGGTCTGCGTGCAGCCACGGTGACAACCGGCGGTCTATGGCAAGAGGCCAGCATACGTCACGCCGACCGCCCGCCGCAAAACCGCGGCCGCGCGCTACCGCCCGTCGAGCCAGGAGTGCCGCGGCGCGTAGCCGAGGTCGCGGCGCGCGGCGTCGATCGACAGCAGCGTCTCGCGCCCGGCGAGGGGGCGGGTGAGCGGCACCCGCGGGAACTCGGCGGCCATGAGCTCGGCGGAGTCGCGCCGCATGACGGTGTCGGCGGCGGCGATGATGTAGGTCTCGTAGCCCGGCCCGCGCACGGCCAGCGCGCGCTCGACGGCGTGCGCACCGTCGCGGCGGTCGATGTAGCCCCACAGGTTCCACCGCCGCACCGCGGGGTCGTCCTGCCAGCTGTCGAACTCGGCGTAGTCGTCGGGCGCCATGACGTTGCTGAAGCGCAGCCCCGTGATCGACAGGTCGGCGTCGAGGCGGCAGAGCTTGCGGCCGAGCTCCTCCTCGAGGTGCTTGCCGATCGCGTACATGAAGTTGGGGCGCGTCGGCTGAGCCTCGTCGATCGGTGCGGCCGGCGGCGCCTCCGTGAGCGGCAGGCCGAGCAGGGTCTCGCTCGAGGCGTGCACGATGCGCGTGATGCCAGCCCGGCGGGCGGCCTGGAAGACCGCGATCGTCATCGCCAGGTTGTCCTGCAGCAGCACCGTGTCGGGCCGGATGCCCGGGGCCGGGCTCGCCGCCAGGTGCACGACGGCGTCGAGGCCGTCGTAGCGCTCCTCGACCCCGGCGAGGGCATCCAGCACCTGCCCACTGTCGGCGAGATCGACGCGCACGAAGCCCTCACCGGGGGCGCCGACGGCGTCGAGCCCGGTCACGGAGTGCCCGGTCTCGACCAGGTGCGAGACGACGGCCTGCCCGAGCTTGCCGGCCGAACCGGTGACGGCGATGCGCATGGTGCGAGCCTAGGCGCTCGCGACCACCGGCGTTCTCACGAGCGGCAGGCTGACCCGGAAGACGGTCTCGCCCGGGCGCGACGAGGCGGCGACCTCGCCGCCGTGCGCCTGCACGACCGCGGCGACGATCGCGAGCCCGAGACCCGTCGAGCCGGTGGCGCGCGAGCGCGAGGTGTCGGCGCGCGCGAAGCGCTCGAACAGCACGGGCTGCACTTCGGCGGGAATGCCGGGACCCGTGTCGGTGACGGTGACGATGGCGCGGCCCTCGAGGGTGCCGAGCGCCGCCGTGACGCGCGTGCCCTCGGGGGTGTGCACGCGCGCATTGGCGAGCAGGTTGGCGATGACCTGGTGCAGCCGGTGCTGGTCGCCCTCGACGATGACGGGCGCGCGCGGCACGCGCACGACCCAGTCGTGGGCGCGCGAGGTGGCCTGCGCATCGGCGACGGCGTCGGTCATGACGGCCGAGAGGTCGACGGGGTCTCGGCGCAGCTCGCGGCCCTCGTCGAGGCGCGCGAGCAGCAGCAGGTCGTCGACGAGCGCCGACATGCGCACCGACTCCGACTCGATGCGCGAGAGCGCGTGGCGGATGTCGTCGGGCAGCTGGTGGCCGCTGCGGCGCGTGAGCTCGCTGTACCCGCGGATGGCGGCGAGGGGCGTGCGCAGTTCGTGGCTGGCATCGGCGACGAACTGGCGCACCTTCTGCTCGCTCGCCTGGCGGGCGTCGAAGGCGTTCTGCACGTGCTCGAGCATGCGCGTGAAGGCTGCGCCGAGCTGGCCGACCTCGGTGGTCGGATCGGTGTCGAGCACGGGCAGCCGGTCGGCGAGGGCGACGGTGCCGCGGTCGAGCGGCAGGGTCGTGACCGCGGTCGCGGCCTCGCGCACGCGCGTGAGCGGGCGCAGCCCGAGGCGCACGACCTCGCGACCGAGCACGGCCGCGACGACGAGGATGCCGGCGAGCACGGCGGCGATGACCGCGGCGAGGCGAGCGATGGTGGCCGTGACCTCGCGCGTCGAGAGGCCGACGATGAGCACGGTGTCGCGGTCGGCGGTCGTCGCGAGCACGCGGAACTCGCCGAGCCCGCCCGGCAGCCGAAGGGTCACGGGCTCGCCGAGCGCCCGCGCCGCGAGCACGCGCAGCTGCACGCTGCTGAGCTCGCGCACGGTCGCGTTGTCATCGAGGTAGGCGGCGACGGCCGAGCCGTCGGACTGCACGACGCCGATGAGCGAGCCCGTCGGCAGGCCGGGGCCCTCGAAGCTCTGCGCGGGTCCGCGCCCGGGGGCGGCGACGCTCTCGATGCGCTGCGCGATGATGCGCAGCTCGTCGTCGAGTTGCGCGACGAGGTTGGCCCGCAGGAAGTACACGCTCAGCACGCCGATCGCGAGGGTCGCCATCATGAGCAGCACGAGGATGCCCGCCACGAGCCGCTTGCGTAGCGACCATCCTCCGTGCATCAGGTGACCGGCTTGATCATGTAGCCGACGCCGCGCACGGTGTGGATCATGGCGGGGCCGAGCGTGTCGATCTTCTTGCGCAGGTACGAGATGTAGATCTCGACGATGCTCGAGCGCCCGCCGAAGTCGTAGCTCCAGACGCGGTCGAGAATCTGCGCCTTGCTCAGCACGCGCTTGGGGTTGCGCATGAGGTAGCGCAGCAGCTCGAACTCGGTCGCCGTGAGCTCGATCTCGGTGTCGCCGCGCCGCACCTCGTAGCTCTCCTCGTTGAGCACGAGGTCGCCCACGCGGATCTCGGGGTCGGCGCGCTCGCTCACGACGAGCGTGCTGCGCCGGATGAGCCCGCGCAGTCGGGCGACGAGCTCTTCGAGGCTGAACGGCTTGGTGACGTAGTCGTCGCCGCCCGCGGTGAGGCCGACCACGCGGTCGTCGACCGAGTCTTTCGCGGTGAGGAAGAGCACGGGAACATCCGCGCCGTCGGCGCGCAGGCGTCGCAGCACCTCCAGACCATCGAGGTCGGGCAGCATGATGTCGAGCACGACGATGTCGGGCTTGAACTCGCGGCCGTGCTGCAGGGCCTGCTGGCCGGTGAGCGCGGTGCGCACATCCCACCCCTCGTACTTCAGGGCCATCGACACGAGGTCGGCGAGCGAGGGCTCGTCGTCGACCACGAGGGCCCGCACGGGCGAGCCGTCGGGGCGGGTGAGGCGGGGGGACTCGGGAAGCTCGTCGTCAGCCATGCCTCCAGTAAGGCGCAGGATTCTATGAGCCTGCTTGGAGGATCCTAGGGTGGCGAGTGCCGGGTGCCGGGTGCCGGGTGACGAGTGCCGGCGGGCAGACGAGAGCCCCGGCGGCGAGGGGATGCGGGCCGGGGCTCTCTTCAGTGAGCGCGATGCGCTCAGGATCGGTGGTGTCAGGCTCGGTGGGCGCCTCGGCTGCGACGACCCGAGCCGGCGATGCCGACGATGAGGCCGAAGAAGGCGACGAGCGACACGATCATGATGAGCGGAAGGGTGATCATCGGGTCCTCGCGATCGTGATCGGGGGTGCAGGGGGTCTCACCGCCTCGGGTGCGGCGAGTCCTCCCTGCAAGGGACTCAGGTGATCCCTCGCATCCCAGTGTGCGCTTAACGAACACGCTTCACAGTCCCCCGTTGGGGGGCAAGCCGGTCCCCAGAAGGGGGGACCAGTTCGTTCACTTTTGTACCCCGATCGCGCGGGGCCGCGCCTCAGTCCTGGTTCGAGAAGGCGGCGTCGAACGACTGCTCGGGCAGTTCCCACAGCAGCGAGCGCACGAACTGCACGGCCTCCGCGGCGCCGTGCAGTCGGCTCATGCCGGCGTCCTCCCACTCGATGGAGATGGGCCCCGTGTAGCCGATCGCCTTGAGCGCGCGGAACGAGTCCTCCCACGGCACGTCGCCGTGCCCGGTCGAGACGAAGTCCCAGCCGCGCTTCGGGTCGCCCCACGGCAGGTGCGATCCCATGACGCCCGCCCGGCCGTTGTGCGGGCGCAGCCGCGTGTCCTTGCAGTCGACGTGGTAGATGCGGTCGGCGAAGTCGACGATGAAGCCGACGGGGTCGATGTTCTGCCACATCATGTGGCTCGGATCCCAGTTGAAGCCGAAGGCCTCGCGGTGGTCGATCGCCTCGAGCGTGCGCACGCTCGTCCAGTAGTCGTAGGCGATCTCGCCGGGGTGCACCTCGTGCGCGAAGCGCACGCCCTCGCTGTCGAAGACGTCGAGAATGGGGTTCCAGCGGCGGGCGAAGTCCTCGAAGCCGCCCTCGATGACGCTCGCCGGCACGGGCGGGAACATCGCGACGTACGGCCAGATGCTCGAGCCCGTGAAGCCCACGACGGTATCGACGCCGAGACGACGGGCCGCGCGCGCCGCGTACTGCAGCTCGGTGGCCGCCCGCTGCCGCACCCCCTCGGGCTCGCCGTCGCCCCACACGCGGCTCGACAGGATCGCCTGGTGCCGGAAGTCGATCGGGTCGTCGCACACCGCCTGCCCCGCGAGGTGGTGCGAGATGGCGTAGACCCGCAGGTTGTGGCGCGCGAGGATGTCGAGGCGGCCCTGCAGGTAGTCGTCGTCCTCGACCGCGCGCTGCACGTCGAGGTGCTCACCCGAGGCCGCGATCTCGAGGCCGTCGTAGCCCCACTGCTCGGCGAGCGTCGCGACCTCCTCGAGCGTGAGGTCGGCCCACTGGCCGGTGAACAGGGTGACGGGATGCGTGGACACGAGTGGCTCCTTCTTCGGGGCTTCGGGCAGGGGGTCTAGAGGTCGATCCAGTCGCCGGTGCGCGCCGAGGCGAGCACGGCATCCGTGATGCGCGCCGCGCGCACGCCGTCGGCGAAGACCGGCAGGCCCTCGGGCGCGGCACCGCGCACGGCGGCGTAGGTGTCGGCGGCGAACGCCGTGAAGGCGTCCTGGTAGCCGAGCGGGTGGCCCGGGGGCAGCACCGAGAGACGCGCGGCGTCGGGGTGCAGCTCGTCGGTGCTGCGCAGGTGCAGCTCGCTGCCCGCGCGGCGACCGATCCACAGCTCCTCCGGACGCTCCTGCGCGAAGCGCAGCGACTCGGTCGCGCCGTGCACCTCGAGCACGAGCCCGTTCTTGCGGCCCGGCGCCACTTGCGAGACGAGGAGGCTCACGACGGCGCCACCGCCGGTCTGCGCGAGCACGCCCGCGAGGTCCTCCGTCGCGACCGGGCCCGTGGACGCGCGCTCGGGGTAGACGGTGCTCGTGATGGCCTGCAGGCGCGCGAGCCGCTCGCCCGTGACGAACTCGAGCAGATCGCACAGGTGCGAGCCGATGTCGGCGAAGGCCCGTGAGGCGCCCCCCGCCTCGGACGACACGCGCCAGTTGTCGTCGCCCGCCGCGAGCAGCCAGTCCTGCAGGTACGCCCCCTGCACGCTGAACAGCCGCCCGACCTGCCCGGCGGCGACGCGCGTCCGCGCCTCGCGCACCATGGGGTGGAACCGGTAGACGAACGGCACGGTCGCGGCGACCCCCGCGGCCGCGGCCCGCTGCTCGAGGTCGACGGCGTCGGCGACGGTCGTCGCGAGCGGCTTCTCCGTCACGACGTGCTTGCTCGCGGCGAGCACGCGCACGGTCAGCTCGTGGTGGGTGGCGTTCGGGGTGACGACGTGCACGACCTGCACGCGGTCGTCGGCGAGCAGGGCATCCACGTCATCGAACGCGGACTCGGCGCCGATGCGCTCGGCCGCCGCGCGCGATCGTTCGGGCGTCGAGCTCGTGACGCCCACGATGCGGGCCCCCGCCGCGCGCGCGGCGCGGCTGTGCACGTCGGCCATGAAGCCGCCGCCGATGAGGGCGACGCCGAGGGATGCGGGGCTCATGCGGGGCTCCTAGAGGGTCGCGGCGGTCGGGTCCCAGTCCTCCGGCAGCGCCGGGGGGATCGTCACGGTGCTCGCGATGCCGACGGCGGCGCCGTCGGTCTCGGCCGAGTGCTGGATCGACACCATGAGGTCGAGCACGTGGAAGGCGAACTCGCCCGAGGCGCGCTCGGGCCGGCCGGCGCGGATGGCGCGGGCGAGCTCGACGACGCCGGCGCCGCGCGAGAAGGTCGACCCGCTCGCGGGCACGACCTCGGCGTCCGCCTCCTCGAACATGCCATCCCGCCAGATGCGCAGCTCGCCCTCGAACATGTTCGGGTCGGGCAGGCTCAGCGTGCCCTCGGTGCCGGCGATCTCGACGATGCCGACGCGCGGACGGCTCGACTGGAACGAGAACGTGCTCTGCGCCGTCGTGCCGTTCTCGAAGTCGATGAGGGCGGCCACGTGCGTCGGCACCTCGACGGGGAACGACTCGCCAGCGCGGGGCCCCGAGGCGATGATGCGGGATGCGCGCGCTTGCGAGCCCCGCGCGACGACCTGCGCCGCCGGGCCCATGAGCTGCACGAGCGTCGAGAGGTAGTACGGGCCCATGTCGAACAGCGGCCCGCCGCCGCGGGCGTAGAGGAAGTCGGGGCTCGGGTGCCACGCCTCGGGGCCCGAGACCTGGAAGAGCGTGAGCGCCGTGAGCGGCGTGCCGATCGCCCCGGACTCGATGAGCCGGCGCCCGGTCTGGATGCCCGCACCGAGCACGGTGTCGGGCGCGCACGCGACGCGCAGGCCCGCGCGGTGGGCTTCGTCGAGCAGCGCCTGGCCGCTCGCGAGGTCGAGCGCGAAGGGCTTCTCGCTCCAGACGTGCTTGCCCGTCGCAAGGGCGTCGAGCGCGACCGGCACGTGCGCGGCGGGGATCGTGAGGTTGACGACGATCTCGATGTCGTCGCGCGCGAGCAGTTCGGCGACCGAGCCGCTCGAGGGCACCCCGTACTCGGCGGCCCGGGCCGCGGCGCGATCGGTGTCGAGGTCGGCGACCATGAGCACGCGCACGTCGGCCGCGCGCGTGAGGTTCTCGAGGTACTGCTGGCTGATGACGCCCGCGCCGATGACGCCGACGCCCACGGGGCCGGTCACGCCTCGACCCCCCGTGCGCGCACTGCCGCGAGGCTCGCGGCGATGCCCTCGAACAGGTCGCCCGCGTAGGCGTCGAACTCGATGACGGGGCGGGCGGTCGGCGCCGCGGCGAGGATCTCGGCGACGGGCATCGCGCCCGAGCCCGCGGGCAGCTGCTGCTCGATCTCGCGGTTCACGGGGCCGTCCTTGATGTGCAGCGCGACGACGCGCTCACCGAGTCGACCGAGCAGCGCGACGGGGTCGACGCCGCCGACCGCGCTCCAGTAGGTGTCGAGCTCGAGCACGACCTCGTCGCCGAGCGCGTTGGCGAACACCTCGAGGGCCGGGGTGCCGTCGATGCGGCGCTCGAGCTCCCACCAGTGGTTGTGGTAGCCCACCTGCAGGCCGTGGTCGGCGGCGATCCGGGCGACGGCGGTGAGCTCGGCTGCGAGCGCGGCGACGTCGTCGCGCGTCGTCCAGCGCTCCTCGGGCACGTAGGGGTCGATGAGGGTCGTGACGCCGACGCGCGCCGCGGCGGCGATGGCGGCCTCGTGCACGCCGCCGAGCAGGGTCGCGTGCGAGGTGGGCGCGGTGAGCCCCGCCGCGGCGAGCGCCGGCCGCAGCGTCTCGGCGGCATCCGTGAGACCGAAGGGCTCGACGCAGCGGAACCCGAGGTCCGCGAGCCGCTGCAGGGTGGCGCCGGGGTCGGCGGCGAGCGCATCGCGCACCGTGTAGAGCTGCACGGAGACGGGGGGACGGGGCACGGCGGAACTCCTCGACGATGGTGGCGGGCCGATGCGCCGACGGGCGCGACCGTGCTCCACTCTACGGTCGACGGCGGGCAACCGACAACAAAGGTATGACCTAAGCGGCGTCGGGGCTCGCGAGGCTCACGATCGACGGCCGGGTCACCAGCCGGGCGGCCCGCACGATGCCGAAGACCACGAGCCATCCGATGCCGATCGTCGTCGCTACGAGCTCGAGACGGCTGCCGAACACCGCGTTCCAGCGGGCGAGCGAGAGCAGGCCGCCCGTCGCCGCGACCACGCCGACCGCGACCGCCATGAGCAGCGTCAGCCCGCTGAGCGCTCGGTGGCCGGGGGCGAAGGCCACCTGCAGCATCGCCCAGCACGCCGCCCCGAACGCGACGACGGCCGCGAGGGTGTGTACGAGATCCTGCACCGTGAACGTGTCGCCCACCGGCAGCGGGCACGCCTGCGTGCACGGCACCTGCGCGGCGACGAGGAACGACGAGCAGGCGAGGGCGAGCGTGAGCGCCGGCGTGCCGCGCCGCAGCAGCGGCGGGCGGCTGCGCAGGTCGCGCATCGACCAGGCCACGAGCATCCCGCCCGCCACGAGCAGCAGCAGGGCGAGGCGGAACTGCTCGGCCGTCGGCTCGCCGAGCGCTCCGAGCTCGCTCACGTAGAGCTCGCGGGGCACCGACACGCGGGCCAGCCAGATGAGCACGAGGGCGGCCGCCACGAGCAGGGCGCCGATGACGGCGAGCGCGGCATCCCGATGCCGCTGAGGGCTGTCGACCACGGCGAGGCGGTCAGGCGGTCGCGGCGGCGCGCGCGGCCGCCGGCTCGTCGTGGATCGCGTGCGCGGCGCCGGGGCCGCGGCGCAGGCGCGAGATGCGGATGACGCCCGCGCCGACGAGGCCGATCACGGCCGCGATGAGGATGACGTAGAAGGCCACGGAGAGGTAGCCGTTCGCCGAGGTCTCCGGGTTCAGGAAGGGGTACGGGTACCACGGGCCATCGGTGACCACGTCGTACGTGAGCGGGCCGCGCACGAGCGTGTAGATCGCCCAGACGATCGGGAAGGACACGATGGTGCCGATGTGCTTCCAGGCGAGGACGTGGCGGCCGGGCGCGAACAGCCAATCGAGCAGCAGGTACAGCGGCCCCCACAGGTGCAGGATCTCGTTCGACCAGTCGAGTGTGGCGCCCTGCGGCAGCTCGATGTTGCGCAGGAGCAGGTTGTAGACGATGCCCGTCGTCACCATGAAGGTCGTCGCGACGGCGCGCAGCACGCTGAACCAGCGGGGGCTCGCCTTCAGCAGCGTCAGGCCGATGGCCATGACGAGCACCACCGTGGCGAGGATGTTCGATTCGATCGTGAAGAAGCTGAAGAAGTTGGTGAGGCGGAAGGGGATGTCGGTGAGCCCCTCCCGCTGCCAGAACAGCAGCGAGGTCACGATCTGGCCGACGACGGCGGCCCCGATGGCCAGCGCCGCGACGATGCGCAGCACGAGGAAGAGAGCGGTCACGCGACGGGCCTTTCACCAGCGGGAGCGGGGTCTGCGCTCATGCTACGTGCCGAACGCGCCACTCGTCTCCGGGTTGTGACAGGGAGTTAACACGGGCGAGACGCACATCGTGTTCACTGGGCGTAGCAGGGGGAGGGCGAGAAGCGATGACGATGATGCGCGCGATGGTCATGACCGCGATCGGCGGCACCGAGGTGCTCGAGGCGGCCGAGCTGCCCGTGCCGGTGCGAGCGGGGGCGGAGGTGCTCGTGCGCGTGCACGCCACGAGCGTCAACCCGATCGACGTCAAGACGCGGGCGGGCCGCGGGGCGGCGGGCGCCATCCGGCAGTACCCCGCCGTGCTCGGCTACGACATCGCCGGCACGGTCGTCGAGTCGGCCTACCAGTCGCACGCGCTCGCGCCCGGCCGCGAGGTCTACGGCATGACGATCGTGCCGCGGCTCGATGGCGGAAACGCCGAGTACGCGGCGGTGCCCGAGCTCTTCCTCACGCCGAAACCCACGACGCTCTCGATGACCGAGGCCGCGGCGGTGCCGCTCGCGGCACTGACCGCGTGGGGCATGGTCGTCGACGTCGCGCGCGCCCATGAGGGGCAGCGGATGCTCATCCACGCCGGCGCCGGCGGCGTCGGGCACTTCGTGGTGCAGTTGGCGGCGTACTTCGGCGCGAGCGTCACCGCCACATGCTCGACGGCCAACGTGTCGTTCGTGCGCGAGCTCGGGGCCGCCCGCGTCGTCGACTACACGACCACGCGGTTCGAGCACGAGGTGCACGACCACGATGTCGTGATCGACCTCATCGGCAACGTGCACGACGACACCGGCACGCGCTCGCTCGCCGCGCTGCGGCCGGGCGGGCTGCTCGTCAACGCGCCCACCGGCAGTTGGCCGGGCATGCTCGACGACGCCGCCGCCGCGGGCGTGCGCGCGACCGACTACAAGGTCTCGCCGAACGGCGCGACCCTCGCCGTCATCACCCGCATGATCGAGGCCGGCGATCTCCGCGTGCACGTCGACCGCGTCCTGCCGCTCGACGAGCTCGCCGAGGCGCACCGCCTGGTCGAGTCGGGCCGCACGCGCGGCAAGATCGCGATCGAGGTATCCCGGCCCTGACGCCCGCCCCGGCCAGCGGGCGCTCGTGCACGGCGGCGTCGTCGACCGCCTCGTCGACGAGGAAGCCCGTCGGGCCTCGCGCACGGGCACACCGCTCTCGAGCATCCCCTTGTTCTGCCCGCCCGTGTTCGCACCTGAGGCGGTACCGCCGGATCTGCCGCGCGAATCGCGCACGTCCGCGTGCTGAGCCTGAGTTGTGAACAGGCGCGCGGCGAGACGCAGCTCGGGCCGAGCCGAAACCACGAACGGCCCCGCCGAAGCGGGGCCGTTCGTGCGTCGCGCCGCAGGAGCGGCGGCGCGACAGAAAACGCTAAACGGCGTTGACGTCGAGCGGGATTCCCGGACCGAAGGTCGTCGAGAGCGAGCCCTTCTGCAGGTAGCGCCCCTTCGAGCTCGACGGCTTGAGGCGCATGACCTCGTCGAGCGCCGCCTTCAGGTTCTCGTGCAGCTGCTCTTCGGTGAACGCGGTCTTGCCGATGATGAAGTGCACGTTGGCGTGCTTGTCGACGCGGAACTCGATCTTGCCGCCCTTGATGTCGGTGACGGCCTTGGCCACATCGGGGGTGACGGTGCCCGTCTTCGGGTTGGGCATGAGGCCGCGGGGGCCGAGCACCTTGCCGAGTCGACCGACCTGGCCCATGAGCTCGGGGGTCGAGACCGCCGAGTCGAAGGCGGTGTAGCCGCCGGCGACCTTCTCGATGAGCTCGACGCCGCCGACCTCGTCGGCGCCGGCCGCGATCGCGGCCTCGGCCGCAGGGCCGGTCGCGAACACGATGACGCGAGCGGTCTTGCCCGTGCCGTGCGGCAGGTTGACGGTGCCGCGCACCATCTGGTCGGCCTTGCGGGGGTCGACGCCGAGCTTGAGCGCGACCTCGACGGTGGAGTTGGTGTTCTTCGAGCCGGTCTGTCGAGCGACGGCGACGGCCTCGGCCGTCGAGTAGAACTTGCCGTCTTCGATCTTCTCGGCCGCGGCCCGGTAGGCCTTCGACTTCTGTGCCATGTTGTGTCTCCTAGAGGTGAGTTCGCGGTTGACGAGCCTGGCTGGCTCTCCCGCTGAGGTGAAGGTCCTGCTGGTGTGAAAGTGGCGAGTCGAGCTACTGCTCGACGGTGATGCCCATGCTGCGAGCAGTGCCGGCGATGATCTTCTCGGCCGCCTCGATGTCGTTGGCGTTGAGGTCGACCTGCTTCTGCTCGGCGATCTGGCGCACCTGCTCCTTGGTGAGCTTGGCCACCTTGACGGTGTGCGGGGTCGACGACCCCTTCTGCACGCCCGCGGCCTTCTTGATGAGCTCGGCGGCCGGCGGCGTCTTGAGGATGAACGTGAACGAACGGTCCTCGTACACGGTGATCTCGACCGGGATGACGTTGCCGCGCTGCGACTCGGTCGCGGCGTTGTAGGCCTTGCAGAACTCCATGATGTTGACGCCGTGCTGACCGAGCGCCGGGCCGATGGGCGGGGCGGGGTTGGCGGCGCCGGCCTGGATCTGCAGCTTGATCAGACCCGTGACCTTCTTCTTCGGTGCCATGTTCTCTTCCTTCGTGTCGAGCAGCATCCGAGTGGATGCTGCGCTCCCGCCTGCGCGCCCTGTGCGCGCCGCGGTGGTCGGTGGTGGGTGTTCGTGTCAGCTCAGAGCTTGGTGACCTGGTCGAACGACAGCTCGACCGGAGTCTCGCGCTCGAACAGCGAGACGAGCACCGTGAGCTTGCCGCTCTCGGGCTTGATCTCGTTGATCGTGCCGGGGAGCCCGGCGAACGAGCCCTCCTTGATGGTGATCGTCTCGCCGACCTCGAAGTCGATCTCGGCCGGGATGACACGAGCCGCGAGCCCGCCACCCTTGGTGCCGCCCGCCTTGGCCGGGGCCTCGGCGATCTGCACGGTCGACTTGAGCATCTGGAACGCCTCATCGAACCGCAGCGGCGTCGGGTTGTGGGCGTTGCCCACGAAGCCCGTCACACCGGGGGTGTGCCGCACGACCGACCAGCTGTCCTCGTTGAGATCCATGCGCACGAGCACGTAGCTGGGGATGCGCACGCGCGTGACGAGCTTGCGCTGGCCGTTCTTGATCTCGACGACGTCCTCCATGGGAACCTGCACCTCGTAGATGCTCTCCTCCATGTTCATCGAGATCTTGCGGTTCTCGATGTTCTGCTTGACGCGCTTCTCGAAGCCCGCGTACGAGTGCACGACGTACCACTTGCCCGGCTTCATGCGCAGCTCGAGCTTGAACTCGTCGTACGGGTCGACCTCGGCGGGCTCCGCGTCGGTCTCGGGCTCGTCGGCCTCGTCGTGCGTCGCCTCGGCGGCGGCCTCGGCCTCGTCGGCGGAGTCGATGTCGAGCGCGTCGTCGACGACCGCGTCGGCCTCGGGGTCGGCGGCGGCCTCGAGCGCGTCGAGCAGGCCGTCGAGGTCGGGCTCGTCGCTCTCGTCGACGAGGTGCATCGCCGAGTGCTCGACGGCGTCGACCGAGTGCAGGTCGGCGGCGAGGGTGTTGCCCTCTTGCGCCTCATCCTCCTCCGACGACTGCTCAGCGGCGGTCGAGTAGTCGAGGTCGCTGGGGAGCTTCTCGGTCACGGTTTCTCTTTCTCTCAGTACGTCGGTGGGATGGTGCGGCGGCTACAGGCCGACCGCGGCCGATCCGTCACCGAAGACGAACCGCACGAGCCACAGGAACACGATGTCGAGGCCCGAGACGATCGCCATCATGATGATCACGAAGACGAGCACGACGATCGTGTAGGTGATGAGCTCGCGCCGCGTGGGGGTGACCACCTTGCTGAGCTCGTTGAGCACCTGGCGGATGAACAGCGCGAAGCGCCCGAACGGACCACGCTTCTCGGCGCGCTCCTTCTTGGCGTTCGCGACGATGTCCTCGCCGGGCTCATCGATCACATTGCTCACGTGATGCTCTCCTCACGACTCATCGTCGTCATGACTGTGGTGGGGCGTGCCGTCAGGCACATGTCATCGTCGTTCCCGGGGGCTCCGTTCGGAACCCCCGGGCCGACGACTCTGCAGGGCGGACAGGACTCGAACCTGCAACCTGCGGTTTTGGAGACCGCTGCTCTACCAATTGAGCCACCGCCCTCTGCGGTGGATGGCTGATCTTCGGGCACGCGAAAGCATGGCAGAGATCAACTACCTCGACCCAGTGTAGGCGACGACGCGGGGAGCGCCAACCCGGGCCCCGCGCCGACGAGCGGCACGAGCATCCGGCGCGAGGGATGCTGTGCCCCCGTAGAATCGGGGCCGTGACCGCCGACTCCTCCCGCATCGCCCGCCGCATCGCCGCCATCAGCGAATCCGCGACCCTCAAGGTCGACGCCAAGGCCAAGGCCCTCAAGGCCGCCGGGCGACCCGTCATCAGCTACGCCGCGGGCGAGCCCGACTTCCCCACCCCCGAGCACATCGTCGAGGCCGCGGTCGTCGCCGCCCGCGACCCGAAGAACCACCGCTACACCCCCGCGGCGGGCCTGCCCGAGCTGCGTGAGGCGGTGGCCGAGAAGACGAAGCGCGACTCGGGGCTCGAGACGAGCGCGGGCCGCGTCATCATCACCAACGGCGGCAAGCAGGCGGTGTTCCAGGCCTTCGCGACGATCGTCGACGAGGGCGACGAGGTGCTGCTGCCGGCCCCGTACTGGACCACCTATCCCGAGGTCGTGCGCCTCGCGGGCGGCGTTCCGGTCGAGGTCTTCGCGGGCGCCGATCAGGACTACCTCGTGACGGTCGAGCAGCTGGAGGCGGCGCGCACGCCGCGCACCAAGGTGCTGCTCTTCGTGAGCCCCTCGAACCCCACCGGCTCGGTCTACAGCCCCGAGCAGACCCGCGCCATCGGCGAGTGGGCGCTGCAGCACGGCATCTGGGTCATCAGCGACGAGATCTACCAGGCCCTCACCTACGACGGCGTGCGCGCGGTCTCGATCGTCGAGGCCGTGCCCGAGCTCGCCGAGCAGAGCATCCTCGTCAACGGCGTCGCGAAGACCTACGCCATGACCGGGTGGCGCGTGGGCTGGATGGTCGGCCCCGCCGACGTCATCGCCGCGGCCTCGAACCTGCAGTCGCACCTGTCGAGCAACGTCGCCAACATCTCGCAGCGCGCCGCGATCGCTGCGCTCACCGGTCCGCAGGATGCCGTCGTGACGATGCGCGAGGCCTTCGACCGGCGGCGTCGCGTTGCCGTCGCCGAGCTCAACCGCATCCCCGGCATGGTCACGCCGACCCCGACCGGCGCGTTCTACGTCTACCCCGACGTCACGGCGCTGCTGAACCGCGAGTGGAAGGGCTCGACTCCCACGACCTCGCTCGAGCTCGCCGACCTCGTGCTCGAGCACGCCGAGGTCGCGGCGGTGCCTGGCGAGGCGTTCGGACCCAGCGGCTACCTGCGCTTCAGCTACGCGCTCGGCGACGCCGACCTGCTCGAGGGCATCCAGCGCCTGCAGGCGCTCTTCGGCACCCGGTAGCGATGGCCGCAGCGCTCGCCGGGCTCGGGCTCGGCCTCTCGCTCATCATCGCCATCGGCGCCCAGAACGTCTTCGTGCTGCGGCAGGGAATCCGCCGCGAGCACGTGCTCGCCGTCGTGATCGTGTGCGCGGTCTCCGACGCCGTGCTGATCGCCGCCGGCATTGCGGGGCTCGGCGCCGTGCTCACCGTGGTGCCGTGGCTCGTCGATGTCGTCCGCTGGGCCGGCGCGGTCTTTCTCGTCGGGTACGGGATGCTCGCCGCGCGCCGCGCGTGGCGCCCGAGCGGCGCGCTCACGGTGGGAGCGCAGCCCGCGGGTGACGAGCAGGCGCCCGCATCCCGCCCCCGTCTGCGCGGGGTGGTGCTCACGGCGCTCGCGCTCACCTGGCTCAACCCGCACGTGTACCTCGACACCGTGTTCCTGCTGGGGTCGATCGCGAGCACGTGGAACGAGCAGCGGTGGCTGTTCGGGGCCGGGGCGATGCTCGGCAGCGTGCTGTGGTTCACCGCGCTCGGGTTCGGCGCGCGCTATCTCGGCCGATGGTTGTCGAGCCCGCGCGCGTGGCGCTGGCTCGACGCCGGCATCGCGATCGTGATGGTCGCGATCGCGGTGTCGCTGGTCTGGCCGCGCTAGTTCTGGGCGGCCGTGTAGGCGGCGCGCACCTCGGCGGGGATGCGGCCGCGGTCGCCGACCGCGTATCCGTTGCGCTGCGCCCAGGCGCGCACGGCGGCGGTGTCGCCCGAGCCCGAGGATGCGCCGCGCGAGCGCGGTGCGGCCGACGCGCGGCGGCCGGTCGAACGGGCCTTCGCGATGAACGGGGCCAGCGCATCCCGCAGCGCCTGCTGGTTGGCGCGACCGAGGTCGATCTCGTAGCTCGCGCCGTCGAGCGCGAACGTGATGGTGCCGCCCTCGCCCGGGCCGATGACGGTGCTGTCGAGATCGTCGACGAGCTCGGTGGTGATGCGCTTCACGGTGGTCCCCCTCGATCGATAAAGCACGCAGAAATGCGCGCGGCAACATTATCGGAATTCGATGCCGTTTATCGAATTCCCGCAAATGCATTTCGGCGTCCACCGTTCGGTTGACCCGGGAATCCGCCGAGCGGGCGTTCCCTGCGGCGCGCCCACGGGGGATGCTGGGGGCATGAACTCCACCGACACCGCCATCGAGGTGCACGAGCTGCGCAAGACCTATGGCGAGCTGACCGCGGTCGACGGCATCTCGTTCGACATCCATCGCGGCGAGACCTTCGCCCTGCTCGGCCCCAACGGCGCCGGCAAGTCGACGACCATCGAGATTCTCGAGGGGTATCGCGACCGCACGAGCGGCGACGTGCGCGTGCTCGGGGTCGACCCCGGCCGCGGCGGCCTCGACTGGAAGGCCCGCATCGGCATCGTGCTGCAGTCGAGCGGCGAGAGCGGCAATGTGACGGTGGGCGAGCAGCTGCGGCACTTCGCGGCGCTCTACCCGAACCCGCGCGATGTCGACGAGGTCATCGCCGCCGTGGGGCTCGAGAGCAAGGCGGGCGTGCTGATCCGCAAGCTCTCGGGCGGGCAGCGCCGCCGCGTCGACGTCGCGGTGGGCATCATCGGAGCGCCCGAGCTGCTCTTCCTCGACGAGCCGACGACGGGCTTCGACCCCGAGGCGCGTCGCAGCTTCTGGCAGCTCATCCGCACCTTGCAGCGCGAGGGCACGAGCATCCTGCTCACCACCCACTACCTCGACGAGGCCGCCCAGCTCGGCGACCGCGCGGGCATCATCGCGGGAGGCCGCATGGTCGACCTCGCCCCCATCGACGAGATCGGCGGTCGCGAGTCGCGCGTGCCGCTCGTGCGCTGGGTCGAGGGCGGCGAGCGCCGTGAGCAGCGCACCGACTCCCCCGCCGCCGTCGTGACCGCGCTGGTGGCGCGCTTGGGCGGCGAGCCCGAGGGGCTCGAGGTGATTCGGCCGAGCCTCGAAGACGTCTATCTCGACCTCGTCGGCCACGAGCACGCGGCGGGGATCGCCGCCGACGCCCTGAACGAGACGGAGACGGCACGATGAGCACGACGACGACCCCCCGCCCGGGACTCACCGAGAACAGCGCCGCGCGCGCGGTGCGCCTCGGGGCCCTGCGCATCGGCTACGAGGTGCGCGCCTACTTCCGGCAGGGCGACACGGTGTTCTTCACCTTCCTCTTCCCCGTCGTGATGCTCACGATCTTCTCGGTGTCGTTCAGCGAAACGAGCTTCGGCCAGACGGCCGACGGCGACGACATCACGGCCGCGTGGTTCTTCCTGCCCGCCATGCTCGCCGCGGGCGTGCTGCTGAGCGGCCTGCAGAACCTCGCGATCGACATCGCGATGGAGAAGAGCGATGGCACGCTCAAGCGCCTCGCGGGCTCGCCCCTGCCCGTCGTGAGCTACTTCATCGGCAAGCTCGGCCAGTCGTTCGTGACGGGCCTGCTGCAGGCGATCGTGCTGCTCGCGCTCGGATTCACGGTCTTCCAGGTGCCGCTGCCCGACGATGCGAGCAAATGGTGGACCTTCGCCTGGGTCTTCGCACTCGGCGTCATCACCTCGGCGATCCTCGGCATCGCTCTGAGCGCCGTGCCGCGCTCGGGCAAGAGCGCGACGGCTGTCGTGATCCCGATCACCCTCGTGCTGCAGTTCATCTCCGGCGTCTACCTGCGCTTCAGCGACCTTCCCGAGTGGCTGCAGAACGTCGCCGCGGTGTTCCCCCTCAAGTGGATGGCGCAGGGCATGCGCAGCGTCTTCCTGCCCGACGAGCTCGTGGTGCTCGAGACGAACGAGTCGTGGGATCTGCCCGGCATCGCGCTCGCGCTGGGCATCTGGCTCGTCGTCGGACTCATCGTGACGCGACTGACGTTCCGCTGGATCCGCAAGGACAGCTGAGCCGACAGGTACGGTGGCGTTCATGCGATGGTGGGATGCGGCCGTGCTCGGCACGGCCGGCCTGCTCGCGGTCGTGCTGCTCGCCCTGACCGACTCGCCCTGGCGCATCGCGACGGGCCTCGCCGGCCTCGCGCTGCTCGTCGTGGCGTGGATCGCGCTCGGGCGGCGCGGGCCCGAGTCGCCCCGCGCGACGGCGTTCGTGGTGCTCGTCGTGCTCAGCTCGGGCATCGTCGTCGCGGCCTACCCGACGCTCGCGATCATCCAGGTCATCGCCTACCCGATCGCCTGGGTCTACAGCGCGACCATCCGGCGAGCGGTCGTCGTCAACATCGCGATCGCGCTCGCCATCGGCGTCGGCTTTCTCATCACGCTCGGCGTCGGGGTCGACAACCTCGTGCAGACCCTGTTCACGGTGGTGCTCTCGCTGGGCTTCAGCCTGGCGATGGGGTTCTGGATCAGCCGCATGAGCGAGCTCGGCGAGGAGCGCGGCCGTCTCTTGGCCGAGCTGCAGGGCGCGCAGCAGCAGATCGCCGCCCTCAACCGCGAGGCCGGCGCGGTGGCCGAGCGCGAGCGGCTCGCGCGCGAACTGCACGACACCATTGCGCAAGACCTGACCGGGCTCGTCATGCTCGCGCAGCGCGCGCGGCGCGAGGCGGCAGCCCCCGACGCGACGCTCGCCATGATCGAAGAGGGCGCCCGGGCGGCGCTCGGCGAGACGCGCGCACTCGTCGTGGCGGGCGCCGCGCTCGACCCCGACGGTCTCGGGCTCGACAGCGCCTTGCACCGCCTCGCCGAGCGCTTCGAGCGCGAGACCGGCGTGCAGGTGTCGTGCGCCGTCGCGCCCGGCCTCGCGCTCTCGCGCGACGCGGACGTCGTGGTGCTGCGCTGCGCGCAGGAGGCCCTGGGCAACGCGCGCAAGCACGCGCGGGCGACGCGCATCACGATCGCCGTCGAGCCCGCAGGCGACGGCGGGGTGCGGCTGAGGGTCTCCGACGACGGCATCGGCTTCGACCCCGGAGTGGCGGCGGCCGGCTTCGGCCTGAGCGGCATGACCGAGCGGCTCGCGCTCGTCGGCGGCACCCTGGGGGTCACGAGCGCGCACGGGGCGGGCACCGTGATCGTCGCCGAGCTGCCGGCGAGCATCCCGAACCCGGCGGTGACCGGATGAGCGCCGGGCCCGACCCGGTGATCCGCGTGCTCGTCGCCGACGATCATGCCGTCGTACGGGCCGGCATCGTCGCCCTGCTCGCGGGCGAGCACGGCATCGAGGTGATCGGCGAGGCCGCCGACGGCGAGCAGGCCGTGCAGCTCGCGCTCGCGCTGCGGCCCGACGTGGTGGTCATGGACGTGCGGATGCCCGGCCTGACGGGCGACGCGGCGACGGCCCGCATCCGCGAACGCACCGACGACGTGCGCGTGCTCGTGCTGACGACCTACGAGTCGGACGCGAGCATCCTCTCGGCCATCGAAGCGGGAGCGAGCGGCTATCTCGTGAAGGCGGCGCCGGCGGAGGAGCTCATCGCGGGAGTGCGCTCGGTCGCCGCGGGCGAAGTGGCGCTGTCGCCCGCGATCGCTGCGCAGCTCGTCGCGCGCGTGCGCGAGCCCGCGCCGCCCGTGCTGACGCCGCGCGAGACCGAGGTGCTGCGCCTCGTCGCCGAAGGCCTCTCGAACCGCGAGATCGGGGCACGGCTGTTCGTGGGGGAGGCGACCGTCAAGACGCACCTGCTGCGGGCCTTCGAGAAGCTCGGGGTGAACGACCGCACGCGCGCCGTCACCCTCGCCATGGAGCGCGGGCTGCTCTGAGCGCGGCACTGCCGCCACGCGCTAGAGCGCGATGCCCACGAAGACGGGCTCGGGGTGCAGCACGACACCGAACTCGCTCATGACCCGCGTCTGGATGTAGCGCGCGAGCTCGGCCACTTCGGCCGCCGTCGCGCGCCCGCTCGCGTTCGTGAGGGCGAGCGTGTGCTTCTTCGAGACGGATGCGCCCGAGCCCGGCAGGGCGAAGCCGCGGGCGATGCCGGCGTGCTCGATGAGCCACGCCGCACTGAGCTTGACCGAACCCTCGACGGGCGCGGGCGGCGGAGCCGGCTCGGCGCCGAGCGGCACGGCGAGCGCGGTCGGCTCGGGCTGCTGCGGCCAGCGCGGCGCGTCGGGCGGCAGGCCGAGGGCGAACGACTCGGTCACGATCGGGTTCGTGAAGAACGAGCCGGCGCTCACCGAGTGCGGGTCGGCGTCGTCGAGCACCATGCCCTTGCTCGCGCGCAAGGCGAGCACGGCGGAACGCACGCCCGCGAGCGGAGCGCGCTGCCCGACGTCGACCCCGAGCGCGTCGGCCAGTTGCGCATAGGCGACGGGGCGACCGAGCGCGCCATCGCGCCGCTCGAGCGCGAGGTCGACACTGAGCACGACCGCCCGCCAGCCCTGCTTGATCGCGCTCGTGCGGTAGCCGAGCGCGAGCGCGGGCGCCGGCACCGTGCGCCGCTCGCCGCTGTCGACGTCGAGCACCTCGACGCTCACGATGCTCTCGGCGATCTCCTGCCCGTAGGCCCCGATGTTCTGGATGGGAGCGGCCCCCGTCGACCCCGGGATGCCGCTGAGCGCCTCGATGCCGCCCCACCCGTTCTCGACGGTGTGCGCCACGAGGGAATCCCAGGGCTCACCCGCCTGCACCCGCAGGCGCACCGGGCGAGCGGAGCCGGGAGCATCCGGCCGTCGCTCGATGCCGCGCGTCGCGACGCGCACGACGACTCCCTCGACACCGTCGTCGCCGACGAGCACGTTCGAGCCCCCGCCCAGCACGAGCCAGGGCTCGCCCGAGCCCTCGGCGTCGAGCACCGCCGCGACGAGCTCGTCGCTCGTCGTCGCCTCCACGAGGCGCTCGGCAGGGCCGCCGACGCGCAGCGTGGTGAGCTCGGCGAGCCGCACGGTCATCAGGAGAGCGGGGTGACGCGCACCTGCGCCTTGCCGAGCACCGTCTGCTCGCCGACCGTCGCCGTGAGGTCGATGCGGGCCCCGGCGTCATCCACAGCCCCGACCGTGGCCGCGACCGTCACGACCGCGCCGAGCTGCGGGTCGACCACGACGGGGCGCGTGAAGCGCACCTGGTAATCGCTGACCCAGCCGCGGGCATCCAGCCAATCGACGACCGGTTGCACGGCGAAGCCCATCGTCAGCATGCCGTGGGCGAGCACGCCCGGCAGCCCGACGGCGGCGGCGACGTCGTCGCGGTAGTGGATGGGGTTGAAGTCGCCGCTCGCCCCGGCGTAGCGCACGAGACTGTCGCGCGTGAGCGGGAAGGAGCGCTCGGACACGACCTGGCCGACCTCGAGGCCGTCGAGCAGGCTCATGACTCGTCTCCTCTGATGACGAGCGTCGAGATGCTCGTGACGACGTGGGCGCCGCTCGCGTCGGTCATCGCCGACTCGCTCGTGACCATGCTGTTGCCGCCGAGCGACTTGATGCTCGTCACTCGCAGCGTCGCGGTGAGCTCGTCACCCGCGACGATCGGGCGCGAGTAGCTGAAGCGCTGGTCGCCGTGCACGACGCGGCTGAAGTCGATGCCGGCGTCGGGCTCGGCGAGCAGCTGCTGCAGCGTCGCCTCGGCGATGACGATCGGGAAGGTCGGCGGCGCCACGACGTCGGCGAAGCCGGCGGCGCGGGCCGCCTCGGGGTCGTGGTGCATCGGCGCGGTCGCGAAGACGGCGCGGGCGAACTCGCGCACCTTCTCGCGCCCCACGAGGTAGGGCGCGGTCGGCGCGAAGTCGCGCTCGGTCAGCTCAGGATTCACGGGCACGCGCCCAGTCTAGGCGCGAGGCGGATGCCGCGGTCCGGTCTAGAAGAGCGTCGCGCCGAGCAGGCGGTCGAGCATCGCGCGGCCCAGCGCACGCTCGGCGGTGTGCCCGCGGGCCTCGCCGCGCACGAGCAGCTCGAGGCCGCGCGTCGCCGCGACGGCGCGCAGCGCGAGCTCGTCGCGCTCGGTCGGCGTGCGACCGTAGCCGTGCAGGAACGCGGCCCGCAACCAGGGCTCGTCACGCCACGGGCCGTACTCGAGCCACAGCAGGTCGACGATGCGCGGTTCGAACTCGAGGTGCGCGAAGTCGATGAAGCGCACGTGGCCGCCGGGGTCGATGATCCAGTGCTGGGGTGTCAGTCGCCGGTGCGCCGGCACGTGATCCAGCTCACCGAGGTCGAGCGCCGCGGCGACGTGCTGGCGGGCGAGGTGCCGCTCGGCGGCGAGCCGCTCGGCCCGCTCGTCACGCCCGTCGAGGCCGTCGCCCCACAGCGCATCAGCGGCCCTGCTCCAGCGCTCGAACTCGGCGGCGATGTGCCGACCGAACCGGTCGTGCTTGCGGGGCGGCTCGGCATCGTGCAGCCGCCGGACGAGATCGCCCGCGCGCATGTGGATGTCGGGGTCGCGCTCGTGAGCGGTTCCGGCTGCGGGCTCTCCGAGCAGCCGCGAGAGGGTGACGAGGCGCAGCGACGGGTCGCTCAGCACGATGCGCGGCGCATCGCCGCCGAGCGCCACGGCGTACTGCTGCAGGGCTTCGGTCTCGCGGTGGTGGGGTGCCGCATCCCGATGCCATTTGACGACCGCCTGCTCGCCGCCGCGCGTGACGACGTGCAGCACGCGCGAGAGCTTGTGGGCGCCCCAGTGCTCGGCGACGACGTCGACGGGGCCGAGCGTGCGGTGCACACGATCGAGCACTTCGGCGTCGCTCGCGAGGCGGGCGCGGGCATCGGACGAGCGCGCATCGACGGTGATGCTCACGGTGTCCTCCTCCGGCCGGTGGAACAGGCCTCTCCGGGCCTATGCGAAACCCCGGTCCGCCGTCGTCGGCGTTCCGGGGTCTCGGTGGTTCGTGGTGTCAGCGGGCTACTGGCAGCTCTCGCACTGCAGCATGTCCATCGGGTCGACGGGCACGGCGTAGCCGCCGATGGTCTCGTTGTCGTTGTCCATGATGGACCTCCTTCTGCTGAATTCTCCGCCCCCGGCGGCTAGGGGTCTCACTATATAACGGGAATCACACGCGTGTCATTCCCCTACATGTTGTGTTTTCGGCGTGTCGCGCCCCTTTTTCTCGGGATGCCCGCCGCGCCCTCTCCGGCGTGCGCGCAGGCACGGCCCGTACCCTGGAGTTCTCCCCCTCACGAGCTCGCGAAGGTCGTCATGCGCTTCTGGCCCGCCTCAGCATCCGCCACCGCGGTGCCGTTGCCGCCGGCCGGGCCGCGCGATCTCGCGCACCAGATCGAGGAGGGCTATCTGGTCGCCCTTTCGGCGCTGCGGCTCTCGGTGAAGAACGGCGTCATTCTGCGCATTCTGCGCGACGGGGCGGCGTGGGACGAAGCGGAGTCGGCAGCCCTCGCCCGGCACGCGATCGATGCCCTCGCGGCCGAGCTGCGCGAGACCGCCGCGCGGCTCTCGGACGACAGCGCGCAGGCGGCGCCGACTGCGCGCGAGTCGCGCGGGGCCCGCTCGAAGCGCGACCTCGCGCGGGTGCGGCGCAAGCGCGACGAGGCCGCGCGGCTCGCCGCCCGCAGCCGTACCCTGCGGGGCGTCGTCGAGTTGCTCGAAGCGGCGCGCGACGACGAGACCGTCGTGCGCGACCTCGCCCTGCGGGCGCGCGACGACACCATCGGCGAGCTCATGCAGGCGCGCCTGATCCCCCGAGGCGAGCCCGTGCTGCTGACCGAGGAGGAGCAGCGCGAGGCGATCGCGGGCGTCAAGGACGACCTGCAGCGCCTGATCGACGAGCGCACCGGGTACTGAGGAACGGTAGCGAGGGCGGGACGAAACGGTAGCGAGGGCGGGACTCGAACCCGCGACACCACGATTATGAGCCGTGTGCTCTAACCACCTGAGCTACCCCGCCGGGCAGGTACTCCGTGCGACCGCGAGGCCGGTACGGATGAACCGGAGCCCCGAGTCAGGATTGAACTGACGACCCCTTCCTTACCATGGAAGTGCTCTACCACTGAGCTATCGGGGCGCTGCCGATGCCGCGAACGGCGATTGGCACCAGAGAAGATTAGCACTTAGACGGGCGGCGCTACTCCCGGCAGCGACCAGGCCGTGAAGGCCGTTCCGGTCGATCGGATGCGCGCTCCCTCGAGCGTCGCCGACCCCAGCAGGCGCTGCGCGGGTCCGCTGATCGCGCTCTCCGCGAGCCGCACGTCGACGTCGCCGCGCGCGGCGAGCACGAGCACCGACTCCTGCTGCGACTCGCGCACGAAGACGAGGCTCTCGGCGTCGACGTGCAGCCACCGCAGGCCGCCGTGGCTGAGCGCTGGGTGCTCGCGACGCAGTCGAACGAGCTGCGCGTAGAGCTCGATGCGCTCGGCGTGCTCGTCGAGGCGGTGCCACGGCATGGTCGTGCGCGAGTGCTCGCCGTTCTCCCCGGTGGCGCCGAGCTCGTCGCCGGCGAAGATGACGGGAATGCCGGGCAGGGTCATCGAGAGGCCCGCAGCGACGGGCACCGTTCCGGGTCGCGCGCGGCCCGCGAACCGGGCGGTGTCATGCGTATCGAGCGCGTTCATGGTGTGGATGCGCGTGCGCCACGGCATCGCCGCCGTGAACCGGCGGTGGGCGTGATAGACCTGCTCGGCCGTGTACTGCGGCATAGCGGGGTACGGGATTCCGAAGAACCAGTCGACGGGGCCGGGCTCGCTGAGCCATGCCCAGACGGGGCGCGTGAAGCTTGCGTAGGTCATGGCACCGTGCCAGCCGTCTCCGCTGAGGTCTTTCGCGGCGTCGTTCGTGTACTCGGCGAGCAGCAGGGTGTCGGGGTTGACGTCGATCATGGTCTGCCGGATGGTGCGCCGCACCGCCTCGTTGAGGTCGTCTTCGCCGAAGCGCCCGGTCATGTTGGCGACGTCGATGCGCCACCCGTCGAGCGCGTAGGGCGGCCGCAGCCAACGGGCGACGACCGACTCGGGGCCCTCGATGAACCGGCGGCGCAGTTCGGGCGAGTTCCAGTTGAGCTTGGGCAGGCTCGCCACACCGAGCCACGACTCGTAGTCGCGCTGCTCGTCGTCGAGCCAGTAGTAGAAGTCGCTCTCGGGAGTGCCGGGCTGACCGTGGCTCGCGCGGAACCACTCGTGGGCATCCCCCGAATGATTGCTCGTGAGGTCGCCCATGACGCGGATTCCGCGCTCGTGCGCCGCCGCCGTGAGCCGCGCGAGCGCGGCGTCGCCGCCGAGCAGCGGGTCGACCTCGTCGAAGGTGTGCGCGTCATAGCGATGGTTCGAGCGGCCCGGGAACACGGGGGTCAGGTAGAGCAGCGTGACGCCGAGCCGCTCGAGGTGATCGAGGTGCTCGACGATGCCGTCGAGGTCGCCGCCGTAGAACTGCCGTGGCGTCGACGGACCCCGGAAGATGGGCTCGTCGTCCCACTCCGCCGGTTCGGCCCACTCGGGCAGCGGCCGCGCGTCGGCGGCGGCCGATCGCGCGAACCGGTCGGGGAACACCTGGTACATGACCGCCTCGGCACCCCAGGCGGGGGCGGGCGGGTAGGTGATGAGCCGGAAGTCGTCGTCGTCGCGCGTCTCGATGTCGCTGAGCCCGCCGTTGCTGAGCCAGTCGACGCGGCCATCAGCCCGCTCGATCAGGAACCGGTAGCCGTGCACGGGGTTCTGCACGAGCACCTCGGCCTGCCACCACTCGACGCCCGTCGGGGAGTCGGCGGCGGCCGGGCCGAGCCGCCGCGCCTCGGCGAAGCGCGGCTCGTGGTCGGGGTTCGACCGCGTGCGCACGGCCGACACCGCTCCGTACTCGACGGGGATGCGGAGCCGGACCTGCACCGACTGCCCGAGCTCGGGATGCGCGGTCGAGACGTAGAGCGCCGAGCCGTCGTGGTGCGGCTCGGCCGCGAGTCGGCCGAGCGTCACTTGACCGAGCCGGCCGTGAGCCCGCCGATGATGTACTTCTGCAGGTACAGGAACAGTGCCATGACCGGGATGGCGGCGAGCACCGCGCCGGCCGAGAAGAGCGTCCAGTTCGAGGACGTCTCTTGCGCGACGAACTGGTAGAGCCCCACCGCCAGCGTCTGGGTCTGCGGGTCGGTGAGCACGATCGAGGCGATGACGAACTCGCTCGAGGTCGCGATGAACGACAGCAGGCCGACGACGGCGAGGATGGGCGCGACGAGACGCAGGATGATCGTGAAGAAGATGCGCGCGTGGCTCGCGCCATCGATCTTGGCGGCCTCGTCGATCGACACGGGGACCGTGTTGAAGAAGCCGTACATGAGATAGGTGTTCACGCCGAGCGCGCCGCCGAGGTAGACGAGCACGAGGCCCGCCTGGGTGCCGATGCCGATCTGCGGGAAGACCTCGCCGATGCCCGAGAGCAGCAGGAAGATCGCGACGACGCCGAGGATCTGCGGGAACATCTGCACGAGCAGCAGCGTGAGCAGCCCGACGCGCCGGCCGCGGAAGCGCATGCGCGAGAACGCGTAGGCCGCGAGCGCTCCGAGGAACACCGTGCCCGCGGCGGCGACCAGGCCGATGACCATGGTGTTGAGGAACCACGCGGCGTACGGCTGCTGCGGCAGCTGGAACAGCTCGACGTAGTTGCCGAAGTCGATCGTGCGGAACAGGGTGTTCGACCCGACGAGCGTGCCCGTCGGGTTGAGCGAGGCCGAGAGCACGTAGAGCAGCGGGAAGGCCGCGAACACGAGCATGACGACGCCGATGAGGTGGCGCCAGCCGGTGTCGCGGAACCAGAACCAGAGTCCGCGGCGCCGGCGCTCCGGAATGACGCGGGTGGGGGTGGTGTCGACGCTCGTCATGTCAGTTCAGCTCCTCGAGAACCTTGGTCTGACGGAAGCTGATGATCGAGACCGTCGCGACGATGAAGAAGATGAGGATGGCGAAGGCGCTCGCGAGGCCGTAGTCGCGCCCCGTGCCCTCACCGAAGGCCACCTTGTAGACGAGCGTGATGAGGATGTCGGTGGCGCCCGCATCCACCCCCGCGGTGACATCGCGCGGCCCGCCGCCCGTGAGCATGTAGATGATGTTGAAGTTGTTGAAGTTGAAGGCGAACGACGAGATCAGCAGCGGGGCGACCGAGACGAGCAGCAGCGGGAACTTGATGAGCCGGAACACCGCCCAGGGCTTCGCCCCATCGACGGTCGCCGCCTCGGTGAGCTCTTCGGGGATCGACTGCAGCGCCCCCGTGCAGATGAGGAACATGTACGGGAAGCCGAGCCAGAGGTTGACGAACAGCACGCTGAACTTGGCGAGCCAGGGGTCGGTGAGCCAGGGGATGCTCGCGCCGCCGAAGAGCACCTGGTTGATGTAGCCGAAGTCCTGGTTGAAGAGACCGAGCCAGACGAGCCCCGAGAGGAAGCCGGGGAAGGCGTACGGCAGGATCATGATGAGCCGGTAGACCTTCTTCCCCCGCATGGTGGGCTTGTTGAAGACGATCGCGAGGAAGAGCCCGAGAGCGAAGGTCGTGGCCACCGACAGGATCGCGAAGGCGAAGGTCCAGATCGTCACGCTGATGAGCGGTCCGCGGATGTTGTCGGTCGTGAAGGCCGTGACGAAGTTGTCGAAGCCGACCGTGATCGTCCAGCCCGGAATGAGCTCGCGCCCGGCGTCGCTCACGAAGGCGCCGTCGCCACCGTCGCGGAAGACCGTGCCCGTCGTGTCGGTGAAGGTGTCGGTCGCCGCGTCGTACGAGAGCGTCGACAGATAGAGGTAGGCGTTGCTGCCGTCGGGCGTGCGCAGGGCGCCGTCATTGGGGTCATCGCTGAGCGGCACCGCGAGCTCGGTGATGGCCGCCTGGTTGCCGAGCAGGTCTCCGAAGGTCAGGGTCGTGAAGCCGGGCAGCGAGTCGGCGCGGCCCGTCGAGTCGGTGCCGAAGCCCGACACGGGCGCGAGCGGCTGGTCAGCCGAGCCGAGCAGCACCTCGCCCTCGGGGTCGGTGACGAGGAAGAAGTACTCGCCGAACTGGTCGAGCACGGTGAGGCGGTAGGCGGGCGAGTCGGGGACGCGCTGCTGGGCGGTCAGCAGGATCGTCTCGATCGCGTCGTCCTTGGTGCCGTTGCGGCCGTCGCCGTAGTTCGTGAAGGCGATGTAGCCGCTGTAGACGACGACGAAGATCTGGAACACGGCGAGAAACAGGAGCCCCGGCGTGAGGTACTTGGCCGGCAGCCAGCCGGGACGCAGATAGATCCAGTTGACGATCACGGTGACGGCGAGCACGACGCCGAAGGGGATCCACGACTCCTGCAGGAAGAGCATGAAGAGGCCGAAGACGGCGATCGCATCGATGACGCTCAGCACACCGATCGTGATGAGGGTGCCGCGCAGGCTCGAGGGGCGGCGGGATGCGCGCAGGGTGCCGGCGGGGGCGGGCGGCGGAGCAGCGGCGGCCGTCACCGAGGGGGGGATGCTCATGGTTCTCCGAACGTCGTTGTCGCGGCACCGTGGCGGTGCCGGGAGCCTATCGAGGCGCTGCGCGCGTCGATAGGTCCCGGCACCGGTGGGAGGGACGAGCGGCGGTTAGCCGTCGATCTTCGACTGGATGCTGGCCACCATGGCGCGCCACAGCTCGACCGGGTCGCCCTGGCCGTTGATGATCGCGACCTCGGTCGAGCCCCAGTCCGACCACACGACGTCCATCGCGGGAACGTTGGGCATGGGGTTGCCCTCGGCACCGACCTCGCCGAACGCGGCGACGTCGGCGTTCGACTTCGCGGCTTCGAACGCCGTGAGCAGCGCGGGAGCGCGGCCGCCGACCTCGTAGAGCGCGGTCTGAACGGCCTCGGTGCCGATGTAGTTCACGAGGAACTCGTTGGCCGCGAGGGTGTTCTCGCTGCGAGCGCTGATGAAGAAGCCCTGCACGCCCACGAACGGCGACGCGGTCTCGCCACCGGCCGAGGGGATCGGGTCGATCGAGTAGTTGATGCCCGCCTCCTGGATGGCCGGGAGGTTCCACGGGCCGGTCAGGAAGAACGGCGACTTGCCGGCCACGAACTCCTCGCGGGCGATGTCGCCCGAGATGTTCGTGTTGAGGATGCCCGCGGCACCCCACTCGGCGAGCTTGACGGCGAAGGCCTCGCCGCCCTCATTGCCGAGCGCGAGCGCGGTCGGGTCGTAGGTGCCGTCGGCCGTGATCTCGAAGACGGGGGCGCCGAACGAGGCCTGCAGCGGGTACAGGTGGTACGGGTCGGCGGCGTTGGGGTCGAGGCCCACGAGGAAGGGGTACTCGGCGCCCGAGGCCTCGCCCGCGGCGATGAGGTCGTCGAACGTGGCGGGAACCTCGGAGACGAGGTCGACGTTGCGCAGCATAGCGATGTTCTCGACCGAGTACGGCAGGCCGTAGTTCTGGCCCTCGTAGCTCATGGCGGTCACCGCGACCTCCTGGAACTCGGCGGCCTTGTCGCCGAGCTCGAGCGGCGCGACGACGCCGTTCTGCACGAGCTTGCCGAGCCAGTCGTGCGCGCCGACGATGATGTCGGGGCCGTTGCCGGTGGGCGCCTGCGTGATGAAGTCGTCGCGGATCGCGCAGAACTCCTTCGTGACGAGCTCGACGGTCACGCCGCGCTCCTCTTCGAACTGCGTGGCGATGTCTTCGAGCACGCCGGCGCGGTCAGCGTCGACCCAGACGGTCAGCGATCCCTCGAACTGCGGAGCCTCGGGCTCGGCGGCAGAGCATCCGGCGAGGACGATCGCCGTCGCGGCGGCCATCGCTCCCGTCATCATCAGGCTGCGTGATGTCACCTTCATCGGTGTTCACCCTTTCGTGTGCGGACGGCCTCCGGCCGACCCGCCACGGGATGCCCGCACGGCAGTGCGGCGAACCCGGCAGTCGAAGAGGCCGTTCTCTTGGTGTGCTCGCGAGTGCAAGCGCTTCCATTAGGCCACACCGTCGCGCATTCTGCAAGCGCTTCCACAAGCAATGAGCCGAAACCGATGCCGCAACGCGCAGAAGCGGTGCGGATGCCGGGAAAACAGCGAAAAACTGCGGCCGAATCATGGAACCGTTCCCACGACCCGCCGCGGTGTCATACAGTGGCGGGATGCCTCACAACACGACTACGCCGTCGGCGCGCGCCGTCGACCACAGCGTCGCGGCCGAGCCCGGCGCCGAGTGGTGGCGCTCTGCCGTCATCTACCAGATCTACCCCCGCTCGTTCGCCGACGCGAGCGGCGACGGCATCGGCGATCTCGCCGGCATCACCGGGCGCCTTCCCGCCCTGCGCGAGCTCGGTATCGACGCCGTGTGGCTCTCGCCCTTCTTCCGCTCGCCGCAGCGCGACGCCGGCTACGACGTGAGCGACTACTGCGATGTCGACCCGATCTTCGGCTCGCTCGCCGACTTCGACGCGCTGCGCGACCGCGCCCACGAGCTGGGCCTGCGCGTCATCGTCGACCTCGTGCCGAACCACTGCTCGAGCGACCACCCGTGGTTCCAGGAGGCGCTCGCCGCTGGCCCGGGCTCGCCGGAGCGCGACCGCTTCATGTTCCGCGAGGGCAAGGGTGAGCACGGCGAGCTGCCGCCGAACAACTGGCAGTCGATCTTCGGCGGCAACGCCTGGACACGCATCACCGAGGCCGACGGCACCCCCGGGCCCTGGTACCTGCACATCTTCGACACCTCGCAGCCCGACTTCAACTGGAAGAACCCCTGGGTGTGGGAGCAGTTCCGCCAGATCCTGCGCTTCTGGCTCGACCGCGGCGTCGACGGCTTCCGCGTCGACGTGGCGCACGGCCTCATGAAGAAGGAGGGGCTGCCCGACATCGTGCAGGTGGCCGAGGCCGGCGGCCTCGCCGATGCGATCTCCGCCCCCGACGAGGTTCCCTACTGGGCGCAGCCCGAAGTGCACGAGGTGTACCGCGACTGGCACCAGGTGCTCGCCGAGTACGAGGGCGACCGCGTGCTGTGCGCCGAGGCGTGGGTCGAGCCCCTCGCGAAGGCCGCGCTCTGGGTGCGACCCGACGAGATGCACCAGGCCTTCAACTTCAGCTATCTCGGCACGCCGTGGGAGGCCGAGCGCCTGCGCTCGGTGATCGACGAGTCGATCGCCGCCTTCACGGCGGTGGGGGCGCCGAGCACCTGGGTGCTCTCGAACCACGACGTCGTGCGCCACACGAGCCGCTACGGTCTCGGCACCTACGGTGCTGCGCCCGCGAGCGGCATCGGGCCGAAGTCGGCCGATAAGCCCGACGACGTGCTCGGGCTGCAGCGCGGCCGCGCCGCGACGGCGCTCATGCTGAGCCTGCCCGGGAGCGCCTACCTCTATCAGGGCGAAGAGCTCGGCCTTCCCGAGGTCATCGAGCTCGACGACCACGTGCGCGAAGACCCGACCTTCTACCGCACCAACGGCGAGGTCTACGGGCGCGATGGATGCCGAGTGCCGATCCCGTGGGAGACCGCCGGGCCGGCGTTCGGCTTTAGCGCCTCGGGCGAGAGCTGGTTGCCCCAGCCCGACCGCTTCGCCCGGTTCGCCCGCGACGTGCAGCAGGGGGATCCTGCGTCGACGCTCGAGCTCTATCGTGCGGCGCTCGCGCTGCGGGCCGAGCACGGCCTCGGCACCGGATCGGTGCAGTGGCTCGAGGGCTTCGCCGATGACGTCGTGGCGCTGCGGAACGGCACCGTGATCGTCATCGCCAACGTGGGCGCGCATCCGGTGCCGCTGCCCGCGGGCGAACTGCTGCTCGCGAGCGGGCCGTTGACCGACGGCGCCGTGCCGAGCGACACCACGGTCTGGATCGCCGCGAGCTGAATGCGGTCGGCGTCACTCGCCTGCACGCGAGGTGTCGCGCGCACCCAACGGCCAGAAACACCCGCCATCACGCTTGCTGTCCACGGGCGTTCGTCCGCAACGAATGATTCACGGATCCCGGGACAGGTCATGCCTCTGCAACCCGTAAGAGAAGAAGATGAGCGGGATCTAGTGAGCAGTCTTGCCACTGAGTGCGTCGGATCGAGAACCACGAAGCAGTGCTGGCACCAACCGCACGAGCAGCACCATCACGACAATCTCCACGAGCGTCTGGGTGACGACCGCCAGCGGAACGATAGCCAGTTCTTCAGGGAGTGCGAGGGCCAGCGGGAGTACGACAAGTGAGTTTCGGGTCACGCCACTGAAGATCACGGAGCTCGTGCCCGGAGAGTCAAGCTTTGCGACCCGACCCGCACCGACGCCCACGAGGAGCATGACGATCGCGAAGGCGGCGTACAGAGGCAGCAACTTCAGAAGCATCAGCGCCTCGCTACCGACTGCGGCGATCTGAGATGCGATGATCACCGCAAGGGTCACCATCATGAGCGGCACCATCGCCGCCGCCATCACCGCTTCGATTCGGCGACCGATCTCATATCGACGAGCGACTGCTTGCACGATGGCCGCTCCGACAAGCGGGATGACGATGAGAATGAGGAACGCCTCGACGAACGGCTCGATCTCGACCAGCCCGGTGAGGTCTGGGCCGGCGATCAGCAACAGATACAGCGGCAATAACAAGATCTGCAGGAGCATCAACAATGGCGTGGCTGCCAACAACCGAGCTTTCGATCCCCGCGCTAAACCAGTGAAGACGATGACGTAGTCGACGCAGGGCGTGAGCAGGACGAGGAGAAGTCCGAAGAACAGCCCCTGGTCATCTTCGACAAACCGAGACAGCCCAAACACAACGATCGGAACGACGACAAAGTTGACGACCACCACGGTGCTCAGGAACTTCCAGTCACGGAAGGCCCCACCGAGCTCGATGACCGGCACGCCAAGGAATGTCGCGAAGAGAAGAAGAGCAAGCACCGGGTTTGTCGCATTCTCGAGGACTGGCGCCACGCCCGGCGTGACAAGTCCGATAATGGCCCCGACAGCGATCGCCAACAGGTAGAGCGCGACCTGATGTGAGTCCCACCAAGAGATCACGCGGCGTATCGACATGGTGGTCACACCACGAAAACGTAGGGGAACCGTACGACGATCGTGACGACAATGAGGGCGTAGTTCGCGACGATGATGGCCACCACAAACGGCTTGAGAGCGAGGCCAAGCGTGCGCGTGGCGGCCCCGCGCCACTGCCCGTGGGCCATCGTGAAAACAACGGTGGTCCACCACAAGGGAATCGTCGCCGCCCACACCACCAAGCAATAAGGACACAGCACTCCGATGACGAATGCGCTCTGCACGAACAGCCACGTGACGAAGGCCCACGCACCGAACAGCCCCAGCACGACAGTTCGCCAGAACCATGGCGCGAATCTGGCGCCAGACAGCAACGCGAGGCCGACGACGATCGGGGCGACGAAACCGGCCACCCCGATCACAGGGTTAGGAAATCCGAGGAGTGACGCCTGCCAACGGTCGAAGAGAGCGCCGCACGAAACAAAGGGACTGATGTCACACGCAAGAGACTCTTGCGGGTACTGCAAAGAACGAAACCTCTCGATCAACAACGCGGTCGACGCTAGCCATCCGATGGCTCCACCGCTGATCAACAAGATCGACAACGGAATCCAGGTGCGCACATCGATCTTGACACGAGCATCAGCCTGAACTTCCACGATCGATGGGTCTCGTATCGCGACCACTCGCCACCTCACCTCTCGCTGCCAGTCTAAGGTTGGTGTCTCAACAGGCGATTCGAAGGTAGACGGGTACGATCGAGGGGTGAGAGCGATGGTCGGAGAGCGCCGTGCAGCGCTCGACGCGCTTGTCGTGGTTCGTCGCCTTCTTCTTGTTCTTGTCGCAGGAATAGTGGTCGTTGTCGGAGCTATGACAGCCGACCACATCGAAATCGTCAGCACACCGGGCAACGACAGCTCTCTAACGGCCGTTGATGTCCGAAACGCGAGTGACGTGACAACCGAGTCGTCGATGCTGACGGTCGGCGACGCCGGCAAGGGTATTGAGCGGTCCACCGCTGATTTGGTGCTTCTGACGTGTTCGATCGTGGCCCTGTTCGTGTTGATTGTCCCCTTCTTCCGAGCTGGACCGACTGCGGGCTCACCGAAACGACGCAGCCAGGATCAAGCAATCCCTCTGCCTCCCGCACACATTCGCATGCTGAGTGATGGGCCTGATCGACTAGCTCTCTGCGTCAGCCGCACTTAAGAGCCACCGGGCCGCCCGCCTTAGCGCATCGCGCGACGCCAGCGGCACCCTCCTCTCGCGCCGTTCACGTCGGCGCCTCTCTTTCGTGCGCTCTCCATACTCTGAAAGGTTCTTCTGTGAGCACCAGCACCAACGTCAAGATCTCCCTGATTCTGACCAGCCTCATGATCGTCGGCGTCATCGCCTTCATCATCGTCGCCATCGTGCAAGCGCCCTCTCCCGCCGCGGCGCCCGGCACCGACGAGGTCACACCGAGTGAATCTGTCCTCCAACCCGACACCCACATTCTCGATGACGCCGGCGAAGGCGCGGTGACCCTCGTCGAGTTCCTCGACTTCGAATGCGAGGCATGCGGCGCCTTCTATCCCGTCGTCGAAGAACTTCGCGAGGAGTTCGCAGGCGAAGTGACCTTCGCCTTCCGCTACTTCCCTCTACCGGGCCACGTCAACTCGACAACCGCAGCGCTCGCCGTCGAAGCGGCCGCGCAACAGGGCAAACTCGAAGAGATGTTCGCCCGTATGTACGAGACGCAGACCGAGTGGGGCGAATCGCAAGAGTCGAAGGCGGATCTCTTTCGCCAGTACGCCGACGAGCTTGGACTCGACCTGACTCAGTACGACGTGGACGTGGCTGCACCCGAGACACTGGAGCGGGTAAAGGCAGACTTCGAAGACGGCGTTTCGCTCGGAGTGCAGTCGACCCCGACGTTCTTCCTCAACGATCGGCCCGTGCAACTCACATCCTTTGATGACTTGCGAGCGGCAATCGAGGCAGAGCTCCAGCGATGACGATCAGGCGACGACTCTGATGATGCTCGTGACGACTCCGCTGGCACCGCCCGGGCTCGACGAGTTCCTGGGGCTGTCAACGACGTCATCGTTCGCTCTGCCAATCGCAGCGTTGACCGCTTCCGTGGTGTACATCATCGGTGCGATCTCGATGTGGGTTCGCGGCCGACGGTGGTCGGTCGCACGCACGGTATCTTTCGTTCTCGGATGTGCGGTGATCGCGGCAACGACGGGTTCAGGGCTTGAGGACTACAGCCAGGTGATGCTGTCGGTGTTCATGTTCGAGCAGCTGACATTGATGATGCTCGTGCCACCGCTTCTCGTGCTCGGCTCGCCCGGGCGCCTGCTGCTGCGCAGTTTGCCGCACCGAGGCGCGGGCAAAGTCGTGCTCGTGTCTTTCCTCTCTGTTCTCCGAAGCAGGCCAGCCCGGTGGGCGATGCATCCGGTGTTAAGCGTCGCTGTTTTTCTTCTGTTGTTCTATGGGCTCTACCTCGGCGAGCTTGTCGACCCGATTCTGGCCCTGCCGGCCGGACATGTGTCACTCGAAGTGGGGTTCCTTGTGGCGGGCATCGTGTTCACTCTCCCGATTCTCAGCGATGATCCCCTGCCGATTCGGATGTCGTACCCTGCACGCGCTCTCGATCTCGCCGCTGAAGTCGCTTTGCACGCGTTTTTCGGTGTTTTTCTCATGGTGAGCCCCACGCTCGTCACGGATGCTTTTGCGAGTCCACCGCCCTCACTCGGCATTGACCCTCTCGTCGATCAAGGCGTGGCAGGTGGCCTGGCGTGGTCATACGGTGAAGGCCCAACGGTTCTCATCCTGTTGTACATCCTCCATCGATGGTTCCGAGACGACACCGACAAGGCGGCAGCGGCGGATGCTCGCGCAGACCGGCACGGAGATGTCGACCTTGACGCCTACAACGAATACCTGGCGCGTCTGCGCAGCCGCGGTGGCTCGGATTCCCGTCCTGCCGGTGGACCCGGATGACACAGTCGTCGCGCGCGAATGAGCCTGGGGCCCTTCGCCGCATGGCCCTGGCTCCCGGTCTACTGGGCGCAATCGTAGCTATAGCTGGCGTCTTCGCCATCGGCCATGAGTTCTTTTTCGCCGTCAGTTTCGTGATCGCCGTGCTCGCGCTCATCGTCGGATGGTTTGCGGTTCAGTCGCGCCAGTGGTGGTGGTTTCCGCTTCCGGCCGTGATCGCTGTGGTGTGGAACCCGGTGATTCCCCTTGCACTGACGGATGCGGTCTGGTTGCCCCTGCAGTACGTGGCTGCCGCTGGGTTCATCGTCGCTGGTCTTGTCATTCGCGTGTCGGACGACGATCGGCAGTGAGCAGATCGCGGAAGTTGTTCTTGACGAGCTTCCGCCACTTGCGCTGACGATGCCGATAGAACATCTCCGCGTAACACCAATACAGAAGCGTGAATACACCAGCGTCGATCTCAATCGTGTCGGAGTAGCGCGACCCGTCGCCCTCCGGCTTGACCGCGATCAGGTGGTCCCACTTCTTCAACCCGATCTCACCATGCTCGCGTGACTGAATCGTCATCGAGCGGTCATCGACGCTCTCGATGAGGATTGTCCTGGTCCCCACCGGGATGATCGAGAACATGAAGCTTCGGCCGTCATACGCCGTTCCGGGAATCCAGGGGCCTCGGGTTATCCCATCGCGGGGCGAGAACTTGCCCATCGGTGCGATGACGTAATGAAGCAACTCTTTGCGCTTGACCGTGCTCCACACCGTGGTGGGACTCGCGTTGAGGAAGGTGGAGACGTGGACCTTCATCTGCGTGCCTCCGAAGTGTCGCGCGCGGCGGCGGTCTTTGCGCTGCCGGCGATCCGATCGATGATGATCTTGGCATCGGTGCCGACGCCACCGAGGAGGGCAGAGTTTCGTGAACGAAGCCATCCCAAGCCGAGGAAGTACAGCCCGCTGACGGTTTTGGACTGTCCACCCTTGTGTGAGGGCATGCCGTTCTGATCGAGAGCGTCCGGGATCTGCATCCATCCGTATTCAGCGGTATAGCCGGTGCAGTAGATGATCGTGTCGTACCTTCCACTCGTCTTGTCAGCGAAGAACACCGTTCCATCTGTCATGGACATCGCCGCAGGTTTCAGCTTGACGGCACCGCGCTGAAGGAGGCGCCTGAGGGATGTGCCGATGACTGGGTCTCCCCGTCGTCGAAGCATCGTGGCTTTGAAACTGTCAGAGGGGGCGTTGAGGGCGCCCAGTGCGTCGAGCCACCAGAACAAGCTCTGGCCGAGCATCTTCGCGGGCATGAACCGCATTGGTGCATTGACGGCCATATCGACCTCGTACTCAGCGGCCAGCTCCTCAGCAATCTGAGCTCCGGAGTTTCCACCACCCACGACCAGTACTCTCTTCCCCTGGATCTGAGCAGGGTTTCGGTAGGCCGAGCTATGCAGCTGCCGTACGCCGTCGGTAGGTGAAGCCCATGCCGGTACTCGAGGCGTCTGGAAAGGGCCGGTGGCAACCACGACGGCCGGTGCGGTGTAGGTTGCCGACTGCGTCGCGACGGTGAACTGTTCGCCATCTTTCGTGACCTTGCGCACTGGCTGATCAAGTACGACATTGAGGTCGAAGCTTTGGACGTAATGCTGCAGATAGTCGACGACTTCGTCCCTGGTCGGGTACCCATCCTGGTCGCCGGACAACCGAAGGTCAGGAAGGCCACTAAACGATCGTGGGGTGAAGAGAGTCAGGCTGTCATACCTTTCACGCCAGGCACTCCCGACAGCGTTGCTCGCTTCCAGAATGATGTAGTGCAGTCCCTGCGACTGGGCGTGACGGCCGGCGGCGAGCCCTGCCTGACCTCCCCCGATAATGACAACTTCGTGATCGTGAATCATTAGCGTTATTTTTACTCGCAGTTCTAGAGAAGTAGATGAGTTGAATTCCGCGCCCACGGATAAACAGAGGTTACGGGTACGCGATATCGGGTTTGTCAGTGCATGTCGTGCGCCTGGACCGCTCCTGCTGGTTCGAGCTGGAATGTTGCATGGTCGATCGCGACCGGGAAGTGCTCTGCGACACAGCGCTGCAGCGCTTGAGTGATTTCGGGTGCGTGGCCGTCGTGGAAGCAACCTGCCTCCACGACAACGTGGGCAGTCAGTACGGGCAGCCCAGTAGCAATCTGCGTGATGTGCAAGTCATGAACGTCGACAACATGATCCTCATCCAGCAGGTGCTGTCGCACATCGGCGAGGTCGATGCCGCGCGGTACTGACTCGAGCAGCACATCGACGGCGTCCCGGAGCAGGCGCAACGTGCGCGGAATGATGAGCACCCCCACCAGCAGCGCAGCGATCGAGTCGGCCTGCTGGAACCCCGTCGTCATGATGACGACGGCAGCGACGATGACAGCCACCGACCCGAGTGCATCGTTGAGCACTTCGAGGAACGCGGCCCGCATGTTGAGGTTGTCACCGCGACCGCCCGACAGGACCACGATCGCGATGATGTTGGCCAGGAGGCCGACGATGCCGAAGACGAGGAGCTCGACGCTGGCAATCTCTGCCGGTTGACTGAATCGCTGTACAGCTTCGATGACCACGAAGACGCCCACGCCCAGCAGCACGGCTGCCTGCACGGTGGCAGCGAGCACCTCCGCACGACGAAGACCCCAGGTGCGGCGTGATGTTGCGGGTCGTTCCATGAGCTTGGCCGCAAACAACGCAACGAGCAGCCCACCCGCATCGGTCAGCATGTGGGCCGCATCCACGAGCAGAGCAAGCGACCCGGTGATGATCGCCCCAATCACTTCAGCGACGAGAACGCTGGCGGTAAGGCCAAAAGCGATCGCCAGGCGCAGATGATTAATCGTGCCGCCGGCATGAGTGTGCCCGTCGGCGCTCACGAGTGGCTTTCCTCATCGTGGTCGTGCTCGTGGGTGCTGGAGCCTTCCATGAGTTCGCCGATCGCGGTAGCGCAGGTGTCACCGTTCCACGCTTCGATGCCTTCTCGAATGGCGAAGGCTCCGATCACCAGGGCGGCAAGCGCATCGGCCCAGGTCCATCCGAATGCGGCGTTCGCGACGAGGCCGAGCAAGACCGCCGCCGAGAGCAACGAGCAGATGAGGGTCTGCTTGGAGTCAGCCACCACAGTGGCGGAGCCGAGTTCTCGACCGGTGCGTCGTTCAAGAACCGAGAGGAAGGGCATGACGACGACGCTGACGGCAGCAAGCACGATGCCGACGGTGCTGGATTCGGGAGTCGTCACCCCGGTCAACGAGAGGGTGGAGCCCACGATCGTATAGGCGGCGAGAGCGAAAAAGGCGAACGCAATCACGCGAAGCACCGGCTTCTCATATCGCTCCGGGTCGCGACGCGTGAACTGCCAAGCAACGGCAGTCGCCGAAAGCACCTCCACGCCAGAGTCGAGCCCGAAACCGATGAGCGCAGCCGAGTCCGCGGCACTGCCGGCAATGAGGGCGATGATGCCTTCGATCACGTTGTACCCAATGGTGACGGCAACGATGATCTTCACTCGTCGGCGCAGCAGAGCGGTGCGACTCGCCTCCGGTCTTGCTCCCACCAAGGCTGTCACGAGCGTGCCTCCAGATCGTTCTCGCTCACGTCGCATGCGTCGACCGGATCGACAGCGAGCACGACACCGACGAGATCCTGGAGCGCGTGACGCAACCGTGCATCCGAAATCTCATAGAGAACTCGTCGACCGGAAGGCTCGGCGACGACAATCCCGCAATCCCGAAGACAGGCGAGGTGGTTAGAAGCGTTCTGCTTCGTTATGCCGAGCTCGTCTGCGAGGTCGGCCGGGTAGCGTGAACGATCAAGAAGCAAGAGCAACATGGCCGCTCTCGTTGGATCAGCCAGGGCCTTACCGATTCGCCGAATTGCGTCGAGGCGAACAGGGGCCGCAGTGGTCATGGTTTGATAGTACACCAAGAACTGTACAAAACAGCCGACGATGCCCGAATCACTGTCTGTGCCGGCTACCCAATCGTGAGTCCTTTATTGCGCAGATACGTAACCGGGTTCGTAGCGACCCCGTTCTGCCGCACCTCGAAGTGCAAATGGTTACCCGTCGAGTATCCCGTCGTGCCCATCCGCCCAATGTTCTGCCCAACGACGATCTCTTGCCCCAAACGCACCAGAATTCCGCCGTTCTGAAGGTGCGGGTACCCTGTGGTCAATCCGTTGCCGTGGTTGATGCGAATATAATTGCCAAAACCACCACTCCACCCCGCATACTCGACGACTCCGCTCGCGGCCGCGTAGATGGGCGTGCCGGCCGCGTTCGCGATGTCGACGCCGGCGTGAAAGCGCACCGCCCCGCTGATGGGGTGCACGCGATAGCCGTAGCCCGAGCTGATGTAGCCGTTGGTCGGCACCGCCCAGCCGTTCTTGATCTGCCCGGCCCCGAGGCTCGAACCCGAGCCGTACTGCGCGGCGATGCCAGCGCGGTAGTCCTTCTCGGTCGCCGCGCGGTTCTTGATGAGCACGTCGAGCTGGGCCTCGAGCCGCGCCTGGTTCTCCTGCTGCGCGATGAGGGCGTTCTGCGCCGCTTCGGCCGCGACCTGCGCCGCTTCGAAGGCGGCCTGCGCCTCGAGCCGCAACTCGTCGCGGATCTCTTTGGCGACGTTGGCCTGGTCGGTGAGCGACTGCGCGGCGTTCTGGTCTTGCAGCGCCGCGGCGTAGATGCCCTCGGCCTGCTCGGTGATCTTGCTGGCGAAGCCCAAGCGCGAGAGCAGCTCGTCGGCGTTGCCGGGGTTGGTGAAGAGCGAGGCCGAGAGGTCGCCGCCGCCCGAGCGCGCGAGCTCGGCCACGAACTGGCCGGCGCGCGAGCGCGACTCGTCGGCGCGGGCCTGTGCCTCGTCGGCCTGGGCCTGCAGCTGGTCGGCCGTGAACGCGGCCTCGTCGAAGGCGAGCTGCGCCTCGTAGTAGATGTCGCCCTTCTCCTGGGCGATGGCCTGCGTGCGTTCGACCTCGGCGGTGATCGCGGCGATCGCCGCGCGAATCTCTTTGATCTTCGCCTGCGCCCGCGCCACGTCGCGGCGGGCGTCGAGCACGTCGTCCCAGCTCGGGTAGTCGACGGCGTACGCGGGGCGCTCGGTGACGGCGATCGAACCGCTCACGAGCAGGGCCACCGCCGCGATTGCAGCGATGAACGCGCTCGCGCGACGGCGCCGCGGACGGTCGGCGGCATCCCGTGCCGTCACGACATCAAACGCCTGCCGCGCGCCCCCAGAATAGCGAGAATCGTCTTGCGCAGATGGCTTCATGCGCGCAGGAATCACATGTCCCACTAGACCACACGTTTCGGCTAACCTCGGCAATTTACACGCCGGGCCGAGAGTCGTCTCCAGTAGCCCCTGTTAGCTCGCGTTCGCGCGGAACCACTCGAACGGATCGATGGCGACGTCGTCGATCTTGATCTCGAGGTGCAGATGGGCTCCGGTCGACACACCGGTGTTGCCGACCGTGCCGACGAAGTCGCCGACGAGCACCTGCTGGCCCGGCACGAGCGGCGAGCTGCCGCCGGTCATGTGGGCGTACGTGCTCGTGACGCGCTGACCGTTGATGACGTGCTCGATGATGGCGTGCTGGCCGAAGCCGCCGCTGTACTCCGACTGGATGACGACGCCATCGGCGATCGCGTAGATCGGGGTGCCGGCGCCGGGGTTGAAATCGAGGCCCTGGTGGTAGCTCGAGCACCAGCGGCACGGCGCGACGCGCTCGCCGAAGCCCGACGAGATCGGCACGGCGTAGGGGAACGGCCAGCGCACAGCGCCCGTTCCCGAGGTGCTGTACGAGAACGAGCGGTTGCCGTACTTGAGGCGCAGCAGCTCGGCGTAGGAGGTGACCGACCAGTCGTCGCGCGTCGCGGCCGTGGCGGCGAGATCGCCCGCGGCCTCGGCCTCGATGACCTGGCCCTCGGGGGCCGGCGCGTCGGCCAACTCGAGCGACACCGACGACATCGCGAGGGATGCGGGCGGCGCTTCGGGATCGAACAGCGCGTTGGCGGGCACCGAGGTGCCGACGAGCAGCGCGGCTGCGGCGAGCATGACCACGGGCGGGAAGGTCTTCTTCGCGATGCGCCGAGCCAGGGGCACGCGCGGGGCGGCGGGTCGCGTCGGCGCGGTGGGCGCGACGGCAGCAGTCGCCATCGGGGCCGGGGCGACAGCGGCGCTCGAGCGACGGGGCGGTCGCGCGGCGCGCGGGGCTGACTCCCCCGCAGGCGCGCTCCGTCGGGTGCGCCGTGATCCGGCATCGCCGCGCTCGGCCTCACGCAGCGCGCGGCGGCTCGGCACGATCTCGGTCGACGTCGGGCTGATCGCGACGAGCTCGGTGGGCGACGGGGCGACGGGAAGGAGAGCCGAGGAGGGGGCGGCGGGAGCCGAAGCCTCCATCGTCGGGGATTCCTCAGTGAATCCGAGGCCCAGAGACCGGAAAGGGTCTCGGTCGGCGGCCGTCGGTTCCGGTTCGGAACCTCCCGCGCGCCACGGGAACTCGTCGATCACAGTCTCAGTCAGCCTCAGAAGTCGGGTTCAGTTCGGTCATGGCCCCCGGAGGGAGCCGCTCGGCACGGGCTCGGAACGAGCCGCGGGCCGGGCATCCGCGCACCACCGACGGCGGTGGATTATCACGGATTGGTAAAGCCTAACCGCTGGGCGCGGCGAGCGAAAGTCCGTGAGCCCGATTCGGTGCTGCCGCCGAGGCCCGGGTCAGGCCGCGGGACCGGGCGCCGTCGACGGCCGCGCGCCCACCTCGGCGAGCACTTCGCCGAGCATCGCGGCGACCTCGGGGTGCGCGGCGAGGAGGAACCGGTGGTCGGCGCGAGCGCCCGGCAGGCCTGTGATCGAGGCCCCCGCCTCGGCGGCGATGAGCGCACCGGCCGCGTGGTCCCAGGGGTTGAGCGTGCGCTCGAAGTAGGCGTTGACGCGCCCGCAGGCGACCGCGCACAGGTCGAGCGACGCCGTGCCCATGCGCCGGATGTCGCGCACCCGCGGCAGCAGCCGGGCGACCGCCTCGCCCTGCTCCGCGCGCGTCTCGGCGAGGTACGCGAAGCCCGTGGCGACGAGCGCCTGCTCGAGCGCGACCGGCTCGGCCACCCGGATCGCCCGGTCGCCGAGGTGCGCACCCGCCCCCGCCGCCGCGCTGAACAGCTCGCCGGTGGCCGGGTTGACGACGACGCCCGCGAGCGCCCGCCACGACTGCGGGTCCGCGTCGCCCTCGACCACGGCGATGCTCACGGCGTAGTGCGGGATGCCGTACAGGAAGTTGACGGTGCCGTCGATCGGGTCGACGACCCAGGTGAGGCCGGTCGTGCCGGATCCACCCCCCGACTCTTCGCCGAAGAAGGCGTCACCGGGGCGCAGCTCGGCGAGGCGGCCGCGGATGAGGGACTCGGCGTCGCGGTCGACCTGCGTCACGACATCCACCGACGAGGACTTCGCTGCCGCCACCTCGACGGCGCCGCGACGGGCCTCGAGCACGAGGGCGCCGGCCTCGAGGGCGACCGCGCGGGCGACCGACAGCAGCTCGGAAGTGGGCGCGGAGGCGGCGGATGAGGAGGTCATGGTGGCGAGTGAGGGATTCGAACCCCCGAATGCTGAGCAGTCTGATTTACAGTCAGATCCCTTTGGCCGCTTGGGTAACTCGCCGTGTGCGCGCTCGACCGATGTGGTCACCGACCGAAGGCGCTCGACAAGAATACAAGAGCCGCGCGGCGTCGGCGACCATGCATCGAGGAGCGGCGGGCGGGGGTGCGGGCGGCACCGGTTATCCTGACGAACGAGGCAGAGAGCTGAGGACGCACCGCATGGTCGGCATCGACGACGTCGCCCGTCAGGCGGGCGTCTCCACCGCGACCGTCTCGCGCGCGCTCAGCGGTCGGGGCCACGTCGCGCCGGCGACGCGCGAGCGCGTGGAGGCCGCCGCTGCCGCGCTCGGCTATGTCGTCTCGTCGAGCGCCTCGAGCCTCGCGACCGGGCGCAACCGCAACATCGGCGTCGTCGTGCCCTTCCTCAACCGCTGGTTCTACACCTCGGTCATCGAGGGGGCGCAGCGCCGCCTGATGCAGTACGGCTACGACCTCACGCTCTACAACCTCTCGGGCGACGACCGGGAGCGGGAGAAGGTCTTTCAGGACTACCTGCTGCGGCAGCGGGTGGATGCCGTGATCGCCGTGAGCCTCGAGCTCACGGTCGACGAGATCACCTCGCTGCACGCGCTCGGCAAGCCGCTCGTCGGTGTCGGCGGGCCGCTCAGCGGCGTGCGCACCCTCAGCATCGACGATGTCGCGGTGACGAAGCTCGCCACCGAGCACCTGCTCTCGCTCGGCCACACGCGCATCGGCCACATCGGCGGCGACGTCGACCGCGAGCTCGCCTTCCACCTGCCGACCAACCGGCGGCTCGGCTACGAGGCGGCGTTGCGCGAAGCGGGGCTCATTCCCGAGCGCGAGCTCTACTTCCCCGCCGTGTTCACGATGGAGAGCGGCTACACCGCGGCCAAGCAGATGCTCGGCAACCCGCGTCTGCGCCCGACCGCCATCGTCGCGGCGAGCGACGAGATGGCGATCGGCGCCCTCCTCGCCGCGCGCGACATGGGTCTCGATGTGCCGGGCGAGCTCTCGGTGATCGGCATCGACGACCACGAGCTCGCGGGCTTCTTCGGGCTCTCGACGGTCGCGCAGCATCCGGGGCTGCAGGGCGAGCGCGCCGTCGAGCTGCTCATGGAAGAGCTGCAGCCGAGCGGCGGTGCGCACCTCGACGACGAGAACACCCCGCTGCCGTTCGACCTCATCGTGAGGTCGTCGACCGCTCGGCCGCTTCGGCGTAGCGCTGGGCGGCGGTAGCGACCGCATCGAGGTAGGCCGGGTCGGAGTTGTACGACGCGATGCCGGCACGCCACGAGTCTTCGTCGCCGAACGTCGGCACCGCGCGGCACAGGTAGTTGGCCGCGGCGAGCGCCGCGTCGTCGATGTTGTGCGGGTCGGCCACACCGTCTCCCCCGCCGTCGACCGCCCAGTTCGCCCAGCTGCCGGGGATGAACTGCATCGGCCCGACGGCGCGGTCGAATGCGGCATCGCCGTCGATCGCGCCGTCGTCGGTGTCGTCGATGCGGGCGGTCGACCCGCCGTCGAGCGCGATGCCGATGATCGGGGGGCTGACGGTTCCATCGTCGGCAGTGGATGCTCCGCGGTAGGTGCCGTGGCGCGACTCGACCCAGCCGATGCCGGCGAGCGTGTTCCAGCCGAGCTCGCACTCGGGGCGCTCACCGTGCTTGGCGATCGCGGTGCCCGCGTAGGCGGCGAGCACCCGCACGGGGATTCCCGACTCCGCTGCGACGGCGGTCACCCAGTCGGCATCGACCCGGCCCGCGACCCCCGCGCGGCTCGGCGCCGACGACGACGGCGGCAGGGCGGCGGGGGCGACCCAGCGCGGAGCCGGAGTCGCCTCGGGGCTCGGTGCGGCATCCCCCGTCGACGTGATCGGCCGGGGCACCAGCAGCAGCGCGATGAGCCCGGCGAGCACGGCAGCGCCCAGCACGAGGGCGAGCGCGAACGTGCGGGCGGTCATGCGCCCAGCAAAGCAGAGCCTGCTCGGCCCCCGCTGAGCCCGGCATCGCTAGCATGGCCGCATGGCTGATTCCTCATTCGACATCGTGAGCAAGGTCGACAAGATGGAGGCGGAGAACGCCGTCAACCAGGCGCAGAAGGAAGTGGCGCAGCGCTACGACTTCAAAGGCGTCGGGGCATCGATCGAGTGGAGCGGCGAGAAGCTGCTGCTGAAGGCGAGCGCCGAAGAGCGCGTCAAGGCCGTGCTCGAGGTACTCGAGTCGAAGATGATCAAGCGCGGCATCGGCATCCGCAGCCTCGACACGAGCGATCCGTACCCGAGCGGCAAGGAGTTCCGCATCGAGGTGGGGCTCAAGAACGGCATCTCGAGCGATGACGCGAAGAAGATCGCGAAGATCATCCGCGACGAGGGGCCCAAGAGCGTCAAGAGCCAGATCCAGGGCGACGAACTGCGCGTGCAGTCGAAGAGCCGCGATGACCTGCAGGCGACGATGGCGCTCCTCAAGAACAAAGATCTCGACGTCGCGCTGCAGTTCGTGAACTTCCGCTGAGCATGCGATGACCGACGACATCACGATCAGCGGCGCCGGCGCCTGGATCGTGCTGATCGCCACGGTGCTCGTGCTCGTGCTCATCGTGAGCATCGCGCTGATCTCGCTCGTCGTCGTGCCGCGCAACCGGCGGCCGCAGTCGGCGCTCGCCTGGCTGCTGCTCATCTACATCTTGCCCCTCATCGGGTTCCTGCTCTTCCTCATGCTCGGCTCGCGACGGCTGCCGAAGCGGCGGCGCGAGCAGCAGGAGGAGATCAACCGCTACATCATCGAGACGACCGAGGGCATGGATCGCGTGAGCAAGGACGCTCCGTGGCCGCCCTGGCTCGAGCCCATCGTCGAGCTCAACCGCAACCTCGGCGCCATGCCGCTCGTGGGCGGCAACACGGCGCGGCTCTTCACCGACTACTCGGGCTCGATCGCCGCGATGACCGAGGCGGTGCGGTCGGCGGTGCGCACCGTGCACGTCGAGTTCTACATCATGTCGGTCGACGACGAGACCGAGCCGTTCTTCGCCGCGCTCGGCGAGGCGGTGCAGCGCGGGGTGACGGTGCGCGTGCTGTACGACCACGTGGCCTCGCTGCGGGTGAGCGGCTATCGACGGATGCGCCGCCGACTCGACGCCGTCGGCGCTCAGCACCACCCGATGCTGCCGGTCAAGCCGTTCAGCGGCCAGTGGCAGCGGCCGGATCTGCGCAACCACCGCAAGTTCCTCATCGTCGACGGCGCCGTGGGCTTCACGGGCTCGCAGAACCTCATCGAGCGCGGCTATAAGCGCCGAGCCCGACGCGATGGTTCGCGGCTCGCGTGGAAGGAGGTCATGGTGCGCTTCGAGGGGCCGATCGTGGCCGGCATCGAGGCCCTGTTCGCGACGGACTGGTACAGCGAGACCGACGAGCTGCTGCTGCGCGAGACCGTCATCCCGCCCGAGATCGACCCCGGGCAGGGGCTCGACGCCCAGGTCGTGCCGAGCGGCCCGGCGTTCGAGGGCGAGAACAACCTGCGGCTGTTCAACTCCCTCGTCTACGCCGCGCAAGAGCAGATCCAGATCTGCTCCCCCTACTTCGTTCCCGACGAGTCGATGCTCTACGCGATCACGACGGCCGCGCAGAGCGGGCTCGACGTGCAGCTGTTCGTCTCGGAGGTCGGCGACCAGACCCTCGTCTTCCACGCGCAGCGCTCGTACTACGAAGAGCTGCTGCGCGCGGGCGTGCGCATCTGGCTGTACCGCTCGCCGACGGTGCTGCACGCCAAGCACTTCACGATCGACGACGAGGTGGCCATCATCGGCTCGAGCAACATGGACATGCGGTCGTTCAGCCTCAACCTCGAGGTCTCGATCATGGTGCGCGGCGAGTCGATCATCCGCGAGCTGCGGGCGATCGAGCAGTCGTACCGCGACAACTCGCGCGAGCTCACCCTCGAGCAATGGCTGGGGCGACCCGCCCACATGCGCATCTTCGACGACCTGGCGCGCGTCACCGCGACCGTGCAGTAGCCGCCGACCCCTCGCCCCCGCGCGGCACCAGGCGGTACGGTGCTGGCATGACGCAGAAGACGCTGCCCACCGAGGTTCCCGTCGACGAGTACCTCGCGACCCTGGATGCCCGGCGCAACGCCGAGGGCGCCGAACTCGTCGCGATCTTCCGCGCCGTGACCGGGGCCGAGCCCGTCATGTGGGGGCCGTCGATGATCGGCTTCGGCACCTACGCCTACCAGTACGCGAGCGGGCACGAGGGCATCTGGCCGCGCGCCGCGTTCTCGCCCCGCAAGGCGAAGCTGTCGTTCTACGGACTGCAGACCCACCCCGATGCCGCCGCCGTGCTCGAGCGCCTGGGCTCGCACACGACCGGAGTCGATTGCGTCTACGTCACCCGGCTCTCGGCGATCGACCTCGATGCCCTGCGCGAGCTCATCGCCCTCGGCTGGACCGTCACGGCCGACACCGCCGTCGACCCCCACTAGCCCCACCCCAGCTTCCTTCCACAACTTCGGAGTGGAAGTTGGCGACATGGCGCGTGTCATCCCGCTCCGAAGTTGTGGAAGTCGGGCGATGGATGGCGGTGCAGGGCCCGTCCTCCACTGCGCAGGACAGCAACAGCTGGGTGCACCATGGCGCCGCGACGACGTTGAAGATCCGCGACGGAACGCCATACTCGCCACCATGCGCGGCTTTCATTCGTTCGACGAATACATCTCGCAGCAGGGCGGAGTGCTGTCGCGCAGCGAGCTGATCGACGCCGGGTGGAGCGCTGACGAGGTGCGGCTCGGCGTGCAATTCGGCACGCTTCACCGGTTGTGCCGAGGATGGTACGGCGCACGTGGCCTGCCGGCGGCCGTGAGAGACGCGTGGGCGCACGGGGGGCCGCTAGCGTGCGTGAGCGCGCTGCGGTTTCTCGATGTCATCGATGCCGATGTCGTCGCGGACGAGCCGCCGCACGTGTGCCGGCCGGCGCGAGGTCATCGGTTGCGATACGCAGCGCTAGCCACTATCCACTGGTCCGACGAGGCGTACCGGTCAGGCACCCGCTGGAGCGTCGCCCCTGAGACTGCCTTGCAGCAAGCAGCGCGATGCGCCCCCGACGCACTACCCGAGAGCGAGCAATGGCGCCGACCACGCTCGCGATGGCTCGACGGCCTCGAGTGAGACTCAGTCGCGCGAGATGCGGATCATCTCGTCGCGCGGCACGACCTTGACGCGCTCGCGGCCCTGCGGCGCACCGAGCGCCTGCTCGTGCGCATCGAGGCGGTGCCAGCCGTCGAGGTTCGTGTAGAGCACGCCGCGGCCGTCGAGCAGATCGACGACCGACTGCTCGTCGGGGTCGCTCGGGTTCCACCACGACGCCTGGTCGGTGACGAGGTGCTGGATGGTCTCCATCGCGTCGCTCTTGGTGTGGCCGATGAGGCCGACCGGCCCGCGCTTGATCCACCCGGTCGCGTAGACGCCCGGTACCTTCTGGTTGTCGTCGCCGAGCACCTGGCCCTCGTGGTTCGGGATGACGCCGTGACGCTCGTCAAACGGGATGCCGTCGAGCGGCGACCCGAAGTAGCCGACCGCGCGGTAGACCGACTGCACCGCGACCTCGCGGATCTCGCCCGTGCCCTCGACGCCGCCGTGGCCATCGGGCCGCGTGCGCTCGTAGCGGAACCCCGCGACGCGGCCCTCGGCATCCGTCAGCACCTCGAGGGGCTTGGCGTAGAAGTGCAGGTGCAAGCGGCGGGAGGCGGTGCCCGTCTCACGCGCGCGCCACTGCGTGAAGATGCGGTCGATGACGGTGATCTGCTTATTGGTCTCGATCGCGCGGCGCGAGGCCTCGTCGTAGTCGAAGTCCTCCTCGTGCACGATCATGTCGACGTCGCGCAGCTCGCCGAGCTCGCGCAGCTCGAGCGGCGTGAACTTCACCTGCATGGGGCCGCGGCGCCCGAAGACGTGCACGTCGGTGACGGGCGAAGCGACCAGGCCCTGATACACGTTGTCGGGAATCTCGGTCGGCAGCAGGTCTTCCGGGTGCTTCGCGAGCACGCGGGCGACATCGAGCGCCACGTTGCCGTTGCCGATGACGGCGACCGACGAGGCCTCGAGCGGCCACTCGCGGGGCACGTCGGGGTGACCGTCGTACCAACTGACGAAATCGGCCGCGCCGTAGCTGCCGAGCGCGTCGATTCCGGGGATGTCGAGAGCGGCATCCCGAATCGCCCCCGTCGAGAAGATGACCGCGTGGTAGTGGCGGCGCAGGTCGTCGAGCGTGATGTCGGTGCCATAGTGCACGTTGCCGAAGATGCGGATATCGCCCGAGTCGAGAACCTCGCGCAGAGCGTTGATGATGCCCTTGATGCGCGGGTGGTCGGGTGCGACGCCGTAGCGCACGAGGCCGTAGGGGGCGGGCAGCTGCTCGAAGAGATCGATCGAGACGTCGAACGAGCGCTCGTGCTTGAGCAGGATGTCGGCGGCGTAGATACCGGCCGGGCCTGCTCCGACGATGGCGAGCCTGAGCTTGGTCATGCGCGTGCGGTTCCTTCTGTGCGGGGTGGTGGTGTCAGCGGGCCGAGCGCCCTTAGGTGCTGCGCTCGACGACCGCTTCGGCGAACTTGGTCAGGGCCAGCTTGACGGGACCCTCCGGCAGGGGCGCGAGCGCGGCGACGGCCTCGTCGGCCCAGCGCCGAGCCTCGTCGAGGGTCTCGGCGGTGACCGCGTGGGCACGCAGCTCAGCGATCGCGGCCGCGAGCTCCTCGTCGACGGCGTCGATCGCGGTCGAGCCGTGACCCACCTCGGCCTCGACCGTGCGCTCGATGCGGGCGAGCAGCGCGGCGGCCTCGGGGTCGGTGTGCGCGGCGCGGCGCAGGAAGAGCAGCGGCAGCGTGGCAACGCCGCTGCGCAGATCGGTGCCCTGCGCCTTGCCGGTCTCCTCCTCGGGCTCGGCGAGGTCGATGACGTCGTCGATGAGCTGGAAGGCGACGCCGATCTTCTCGCCGAAGGCGACGACCGGAGCCGCGTACTGCTCGGGCGCGTTCGAGAAGATCACGCCCATCTGCGCGGCCGCCGCGATGAGCGAGCCCGTCTTGTCGGCGAGCACCTGCAGGTAGTGCTCGATCGGATCGTCACCGGGGCGCGGACCGATGGTCTCGTGCAACTGGCCGAGGCACAGTCGCTCGAAGGTGTCGGCCTGCAGCTTGATGGCGCCCTCACCGAGGCCCGCCACGAGCTTGCTCGCACGCGCGAAGAGCAGGTCGCCCGTGAGGATCGCGACCGAATTGCCCCACACGTTCTGCGCGGAAGGGACCCCGCGGCGCATCTCGGCCTCGTCCATGACGTCGTCGTGGTAGAGCGAGGCGAGGTGCGTGATCTCGACGGCCTGCGCGGCCGTGATGACCGAGGCGTTGTTGCCCTCGCCGAGCTGGGCGGTGAGCAGCGTGAGCACGGGGCGGATGCGCTTGCCGCCGGCCTCGAGCAGATAGCGCGAGGTGACGTCGGCCATGTCGTCGGCGAAGGCGACCTCGCGCAGCAGGCCCTCCTCGACCTCGACGAGGCCGGTTTCGATCGCGTCGGCGAACCGGCGCTCCTCGCTCGAGGCGAACAGCTTCTCGCCGAGCCCGAGCGACGCGCTCAGTGTCTTGCTGCGACGAGCCAGCGGAGGGAGGCGGGTCAACGGTCTGCCGATCTGTCGAGGCGGTCGGGGCGGCTTACTGCGCGGAGGCACCGGCGGGCTTGCGACCGCGGTGCAGGGCGACGACGCCCCACGAGAGATTGCGGTAGCCCACGCGGGTGAAGCGCGCCGCTCGCAGCCACTGGCTCAGCACGGTCTGATCGGGCCAATCGCGGATCGACTCGAACAGGTAGCGGTAGGCCTCGGGGTTCGAGCTCGCGGCCCCCGCGATGAGCGGCATGACGTGGCGCAGGTAGGCGTGGTAGCCCGCGCGCAGCACGCCGAGCGGCGGGCGCGAGAACTCGCAGATCACGACGCGGCCGCCGGGCTTGAGCACGCGGTGCATCTCGGCGAGCGCGACCTGCGGGTGCTGCACGTTGCGCAGTCCGAAGCTGATCGTGACGGCATCGAACTCGGCGTCGCCGAACGGAAGCTTCTCGGCGTCGCCCTGCACGAACTGCAGCCCGGGGTTGCGGCGGCGGCCCTCGTCGACCATGCCCTGCGAGAAGTCGAGGGCGATGACCTCGGCGCCGCTCTTGGCGAGGGCGACCGAGCTCGTGCCCGTGCCGGCCGCGATGTCGAGGATGCGCTCGCCGGGCTGGGGGTCGACCGCGCGCACGGTCGCGATGCGCCACAGCGCGGCGTTGCCGACCGAGAGCACGGCATTCGTGCGGTCATAGCCTCGCGCGACGCCATCGAACATCGCCGCGACCTCGCGCGGTGTCTTCGACAGATCTGCTCTCGTCACCCCCCGAGTCTAGTGAGCGGCCACAGGGTGTTCGCCGTGAGGCGCCTGGGGGAGCGTCGGGTGCGGAGTAGCCTGAGCGGGTGATCCCCTCTGCCGCGACCGGGCTGGCCCTGCGCGCGGTGACCGAGCGGGTCGACGACCACGACGACCTGCTCTCGCGCGCCGACGCCCGGCACCCGCTCGTCGCGCTGCGCCGCGGCGACGGCATCGTCGGCATCGGCGAGGTCGTGCGGCTGACGTTCAGCGGCCCCGATCGGGTGCGGGATGCGGCGGCCGCGTGGCGCGCGATCGCCAGTGCCGCCGAGGTGGTCGACCCTGTTCACCGGCCCGGCACCGGCCTCGTCGCGATGGGCGCCTTCGCCTTCGCCGACGGCTCGAGCGCGCCGAGCGTGCTCGTCGTGCCCGAGCTCATCATCGGCCGCCACGACGGCGTGAGCTGGGTCACGCGCATCACCCGGCAGGGCGGGGAGGTCGGGGCTGTCGAGCTGCCCGATCCGCAGCCGATCGGCGAGCGCCCGCGGGCGACCCTCGCCGCGGCCTCGCTGAGCCGCGAGGAGTTCACAGCGGTCGTCGGTCGCGCCGTCGATGCCATTCGCGCCGGGCGGATCGAGAAGGTCGTCATCGCGCGCGATGCGACGGCGAGCATCCCGCCCGATGCCGACCGCCGCGCGCTGCTGCACGAACTCGCCGACCGCTACCCCGACTGCCTCACCTTCGCCGTCGACGGGCACATCGGCGCGAGCCCCGAGACCCTCGTGAGCGTGCACGGCGGCGAGGCGAGCGCGCGCGTGCTCGCGGGCAGCACGGCCCGGGGCGCGAGCGCCGCCGACGATGCCGCCGCGGCGGCCCAGCTCGCCACGAGCACGAAAGACCTCGACGAGCACGCCTTCGCGGTGCACAGCGTGCTCGACGCGCTGCGCCCCCACGTGCGCGCTGTGACAGCGAGCGACCTGCCGTTCACGCTCAAGCTGCCCAACCTGTGGCACCTCGCGACCGATGTCGAGATGCAGCTCGGCGAGTCGTCGAGCGCCCTCGATCTCGTCGCGGCGCTGCACCCCACCGCCGCGGTCGCCGGGTCGCCGACGGATGCGGCGCTCGCGCTCATCGCCGAACTCGAGCCCTTCGACCGCGGCCGCTATGCCGGGCCCGTGGGCTGGATCGACCAGGACGGCGACGGCGAGTGGGTCATCGCGCTGCGCTGCGCGCGCATCGACGACGACGGGCTGCTGACGGCCTACGCCGGCGCGGGCATCGTCGCCGACAGCGATCCCGACTCCGAGCTCGCCGAGACGCGCATGAAGTTCCGGCCGATCGCGGACGCCCTCCGGTAGACGCCCTCTGTTGGAGGGCGTCGAATAGACACCGGGGCGTTCACCGGCCGCGCAGCAGGCCGACCTCCTCGCTACGTCGCGGCGAGCCGCCCCTTCTCGACCTCGACGTCGAAGTCGGCCACGGGCCACTGCGGGTCGATGCGTTCGAGCGCCGTGATGAGCAGCGACTGCACCGCCAGGCGCGCGTACCACTTGTGGTTCGCGGGCACGACGAACCAGGGCGCGTGGTCGGCGTCGGTGCGCTCGATCGCGACCTGGTAGGCGCGCTGGTAGTCGTCCCACAGCATCCGCTCGTCGACGTCGCCGGGGTTGTACTTCCAGTGCTTGTCGGGGCGCTCGAGGCGCTCCTGCAGTCGGGCCTTCTGCTCATCGCTGCTGATGTGCAGCATGACCTTCACGATCGAGACGCCGTCGTCGGCGAGCCGCCGCTCGAAATCGACGATCTCGCCGTAGCGCCGCTCGATCTCGTCGGCGGGGGCGAGGGAGCGCACGCGCCCGATGAGCACGTCTTCGTAGTGCGAACGGTCGAAGACGCCGATCATGCCGACCTCAGGCAGGCGCTTCTCGATGCGCCACAGGAAGTGGTGGGCGAGCTCCTCGTCGGTGGGCTTCTTGAACGCGGCGAGCTGCACGCCCTGCGGGTCGACCGCGCCGACGACGTGGCGGACGATGCCGCCCTTCCCGGCGGTGTCCATGGCCTGCAGCACGAGCAGCACGCGCCGCGTGTCGCCGCCGCGGCTCGCGGCGAACAGCCGCTCCTGCAGGTCGGAGAGGTGCTCGGCGCCCTCGGCGAGCAGCTGCGAGGCGCGCTTCTTGTCGGCGGCGATGCCCGGTGTCGTCGAGCAGTCGATGGTGTCGAGGCGGAATCCGGCCCGGGCGCGCAGCAGTTCGTCCATGGCCGGATGCTACCCGTGCGCCGCGCGGATGCCTACGACTCGAGCGGCACCTCAACGAGCGGCACCTCGACAAGCAGCAGCGGCTCGGGCGCGGTGAGCGCGTCGTCGAGCTCGGCGCGCGTGGTGACCCGCCGGTAGGCCCAGCCCCCGGCGGCGGCGAGCGCCGCGAGGTCCGCGCGGTGCGGCGTGCGCATGACCGTGGCGAAGTCATCGGGATGCGCGGTGGCCGCGACCTCGAGGTCGTCGAAGATCGTGCCGCCGCCATCGTTGCCGACGAAGACGTGCAGGCGCAGGTCGTCGGGCAGGGGCACGAGCAGGGCGCCCGCATCGTGCAGCAGGGCCAGGTCGCCCGAGAGCACGCGCGTCGTGCCCGATCGCTCGCCACGGGCGGCCGCGAGGGCGATGCCCGTCGCCGTCGACACCGTGCCGTCGATGCCCGCGAGTCCGCGGTTGGCGTGCACGCGGATCGCCTTGCCGGGCACCAGGGCGTCCGCCACCCGGATGAGACGGGAGGCCGCGAGCACCAGACGGTCGTGGGGCCACGTGGATGCCCACAGAGCCCGCGCGAGCATCCGACGATCGACAGGCGCACGCAGCACCGCGAGCTCGGCTTTCGCGAACGCGGCGCGCACACCCCGGTCGTCGGAGACCGCGAGCGACAGGTCGGGGGCCGGGTCGTCGGGCGCCTGCGACTCGAGCACGGCGCGCGACATGCTGACCCAGCCGCCAACCCAGCGCCGCACGACGGCGGGGTCGGGCGCGCCGAGCACGCGCACATCGTCGACGATGCGCGCGCGGCGGCCGGGGTTGTAGTCCTCGACGCCGGGCGTGCGCACGACGATGACGTCGACATCGGCGCGCTCGAGCAGCTGCGGCACCTGGCGGCTGAGCGTGGGGTGGCCGAGCACGATCGCGCGACCGACGGCGTCGCCGTGCGGTCCGCGCAGCACGTCGCGGTAGGCGACGACCGCGTGCCGCCCGAAGCGTGCCCCGCTCGACACTTCGGCGATGAGCGGGGCGCCGAGGGCGACCGCGAGCTGCTCGGCACGAGGGCCGGCGTTGTGGCCGGCGATGACGACGGTCGCGTCGTCGGGGTGCAGGTCGATCACGACCTCCGCGCTGAGCGGGCGCACCGGGGGCTCGCCGGGCACGAGTGCGGGGTCGATCTCGATCGGCCCGCTGAGCGGCTCGCGGTAGGCGAGGTTGAGGTGCACGGGGCCTTCGGCGCTCGCGTGCACGGCGAGGGCCGCGAGTTCGCGAGCGTCGTCGAGCTCGCCGGCGGCGCCGACGGGAGCCGCGACATCCCAGTCGGCGCGAACGATCTCTCCGAAGATGCCCGGCTGCACGGTCGTCTGGTTGGCGCCGATGCCGCGCAGCTCGGCGGGTCGATCGGCGGTGAGCACGATGAGCGGCACGCCCGCGTGGTGCGCTTCGAGCACGGCGGGGTGGAGGTTGGCGACGGCCGTGCCCGAGGTGCAGACGATCGCGACCGGACGCCCGCTCTCGACCGCGAGGCCGAGCGCCGTGAAGCCGGCGACCCGCTCGTCGATGCGCACGTGCAGCGCGAGGTGCCCCGCGCGGGCGAGAGCAGCGGCGGCGAGCGCGAGCCCCTGCGAGCGCGAGCCGGGGCTCAGGACGACGTCGGTGACGCCGGCACACACGAGGCCGTCGAGCAGTGCCGCGGCCGCGGCGCCCGAGGGCGAGGCCGTCGGCTCAGCGCTCGGGGTCGGCGGGGGTGTCATCGTCGAGGTCGGCGAGCTCTTGCTCGAGCTGCCGCAGCCGTTCGTCTTGCTCGGCCCGCTTGGCGATCTCCTCGCTCGAGAGGGTGCGCAGGAAGGCGGGGTCGTCGTCGGGCGCGATCGGGCGGGCGCCCGGTCCGGTGCGGCGCGCCTTGCCGACGACGAGCCAGAGCACGCCGCCGATGACGGGCAGCAGCACGACGACGACGGCCCAGAGCGGCTTGGGGAACGCGCGCACCCGCGCACGCTCGGTGAGCAGCACGTCGACGAGCGTGTAGATCGTGAACGCGACCGCCACCACGATGAGGACGATGATCACGCGAGTCATGGCCCGAGTCTACGCCGCGCCCTCTGAGCAGGCACCGAGAGGGCGCTCGTACACTGGGAGTCGTGAGCCCCTGGATTCAGTACTCCCTCGTGCGTCTCGGCCTGTTCGGCGTGAGCTTCGGGCTGCTCATGGCCGTGAGCCTCGACTGGTGGTGGGCGGCCATCATCGCCACGATCATCGCGATGACGGTCTCGTACATCTTCTTCTCCTCGCTGCGGGATGCCGTGGCCCTCGACCTCGCGGCCCGCCGCGAGCGCCCCGCCGCCGACCCAGATGCCGAGGCCGAGGATGCGGCCGCCGACGAGCGTGCCGACGACGCCGCCGAGGACGCGGCTCGGCCGTAAGCACCTCGTAAGGCCCTCCCCCTGCGCACCGCCGTCCTGTCGGCCTACAGTCGGATCACGGCCGCGGGCGCGGTCGCGAGAGGAGTGACGCAATGACGACGAGGACCACGATCGCCGCGGGGGCGGCCATCGCGCTGATGATCGGGCTCGGGGGATGCTCGACCAGCGCACCGCTCGACGTCGCTGCGCCCGTCGCCACCGCGCCCGCTGCCGAACCGAGCGAACCCGCACCCTCCGAGGCCGTCGACGACGCCGAGGCCGAGCCGGTCGCCGCACCGGGCGAGTACCTCGACTACTACGACGGCGCGATCGCCGAGACGCCGGGCCTCAAGGTGCTGTTCTTCCACGCCTCGTGGTGCCCGAAGTGCCGCGCCCTCGATGAGGACATCGAAGCGAACGCGATTCCCGACGGGATGACGATCTTCAAGGTCGACTTCGACACGGCCAACGACCTGAAGCAGCGCTACGGCGTGACGCTGCAGACGACGATCGTGTACGTCGATGATGAGGGCGAGCTGCTGACGAAGGGCGTGCTCTACGACGACACGACGCTCGACGCCCTCATCGCCGCGGCTCCGTAGGGCCGGGCCGTGGAAGGACTGGTCGTCGTCAGCCTGCTCGCGGGCGTGCTGACCGTCGCGGCACCGTGCGTGCTGCCGCTGCTGCCCGTGATCGTCGGCGGCGCGATCGTCGCGGACGACGCGGATGCGCGCCGCGCGCGCTGGCGTCCGTTCGTGATCGCGGCATCCCTCGCCGTCAGCGTCATCGTGTTCACACTGCTGCTCAAGGCGACGACGGCGCTGCTCGGCATTCCGACGCAGGTGTGGCAGGTGATCTCGGGCGTCATCGTCATCCTGCTCGGCATCAATCTGCTGTTCCCGAGCCTGTGGGAGCGCGTGTCGACGCGGCTCGGTCTCGGCGACCGCAGCAATCGCGCGCTCGACGCATCGGTGCAGCGGCAGTCGGTGGGCGGCGACATCCTCACCGGGGCGGCCCTCGGCCCGGTGTTCAGCAGCTGCAGCCCGACCTACGCGCTCATCGTCGCAACCGTGCTGCCGGTGTCGTTCGCCGAGGGGCTGCTGTACGTGACGCTCTACGCGATCGGGCTCGCCGTGCCCCTGTTGCTCATCGCCCTCGCCGGGCGCTCGGCGGCGCGCCGGCTCGGGTGGCTCGCCGACCCGCGCGGCTGGTTCCGGCGCTCGATGGGCGTGCTGTTCCTCATCGTGGGCATTGTCGTCATCATCGGCGCGGACAAGGCGCTGCAGACGCTCATCCTCGACCTGGGCTGGTACGACCCCATCGCCGACCTCGAGGGCGTGCTGCAGGGTGGCTGAGCCGGCGCGCACCGATCGGCCGCTCGACGGGCGCCGCGTGCTCGTCGTCGACGATGACCCGACGCTGCTCGAGATCGCCGCCACCTACCTCACGGCCGCGGGCGGCACCGTCGACACGGCCGCCGACTCCGTGACGGCCCTCGAGCTCGCGGCTTCGCGGCTGCCCGATCTGGTCGTGCTCGACAGGATGATTCCGGGCGTCGATGGCCTCACCGTTGCCCGGCGACTGCGAGCGGCCTCGGCCGTTCCCATCATCATGCTGACGGCCCTCGGTGAGCCCGAGCACCGCATCGAGGGCCTCGAGGCGGGGGCCGACGACTACCTCGGCAAACCGTTCTCGCCGCGCGAGCTCGTGCTGCGTGTCGAAGCGCTGCTGCGGCGCACGAATCCGACTGAAGCGCCCGCGGGCGACGTGGTGCTGGGCCGGCTGCGGATCGATGCCGAGCGACGTGAGATCTCGCTCGACGGTGAGCCGCTGACCTTGACGGTGCGCGAGCACGACCTGCTCGCCTACCTCGCCCGCCGCCCGGGGCGCACCGTCTCACGCGAGCAGCTGCTCGCCGACGTGTGGGGATGGACGATCGGCGACGTCTCGACGATCACCGTGCACGTGCGGCGGCTGCGCGAGAAGATCGAGGCCGACCCGAGCGCCCCCGAGATCATCGTCACTGTGTGGGGCGCCGGCTACCGGCTCGAGGCCGATGCCCTGCTGTCGTCGGAGGCACCCCGATGACCGCTCTGGACTATCTGCAGATCGTCGGCACCGCGGCCGCGGCCGCGGCCGTCACGGGTATCGCCGCCGCGGTGACGCTGCGGCTGGCCCGCCGGGCTCCGATCATCGTGCACGTCGTCGTCATCGTCGCAGCCGCCGTGCTCGCGGTCGCGGGCGGCATCGCCCTCACCGCCAACGCCATGTACATCAGCGAGTCCGACACGGCCGTGGCGCTCACCGTCACCGCCGCGAGCGGCATCGTCGCGATCGGCGTCTCGGTCGTGCTCGCGAGCGCGCTCTCGCGGGATGCCCGGGCCCTCGGCCGCGATGCCCGCCGCCTCGGCGCCGGCGAGGCCGTCGAGCCCGCCGACCGCTGCACGGCCGAGCTCGACGACGTGCAGGGCGACCTCGTGACCTCGAGCGAGCGCCTGCTCGCCGCGCGCGACGACGCACTGCGGTCGGAGCAGTCGCGGCGCGAGCTGGTGACCCGTATCGCCCACGACCTGCTCGCTCCCGTCGCGAGCATCCAGGCGATCGCCGAGCTGCTCGAAGACGGGCTCTCGGCCGAGCCCGAGCGGCATGCCCACCAGCTGGGGGCGCATGCCGCTCGCCTGCAGTCGCTCGTCGGCGACCTCTTCGAGCTCTCCCGCATCGACGCGGGCGCCCTCGCGCTCACGACCGAGACCGTCTCGCTCACCGATCTCGCCAGCGACGTCGTGGCCGAGTACGGCGAGCTCGCTCGCGCGCACGATGTCGTGCTGCGGTTCTCGGCGGCGAGCGGAACGGTCGCGCCGCTCGACGCCCGTCAGTTCAGCCGTGCCCTCGTCAACGTGCTCATCAACGCGATCGAGCACTCGCCCGCCGGTGGCACCGTGACGGTCGCCGTCATGGCCGACGCGCACGCAGCGATCGTCGCGGTGCGCGACGAGGGCCCGGGCTTCGAGCCCGGCGACGTGCCGCACGTGTTCGAGGCGGGGTGGCGCGGCACGAGCGCGCGCACAGCACCCCGAGTGGGCCTCGCGGGCGGCGCCGGGCTCGGCCTCGCGATCACGCGCGCCATCATCGAGGCGCACGGCGGCACCGCCACCGCCCATGCCTCGACCGAGGCGTCCGGCGCCGAGGTGCGGCTGCGCGTTCCGCTGGGGTAGGACCGTCGCCTAGAAGGCGATCGCGGCGGCGAGCCCGAGGCCCGTCAGCAGCGCCCCGAGCGAGGTGAGCTTGAGCGCGAGCACGAGCTCGCCCGGCGTCTTCGCGAGCAGCACGATGAGCGCGACGGGGGCCGTGATGAGCAGCGTGAAGTACACCGCCGGAGCCCACGAGAAGAGCAGGGCGAAGGGCACGAGCACGCCGTAGGCGCCGGCGAGCAGCACGACGAAGAGGATGCGGGCCGGGAGGTCGCCGATGCGCACGGCCAGCGTCTTCTTGCCGACCCGGGCATCCTGCTCGCGATCGCGGATGTTGTTGACGAGCATGATCGCCGCCGCGAAGCAGCCCGCCATGCAGCCGGCGAGCACGGCGTCGAGCGGCACCTGCTCGATCTGCACGTAGGTCGTGCCGACCGTGGCGACGAGCCCGAAGAAGAGGAAGGCCACGAGCTCGCCGAGGCCGAGGTAGCCGTAGGGCAGCTTCCCGCCCGTGTAGAACCAGGCCGCGACGAGCGCGACGGCCCCGATGGCGAGCAACCACCAGAGGCCGGTGAGCACGACGATCGCGAGCCCCGCGGCCGCGCCGAGCGCGAAGAACACGAGCGCGACCGTCAGCACGGTGCGCGGGCGAGCGGCGCCCGAGCCCGTCAGGCGGCTCGGACCGACGCGGTGGGCGTCGGTGCCGCGCACCCCGTCGGAGTAGTCGTTGGCGAAGTTGACGCCGATCTGCAGGAAGACGGCGACCCCGAGGCACAGCAGGGCGAGCGCCAGGTTGTAGCCGAGCGTGTAGTAGGCGACGGCGGTTCCGAGTGCGACGGGCGCGATCGCCAGGCTCAGGGTGCGCAGGCGCGCGCCCGCGATCCAGTCGCGCGCGGTCGCCTGCCGCACCTTGGCGGGGTTGCCGGATGCGGCGGTCGCCTTCGCGGGGTTCATGCGCTTGGTCTGCTTGCTGGCGGGCTTCTTCGCGCGCGCCTTCTTCGTCGTGGCCACGACCGCGAGTTTAGTGACCCGGGTTCGCGCGGCGCGCCGCGGCGAGCCGGTCGGGCTTGCCGCTGGGCAGCAGGGGCACAGTATCCACGGTCACAATGCGGTCGGGGCGCGCCTCGGGAGGCAGCACGGCACCGACGGCACGGCGCAGCGCGTCGAGCTCGGGGCGCGCGGTCGTCACGACCACGGGCACCTCACCCCACTCGGGGTGGTGGCCCGCGACGACGACGGCGTCGGTGAGCCCTGGCTGTTCGCGCACGATGCGCTCGACCTCGCCGAGGCGCACCTTGAGCCCGCCCGTGACGATGGTGTCGTCGATGCGGCCGGTGACGCGCAGCACACCGTCGACCAGTTCGCCCGCATCGTCGGTGCAGTACCAGCGCGCCCCGTCGTGCTCGACGAAGGTCGCCGCCGTGCGCTCGGGGTCGTCGAGGTAGTACTCGGCGAGCGTCGGTCCGCCGAGCTCGACGCGGCCGGCGGCGGAACAACGCACCTCGGTCTGCCCAATCGCGCGACCGTCGTAGACGACTCCGCCGCACGTCTCGCTCGAGCCGTAGGTGCGGGTGAGGTGCCAGCCGAGCGCGGTCGCGCGGTCGATGAGCGGGGCGGGCGTCGCCTGACCCCCGACGAGGATGCGCGCGAACCCGGCGAGCGCGCGCCGCAGGGCATCGTCGGCCTCGGCCTCGTCGACGAGCCGGCTGAGCTGCGCGGGAACGAGAGCGGTGTAGCGCACCGGGTCGTCCATCGCGGCGACGGCCTCGAGCACGCGCTCGGCGCTCAACCGTCCGGGTGGCACGGGAATCGGCGTGGTGCCGGCGGCGAGCGAGCGGGCCAGCACGTTGCTGCCCGCGATGTACTGCACCGGCAGCGCGAGCAGCCACTGGCCGGGGCCCCCGAGCGCACCCTCGCTTGCGGCGGCGCTCGCGAGCACAGCGTCGGCGGTCAGGGCCACGCGCTTCGGCCGCCCGGTCGTTCCGCTCGTCTCGACGACGAGCGCGATGCGCTTCTCGACCGTCAGTGGCGCGGTGTGCACGGGGTTGACCCCGCCGCCACGGAACAGCACGGCGGGCCCCTCACCATCGAGCGCGTCGCGCAACGCGGCGAGGCAGGCGAGCGGGTCAGCGGTGTCGACGACGGCGAGCGGGCGGGTCACGCGCCCACGCTACCCCGCGCGGCTGAGGCGCGGTCGGGTCAGGATGCCGCGGCTGCGGCGGTGCGGATCATCAGCTGGTAGGGCAGCTGCCGCTGCTTCAGCTGGTTGACCGTGCCGACGACGATGACGCCGGTGCGATCATCCCGGTAGAAGACCACGCCGGAAGCACCGGAATGCCCCTGGAACTCGAACGAGCGGAAGCCCGTGAGCACCGCGGGAAGTCGAAAGCGCATGACGCCCGTGCCGTACTCGAGCGGCGAGAAGATGCGGTGCCAGTTGATGAGCATCTCATCGAGCAGCTTCTTGTCGAACAGGCGGCCGTCGAAGAAGGCCTGCACGAAGGCAACCCCGTCGCGCAAGGTCGAGACCACGGCACCCTGGCCACCGCACGAGGCGAGCAGCAGGGGCAGCCGCAGGTCGCGGTCTGCGTACCGGATCACCGCCATCTCGTCGAAGCGATCGAGGGTGTCGGACGTGAACACGTAGGTGTGGTCGAGCCCGAGGGGGGCCGTGATGCGGGCGCGCACCGACTCGGCGAACGCGCGCCCGTCGAGGCGCTCGACGACGCCGTCGAGTAGCTGGAACCCGGTGTCGCTGTAGAGGCCGCGGCCTCGGCGGGCGGGCGTCATCGCGCGCGTCCACTCGACCACCTCGGCCTCGCCCCAGCCGAAGTCGCTCTGCAAAGCACGCTTGAGCGTCGTGGGGCCGTCGGGGCGGGGGCCTTCGAAGTAGTCGGCGAGCCCGGCGGTGTGGCCCAAGACCTCGCGCACGGTGATCTCGTCGCTGACGTCACGCCCGTTGTCGACGGCGAGGCCGGTGAGGTCGAGGTCGGGCAGGTACCCGGCGATCGGCGCGTCCCAGTCGAGCTTCCCTTCGTCGCGCAACTGGGCGAGGCACACGACCGTGAAGAGCTTGCTGACGCTCGCCACGAAGAATGGCCGGTCGAGATCGCCGTGCACGACGTCGAGACCGTCGGGGCTCACGACGCGCCAGAGCACCTCGCCGGTGCGGCGGTCGGCCGCGCTCTTCTCGATCAGGCGGTGGATGCGCTGCTCTCGTGTCGCCATCGGGCGGCCTCTCTGCTCAGGTGTTATCGCCGTTAACATGGGCGGGTCATGTCTAGCGCACTCATGTGTACACTGTCAACATGGTGGGCGATCGGAAGGCTGCGGGGTCGGCGGGCTCCCGCCCAGAACGCACCGCCTACCACCACGGTGCTCTGCGCGATGCGCTCGTCGACGCCGGTGAGGACCTGGCTCGCGCCGAGGGACTCGAGGGCGTGACCGTGCGGCGCATCGCGGCAGCGTGCGGCGTCAGCGCGGCGGCCGTCTACCGGCACTTTCCGAGCGGCGACCACCTCATCGCGGCCGTCGCGCAGCGGGCACGAGAGATCATGGCGCGCGACATGTTCGCCCGACTCGCCTCGGCTGACGGGCGCCCACCGATCGACCGCCTGCGCGAGGTTGGCGAGTCGTACATCGCCTTCGCCCTCGCCGAGCCGCAGTTGTTCTCGCTCGTGTCGATGCCCATGACGACACCGCCCGATCGACTCGACGACCCGAACGCGGCCGACCTCGTGCGCGACATCGTTCTCGAGCTCGAGCCGTCGGGCGAGGTCGACGAGCAGCGCGTGGCGAGCCGCATGATGCTCGCGCAGGCGAGTGCGCACGGCCTCGCCGTGATCCTGCGCGACTTCGTGCCCGACCCTGAGGCTCGCGCGATGCTCATCGCCGGGGTGCTCGGCCGCGTGGGCGTGGGGCTCGAGGCCTGAGTTCGTCGCTCCGGGCATCCATCAGGCCCGAATTGCAGGGCTGGGGCAACTCAGCCGCAATATGCGACCGATGGACGCCTCTCGATACACTCTGGACACCGCCAACACGAACTTGACTCAGCAGGAGACCGCTCGTGCCCAGCTTTTTGTCGCATGCATTAGCAGCCGTCACCGGCGGTCTCGTCGCTGCTCTCGTGGTGGTGGGCATAACGGTCACCATCCCGCAGGTCGCTGGTGTGCCCGGTGGAGCGCCCGGGCCTGCGGGCGCCGACGGTGCGGTGGGCGCGGAAGGTCCGGCAGGCGCACCCGGCGCCCCTGGTGCCGATGGTGCGACAGGACCCGCTGGTGCGACAGGAATGAGGGGAACCCAGGGACCCCGAGGCCCTCAAGGAATAGCGGGAGAACCTGGCCGTGCTGGTCCGGCAGGGCCGGCAGGGCCGGCAGGGCCGGCAGGGCCGGCAGGGCCGGCAGGTGAGCCCGGTCCCGCTGGGCAAGACCTCCGCAGTATTAGCGACTCGTTCTCGGGCACGATGCTCAGCAGCGGCAATCGATTCGACGTGGTGTCGGTCACCCTCCCTGCCGCGGGTCCGTACCAGGTGTATGTGACGGCGAGCGGTGGAGCGACGGCGACGATCAGCACCCCCCGCCTGCCCGCAACTCCGGCTTTCGGGTGCTCCCTGATAGGCGGCGGAGTGATCGACGCTCAGAGCATCGAGTGGAACCTCTGGACTGCCGGTGCAGCGAGCAGCGAGAACTGGGACTACGACTACGAGCTGACCACCACCACGGCCGTATTGGGCACCGTTGTGACAGCTCAGCCCGGGTCGACGATCACTCTTGAATGCGCTCCATCGCCCTCGGTGGCGGACCTGGATGACCAGTGGGTCGACAGGCTGACCGCGTCACTGATCTCGATCGCGGCTGTGCCGGTCGGCTGAGCGGCACAGCCGCCCCGTTTAGTACTGCCAGGGGAACGGCGACCAGTCGGGCGCGCGCTTCTCGAGGAACGAGTCGCGGCCCTCGACGGCCTCGTCGGTGCCGTAGGCGAGCCGCGTCGCCTCGCCCGCGAAGAGCTGCTGGCCGACCATTCCGTCGTCGGTGAGGTTCATGGCGTACTTGAGCATGCGGATGGCCGTGGGGCTCTTGGTGAGGATCGTCTCAGCCCAGTCGAGCGCCGTCGACTCGAGCTCGGCGTGCGGCACGACGGCGTTGACCGTTCCCATCTCGTAGGCGCGCTGCGCGTCGTACTCGCGAGCGAGGAAGAAGATCTCGCGCGCCACCTTCTGGCCGACCTGCTTGGCGAGGTAGGCGCTGCCGTAGCCGGCGTCGAACGAGCCGACATCGGCGTCGGTCTGCTTGAAGCGCGCGTGCTCGCGGCTCGCGATCGTCAGGTCGCACACGACGTGCAGCGAGTGCCCGCCGCCGGCCGCCCAGCCGGGCACGACGGCGATGACGACCTTCGGCATGAAGCGGATGAGCCGCTGCACCTCGAGGATGTGCAGGCGGGAGGCGCGAGCCGGGTCGACCGTCTCGGCCGTCTCCCCCTCGGCGTACTGGTAGCCGCCGCGCCCGCGGATGCGCTGGTCGCCGCCCGAGCAGAACGCCCAGCCGCCGTCTTTCGCGCTCGGCCCGTTGCCCGTCAGCAGCACGACGCCGACCTTCGGGTTCTGCCGCGCGTCATCGAGCGCCCGGTAGAGCTCGTCGACCGTGTGCGGGCGGAAGGCGTTGCGCACCTCCGGCCGGTCGAACGCGATGCGCGCGATGCGGCCCGACGTGTCGAGGTGGTACGTGAGGTCGGTGAGGTCGTCGAAGCCCGGCGCGACCCGCCAGCGCGCGGCATCGAAGGTGTCGGAGACGAACGGCTCGGCCATGCCGCCAGCCTACGCGCGCGGCGGTGACAGACTGGGGGCATGGATGCTCTGCCCGAGCTCGACGACGTGCTCGCCCGCCTCCACGTGGTGAGCGTTCCGCTCGTGACGCGGTTCCGCGGCGTGGACCGCCGCGAGGCCGTGCTGCTCGACGGCCCGAGTGGATGGAGCGAGTTCAGCCCCTTCCTCGAGTACGACGACGCGGAGGCGAGCTCGTGGCTTGCCGCGGCCCTCGACTTCGGCTGGCGCGACTCGAGCGCGCCGGCGGTGCGCGCGAGCATCCCCGTCAATGCGACGCTGCCGGCGGTGCCGCTCGATCGGGTCGCCGCGACCATCAGCCTGTTCGGCGAGTGCCGCACCGTGAAGATCAAGGTGGCCGAGCGCGGTGAGACGCTCGCCGACGATGTCGCCCGCGTGCGCGAGACGCGGCGGCTGCTGGGGCCGGCGGGGCGCATCCGGCTCGATGCGAACGGCGCCTGGACCGTGGACGAGGCTGAGCACGCCGTGCGCGCGCTCGAGCAGTTCGACCTCGAATACGTCGAGCAGCCGTGCGCGACGGTGCCCGAGCTCGCCGAGCTGCGGCGGCGCATCCACCGCATCGACGTGCTCGTCGCGGCGGACGAGAGCGTGCGCAAGACCGCCGACCCGCTCGCGGTGGCCCGCGCCGGCGCCGCCGACCTGCTCGTCATCAAGGCGGCGCCGCTCGGCGGCATCGACCGCGCCCTGGCGATCGTCGCCGAGGCCGGGCTGCCCGCCGTGGTCTCGAGCGCCCTCGACACGAGCATCGGGCTCGCGATGGGCGCCGAGCTCGCCGCCCGTCTGCCCGAACTGCCCTACGACTGCGGGCTCGGCACGGCAGCCCTCCTCGCCGACGACGTCGCGGCCCCGCCGCTGCGCCCCGACGACGGCACGATCGCGATCGGGCGCGTCACCGCCGATCCGGATGCCCTGCGCCGCCTCGCCGCCGACTCCGAGCGCACCGCCTGGTGGCGCGATCGCCTCACGCGGTGCCACGCCCTGCTCGCCCGCTAGTCAGAAACTGCTCACGCGGCGGCACCGGCGCAGAGTTACGCTCGACTCACCCCCGCCGATCAGAAGGAGCCCTCATGCGCCGTGCCCCGCTCGCCCTCACCGCTTCGACCGCGGCGCTTCTGCTGCTCGCCGGATGCTCGGCTCCCGCCGACGCCGACCCCGAGGTCGACCCCGACGCCGCCGGCGAGTCGGCCGAACCCGACGCCCCCACCGACCCGACCGACCCGGCCTGTCTCGTCGGCGACTGGCGCATCACGCAAGACCAGATGCAGAGCTTCTACGATGCCGTGTCCGGCTCGACCGAAGGCCTCGCCCTCACGATCGAGGGCGACACCGGGTTGAGCTTCACGACCGACAGCTACGTCTACACGCCCTCGTTCACGCTGTTGCTCGACATCGCCGGCGTGCAGGGCCAGGGCGTGACGACGGGCAGCATCGGCGGCTCGTACTCGGCGACCGAGGGTGTCATCACGACGACGGTCGGCGACAACAGCCTCGAGACGATCGTCACGATCGCGGGCGTCACGCAAGACGCGTCGAGCGAGCTCGGCGCGATCATCGCGAGCGACCCGATCAACCAAGCGCCCTTCGACTGCTCCGATCCGGATGCTCCGGTGCTGCAGTTCGACACGGGCAGCGGCCGCACTCCGGTCGCGCTGACCCCCGCCGGCTGAGCTGAGGCCCGGGCCGGGCTACCGAGGGTGCGGGGCGGACGCGTGCGCCCGCCCCGCACCGGCTCGACTAGAGGGTTCCGGCGTTCAGGCGCTTCTGCAGCGCCGTGACCGTCTTCGGGCCCACGTCGCCGTCGACGTCGACGCCCAAGTGCTTCTGCAGCGCCTTCTTGCTCTGCGGGCCGAAGACGCCGTCGGCGGTCACGCCGAGCTTCTTCTGCAGGGCCTTCGTGGTCGCCGGGCCGAAGACACCGTCGATCTCGACACGCAGCGCCTTCTGCAGCACCTCGGTCGTGCGCTTGCCCCACTCGCCGTCGATGACGAGGGGCGTGATCGGCTTGACCGAGTCGCTCGCCTCCTTCTTCTCGGCGGCGGCCTCGGTCTTCTCCTCGGCCTCGGCCTTCTCGGCGCGAGCAGCCTTGGCCTCTTCGAACGCCTTCTCATTGCGGGCCTGGATGCCGGCCTTGCGGGCCGCGTCGCTGCGGGCCTGCTTCGCCGCGTCGTCGTCGTCGATCTTCGCCATCGGTGCTCCTCGGGTTTCGGCCCGCTGCGCGCCGGATGGCACGCTCACGCTGGGCACGGTGGCGTCACGCTAGCACAGCGGAACGACGGCCCTACAGCCCGGAATAGCTGTGCAGGCCCTTGAAGAAGAGGTTGACGATCGTGTAGTTGAAGACGACCGCCGAGAAGCCGATGATGGCGAGCCAGGCCGAGCGGTCGCCCCGCCAGCCGCGCGTCGCGCGAGCGTGGATGTAGCCGGCGAACAGGGTCCAGATGATGAAGGTCCAGACCTCCTTGGTGTCCCAGCCCCAGTAGCGGCCCCAGGCGCGCTCGGCCCAGATAGCGCCGGCGATGAGCGTGAAGGTCCAGAACACGAAGCCGACAACGTTGACGCGGTACGCGAGCGACTCGAGCGTCGACGCGCCCGGCAGGGTGTCGAGAAAGCGCAGGCCCTCGGCCTTGCGCACCTCGCGCTGCGTGCGCAGCAGCTGCATGATCGAGAGCCCGGCGCCGATCGCGAAGAACGCCGTGGCGAGCGTGGCCACGAGCACGTGGATGACGAGCCACGCCGACTGCAGCGGCGGCGGCGTCGGCACGACGTCGACGTAGAAGTTGACGGTGACGATGCCGAGCGAGAGCAGCGTGAAACCCGTGATGTAGGCGCCGAGGAACCGCAGGTCCTTCCAGAACTGCGCCAGCAGGAAGACGCCCATGCCCATCGCCGTGGCCGTGAGGCCGAACTCGAACATGTTGGCCCACGGCACCCGCTCGGCGGCGACGCCGCGCAGCACCGTGGCACCGAAGTGCAGCACCCAGCCGAGGATCGCGAGGGCGAAGGCGACGCGCTGGTAGCGGGTGGCGCCCGTGGGCGCAGCATCCGTCGTCGTCGTCCGCACCGCGGTGGCGACGCCGCCCGCCTGCTGGGCCGAAGCGGAGCCGGCACTGGCGGCGGCAGGCGCGGGCTGGGCCGCGCTGCGCTTCGCGAGGTCGAAGGTGAAGAGGATGAACGCGAGGGTGTACACGCCCATGGCCGAGTAGACGGCGACGAGCGAGAGGGCGACGAGGTTCTCCATGAGGGCTCCAGCTTAAGCGCGGGATGCTGAGAACGAGGTCGATCCGGGCCCTTCGACCCTGCCGCCGCCAAGCCAGCCCTGCCAGACTGATCAGATGCCTCGCACGCCCTCTGCCACCGCGCCCGCAGCCCCCAAGAAGAAGACCGTCAAGAAGGCGATGTCACCGCGCACGGCGCAACTGATCGCTGTGGGCGTCGTCGTCGCGTTCCTCGCCGCGATCGTCGCCATCCTCATCTCGACGCTCGGCACCCCGGCGGCGGATGACGCGCTGCCTGAGCCCAACCCGAGCGCCGCGGCCGAGGTGGTGCGCGCCGACTCGCACGCGCTCACGAGCCCCGCCGACCCCGAGGTGACAGTGGTCGAGTTCCTCGACTTCCAGTGCCCGGCCTGCGCCGTCGCAGCGGGCGCCATCGCCGAGCTGAAGGCCGAATACGGCGACCGTGTCGCGATCGTCGTGCGCAACTTCCCGCTCACGAGCATCCACCCGCATGCGGTGGATGCGGCGCTCGCGTTCGAAGCCGCCGCAGCCCAGGGCGCCACGGTCGAGATGTACGAGGCGCTGTTCAGCACGCAGCAGCAGTGGAGCCCAGCCTCGGGCTCGCAGGCCGCGACGTTCCGGCAGCTCGCCGACGACCTCGGCCTCGACCTGGCCGAGTACGACCGCGTCGTCGCCGACCCGGCGACGCTCGAGCGCATCGCCCGCGACCGCGACGACGCCGTCGGCCTCGGGCTGCAGGGCACGCCGAGCTTCTTCGTCGACGGCGAGCCGGCGGCGATCGCCTCCTTCGACGAGCTGCGCGCACTCGTCGAGGCCAAGCTCGACCAGTAGCCGGACTCGACCCGTAGCGTTCGACGCACAACCGCGCTCGAGGGGCGCCGGCTCGGCTAGCGCACGGGCTCGATCGGCTGCGCCGTCAGCGCCGCTTCGTGCGCGTCGGCGAGCTCAGTGACCGCTCGTTCGAGTCCCGGGTCGTCGCCGCGCGCGAGCCCGGCGTACTGCAGGCGGACGCCCGCGCCCTCACCCTCGTCCTCGACGGCGATCCAGAGACGACGGCGGGGCACGAACAGGCTCGTGAGCAGTCCGAGGAACGCGAGCACCGACGAGATGAGAACCCCCGCCTGCGTGGGGTCGTGGTGCACGTCGATGCTGATGAATCGCGGCAGGCTGGAGAATTCGACCGAGCCGAGGCCGTCGGGCAGTTCGGCCGTGTCGCCGAGCGCGAGCACGAGCGACTCGGTGCCCGTCTCGCCGCCGGTGATCTGCGTGAGCTCGTCAACATTGAGCGAGTAGACGTTGCGCGGCACACCCTCGTTGATGCCCAGGTCGCCCGTGAACGCGTTGAGGGTCAGCACGGGCTGGTCGGGTTCGGGAAAGATCGACGCGAGCGCGCCCGACTCGAGCGTCACCGCCGAGGGGTAGAAGAAGCCGAGCAGTCCGACCTGCTCATCGAGGCCGTCGGGAACCTTGACGACGCCGAGGCTCGTGAGGTTCGCGTCTTGCGGCAGGAAGGGCACGGGTTGACTGAAGACCGGAGTGCCCTCGGGGTCGTAGACCGTGATCCACGGGGCGAAGCCGTTGCCGAGCAGGTAGCTCGTGGTGCCGCCGATCGCAATGGGTTCGTTGACCTTGATCTGACCCGACCGCTCGACGCCGTTCTCGACCACCGTCACCGAGGCGGTGTAGTCGAGCGGTATCGCCACGGGCACGCCTGACGTGGTGTCGATGTCGTAGACAGGCTCGAACTCGTCGAGCCGCACCGAGAAGGGGTCGAGCCGCGTCTCGTCGAAGAACCGGCCGGGGTTGAACGAGTCGAAGCTCGTGAGCTGGTTGGTGAAGGTCTGGCCCTCGATGATGACGCGCTGGCCGTTGTAGCCGAAGCCTCCGGCCATGCCGACCGTGAGCAGCACGCCCACGAGCGCGAAGTGGAACACGAGGTTGCCGGTCTCGCGGAGGTACCCGCGCTCCGCGCTGAGGGAGTCGCCGTAGCGCGCCACCCGGTAGCCCTGTCGGCGCAGCAGCCGCTCGCCGGCCTCGAGAGCGGCCGCAGCATCCACCGGCGCACGCCGTTCGGTGTGCCCGACGAGCCGGTTCAGGCGCGCCGGGGTGGCCGGTGGCGCGGCCCGCAGGGCACGCCAGTGGTGCTGCGTGCGCGGGATGACGCAGCCGATGAGCGAGACGAAGAGCAGCAGGTAGATGGCCGAGAACCACACCGAGCTGTAGGTGTCGAAGACCTGCAGGGCGTCGAGGATGGGGAACAGGTCAGGATTGTTCTCTTCGAACTGCACGACGCCGTTCGGGTCGGCCGAACGCTGCGGAACGAGCGAGCCGGGAATGGCGGCGACCGCGAGCAGCAGCAGCAGCACGAGGGCGGTGCGCATGCTCGTGAGCTGGCGCCAGCCGAAGCGCAGCCAGCCGCCGGCGTCGAGCTTGGGCTGCGCGATGCCCGACGACGGGGGCGCCGGCGCGTCACTGTCGTGATGGTCAGAGGGGCGTAACGGTTCCACCGATCACCGCCTGGAGGCTCGAGACGAACTGCTGCCAGAGACCCGTCACCATCGCGAGGCCGATGAGGATCAGCAGCGCGCCGCCGATGATGTTGATGACGCGGATGTTGCGCTTGAGCCAGTCGGTCGCGCCCGCCACCCAGCGGAAGCCGAGGGCGACGAGCAGGAACGGAATGCCCAAGCCGAGGCAGTACGCGAAACCGATGGCCGCCGCGCGCGCGACATCGCCCTCGTTCAGCACGAGCGCGTTGACGGCGATGAGGGTGGGGCCGATGCAGGGCGCCCAGCCGAGCCCGAACACGATGCCGAGCAGGGGGGCACCGCCGAGTCCCGTGGCGACCTGGATGCGCGGCGCGAGCGAGCGCTGCAGAAACGACACCTGCCCGATGAAGACGAGTCCCATGAGCATGACGATGACGCCGGCGATGCGCGTGATGAGGTCGATCCACGGCAGCAGCAGCAGACCCGCGGTCGCGAAGACGATCGAGAAGCCGACGAACACGACGCTGAAGCCGAGCACGAAGAGCGCGACGCCGAGCAGCAGCCGACCGCGCTTCTGCTCGAGCTCGGCACTGCTCGTCACGCCGCCGATGTAGGCGAGGTAGCCGGGCACGAGCGGCAGGACGCACGGCGAGGCGAAGGCGAGGAACCCGGCCGCGAGCGCGATCGGCAGGGCGAGCAGGAGGTTGCCGCTCAGCACGATCTCGCCGATGGGGTTGGCCGCCTGAGCGAGGGGGCCGCCGACAGCGACCGCGAGGCCGGTCACGACGCTTCGGCCAGAGTGTCGCTGATCATCGAGCGCAGCACGCTCGGCTCGCTCACGAGTCCGGCGATGCGGGCGGCGACGCGCCCCTCCTGGTCGAGCACGAGCGTCGTGGGCACGGCCGTGGGCGCCACCTGACCGGCGAACGCGAGACGCACGGCGCCATCGTTGACGTCGAGGATCGACGGATAGGTCACGCCGAACTCCTCGGCGAACGACAGCGCGGTCGGCGCCTGGTCGTAGATGTTGACGCCCAGGAAGCTCACGCCATCGGCGGCGAACTGCTGCGCGAGCGCTTCGAGGTCGGGGGCCTCGAGCCGGCAGGGCGGGCATCCGGCGTACCAGAAGTTCACGACGAGCACCTCGCCGCGGTAGTCGTCGCTCGAGACCGTGTCGCCGTTCTCGATGACCCCGGTGAACTCGATGGGCTCGCCCCGGTCGGCCTCGGCGATGACCGTGTACGCGCCGTCGCCCGAGATGTAGCCCTGACCGTTGCCCGAGCGGTACAGCTCGGCGAGGTCGTCGTTGGCGGTGCAGCCCGACAGCACGGCGGCGCTCACGAGGGCGAGCGCGATGACGGTGCTGCGGCGTACGCGGGTGCTCACACTGCTCCTAGGTCGGTGGCCTCGTTGAGCAATTCTGCGCCGCGCTCCTGATAGCCGGTCTCAGCGAAGCGGCCCTCGGCCCACGTGAAGCTCGTGACGCTCGAGAGCGAGCACCGGCGCTTGCGCGGGTCGTGGTGCAGCGGCTCGCCGGCAAGCGCGCGGTGCGCCATCCAGATCGGCAACTGGTGGCTGACCATGACGACCTCACCCGCGTCGACGGTCTCGCGCGCCTCGTTCATCGCGGCGAGCATCCGTGCCGCGACGTCGGCGAAGGGCTCGCCCCAGCTCGGTAGGCGGGGATTGCGCAGCAGGTGCCAGTTGCGCGGGTCGGCGATCGTGCGGCCGTCCATGCGCTTGCCCTCGAAGCGATTGGTCGGCTCGATGAGGCGCTCGTCGGTGCGGATGTCGAGGCCGAACGCCTCGGCCCACGGTGCCGCCGATTCCTGCGCGCGCTGCAGGGGGCTGGCGTAGAGGGCGGTCACCGGATGCCCGGCCAGACCCGTGACGGCCGCGGCGGCCATGCGATGCCCGAGGTCGCTGAGCCCGAACCCCTCGAGCCGCCCGTAGAGCACGTGCGCGGGGTTGTGCACCTCGCCGTGGCGCACGAGATGAACGAGGTCGGCGGGCATGCGCCCAGTCTAGAGTTCGGCGCCTTTGGCGCCGCCGAGAGCGGCGGCCGGGCAGCACAGCGCCGCCGCCGAGAGCCCCTCTCCCCGCCGGTAGGCTTGGGCCTCATGACTCGCACCGTGATCGCGCACCTCGCCCCCCTGCCCGACGGCCCCGTGACCGTCGCCGGATGGGTCGAGACGGTGCGCGATCAGAAGAAGGTGCAGTTCGTCATCCTGCGCGACGAGTCGGGGGCCGTGCAGCTCGTGAACCCGGCGACGCGCGACCTCGAGGAGGGCGCCTCGGCCGAGGAGCTCGCCGCCGCCGCGCTCACCGAGACGATCGGCGGGCTCGCCCACGGCACGATGGTGCGCATCACCGGCGAGCTCAAGCACGACGAGCGCGTCAAGCTGGGCGGCATCGAGGTGAAGATCGCCGCGCTCGAGGTCGTGAGCGAGGCCCTGCCCGAGACCCCCATCGCCGACGACTCGAGCCTCGACAAGCGTCTCGACTGGCGCTTCCTCGACCTGCGGCGCCCCGAGGCCTCGCTCATCTTCAAGATCCAGACCACCTTCGAGCATGCGCTGCGCAGCTGGTGGGTCGAGCGCGACTTCATCGAGATCCACACGCCCAAGCTCATGGCGAGCGCGTCGGAGAGCCGTGCCGAGCTCTTCGAGATGGAGTACTTCGAGACGAAGGCCTACCTCGCTCAGAGCCCGCAGTTCTTCAAGCAGATGGCGCAGCCGGCCGGCTTCGGCAAGGTCTTCGAGATCGCGCCCGCGTTCCGCGCCGACCCGTCGTTCACCTCGCGCCACGCTACCGAGTTCACGTCGATCGACGCCGAGGTCAGCTGGATCGACTCGCACGAGGACGTCATGGCGATGCACGAGCAGCTCCTGGTTGCCGGGTTCACCGCTGTCGTCGAGAAGCACGGTGCCGCGATCGAGGCCGCGTTCGGGGTCGAGGTGAGCGTGCCCACGATGCCGTTCCCCCGCATCCCGCTCGCCGAGGCGCGCCAGATCGTCGCCGACGGCGGCTACGAGATCCCCCGCGCCGACGGCGATCTCGACCCCGAGGGCGAGCGCCGCCTGAGCGCCTGGGTGAAGGCCAACCACGGCAGCGACTTCGTGTTCGTCACCGACTACGCCACGGGCATCCGGCCGTTCTACCACATGCGCCGTGAGGGCGACCCGAGCATCACGAACAGCTACGACCTGCTCTACAACGGCACCGAGATCTCGACCGGCGCGCAGCGCGAGCACCGCGTCGACGTGCTCATCGCGCAGGCGAAGGAGAAGGGCCTCGAGCCGGAGGAGCTCGAGTTCTACCTCGACTTCTTCCGCTACGGCGTGCCGCCGCACGGCGGTTTCGGGATGGGACTCGCGCGCGTGCTCATGCTCATGCTGGGGCTCGGCTCGATCCGCGAGACGACGTACCTGTTCCGCGGACCGACCCGCCTGCTGCCGTAGGGCCCGGGGCCACCCGCGCGCGGCACGCCCCGCACCGCACCGCCTCGAGCCATGAGGCGGCGCGTTGGCGATGACCGTGAACGTTCATTGTCATGGCGAACGGGCGGTGTCATTGCGCGGACGACCATCCACGGTCGGGCGCGAGGTCGGGCGCGAGGTCGGGCGCGAGGTCGGGCGCGGGCGGAACGCTCGCCTAGGTCAGGTCGACGACCGTCGCACCCGCGGCGTTCTTCATGACCGACTCGACGGCGCTCTTCGCCGACGACTTCTGTACGTAGTTCTCGCTCACCGCGAGCGTCTGGCCGTTGCTCGACACGATGCGCCAGAAGTACGGCTGCTTCTCGCTCTTGCCCTTGACGATCTCGAACTTCATCGGTCTCTCCCGTCTGTGGACGGCCACGATGCCGACCCTGTTCGGGATGCTATGCGCCCGCCGCGCGACCCGCCAGACCCTGCCGCGAACGAGCGCCGACGCGCGTGATCAGGCCGCGAAGTCGGGGCGGATGCGCCAGCCGGTGTACTGCTCCAGCTGGGCCAGCAGCGTGAGGGCCTGCAGCCGCGCGTGGTCGTCGCTGATCGTCGAGTAGACGTCGATCGCGAGCGGCGGCGGCTCGCCGAACTTGGGGATCTCGATCTCGACCCACGCGCCGTCGCGGTGGGCGCCGTCGAGCAGCACGTAGGGGCTCATCGTGCGCTGCTGTTCGACGGGGCTGTCGACGGCGAGGGCGACGATGGCGAGCGCATCCAGCTTCGTCACGGCGCTCATGACGACGATCGTCGCGCAGTACTCCGCCGGTGGGGCGGGACGGCGCAGCAGTTGCCGAAGCGGTTCGAGCATGCGATCACGCTAAGCGGCGAGCCTGAACAGCCGCCGGGGGAATAGGGGTAGCGGTCTATGCGTTTGCATCGATATCATCGAGCGACCACACGAAGGAGCATCGGTCATGACCGCACCCACGCAGGGCCTGCACCACGTCACCGCGATCGCGGGCGACCCCCAGAAGAACATCGACTTCTACATCACCGGCCTCGGCCTGCGGCTCGTGAAGAAGACCGTCAACTTCGACGACCCGGGCACCTACCACCTCTACTACGGCGACGAGTCGGGCCGCCCGGGAACCCTCATGACCTTCTTCCCGTGGCGCGGCATCCAGCCCGGACGCATCGGTGCGGGCCAGTCGACCTCGACGGCCTTCTCGGTGCCCGCGGGCTCGCTCGGCTGGTGGGTCGACCACTTCGCCTCGGTCGGCGCCGAGGCGCGCATCACCTCGACCTCCTCGAGCGAAGAGCGCCTGCTCGTGCACGACCCCGACGGCCTGCAGATCGAGCTCGTCGCGACGCACGAGCACGACCCGCGCGACCCGTGGGACTCGGCGAGCGTGCCCGCCGAGCACGCCATCCGCGGCCAGCACTCGAGTGTGCTCACCGTGCGCGACGCCGAGCAGACGATCGCCCTCATGGTCAATGACCTGGGGATGCGCGTGGTCGAGACCGAGGGCAACCGCACCCGGCTCGCCGCGGGCGACGGCATGCCCGGCGCCCTCGTCGACGTGCACGCCTCGAACCTCGTGCAGCCGGGCCTCACCGCCGGTGGCACCGTGCACCACATCGCCTTCCGGGTGCCCGACCAGACCACGCAGCAGCTGTGGCGCGACGAGCTCGCGAGCAAGGGTCACCGCGTCACCGAGATCCTCGACCGCCAGTACTTCACGAGCATCTACTTCCGCGAGCCGGGCGGCGTGCTCTTCGAGATCGCGACCGACACCCCCGGCTTCGACATCGACGAGCCCCTGCTCGAGCTCGGTCGCTCGCTCAAGCTGCCGCCGTGGCTCGAGCCCTCGCGCGAGCAGATCGAGCACGCCGTGATCCCGATCTCGGTGCCCGACGAGAACAACCCCGAGGTCGCCGCATGACCGGCAGCACCGTCGCCCTGCCCGAAGGCGGGCTCGCGGCCTGGCCCCACGTGTTCGTGCCCGGCGAGCCGGGCGCACCCGTGCTGCTGACGCTGCACGGCACGGGCGGAACCGAGACCGAGATCACCGCCCTCGCCACCCCCCTCGACCCCCGCGCGTCGGTGCTCTCGCCGCGCGGGCGGGTGCGCGAGGGCGGTGCATCCCGCTGGTTCCGTCGCATGGGCGAGGGTGTCTTCGACGTCGATGACGTGATCGTGCGTGCGGGCGAGCTCGCCGCGTTCATCACGGCGGCGCGCGAGGAGTACGCGCTGGCGGATGCTCCGCTCACCGCCGTCGGATTCAGCAACGGCGCCAACATCGCCCTCGCGACCGCCCTGCTCCACCCGGGCGTGCTCACCCGAGTGGTGGCGTTCTCGGGCATGTACCCCTTCGGCGACCGCGACCCGATTGGCGATGCGACTGGGGTGGAGCTGCTGCTGCTCAACGGCACCGGCGACCCCATGGCCCCCGCCGGCAGTGTCGACGTGCTCGAGCGCACGGCGACGCAGCACGGGGCATCCGTGACCCGCATCAGCCGACCCGGCGGCCACGGCATCGACAGCACCGAGCTGCAGGCCGCACAGGAGTGGTTGGCCCGCTGACAGCGCGCGGGCGGTGTGCGAGTCTGGCACCGCCCGACCGATCAGAGGGAGCCCCATGACCGACCCCGCGCCCACTGCCGCTCTCGCCGACGCCTGCGTGCGGCTCGGGGTTCCGCTGCGCCTCGGCCCGGCCTCGCTGCGGCCGATCGCGCCGCACGCGCCCGTCGCCGGGCCGGCGATGCCCGTGACACACGCGGGCAGCGTCGACGTCTTCCTCGAGGCGATCGACGACGCTCCACCGGGCGCCGTGCTCGTGGTCGACAACGGCGGGCGCGATGACGAGGCCTGCGTGGGCGACCTCGTCGCGCTCGAGGCACGCGAGGCGGGGCTCGCCGGGCTCGTCGTGTGGGGCCGGCACCGCGACACGGCGCAGATCGTCGAGATGGGCATCCCGCTGCACAGCCGGGGGGCGTTGCCGGCCGGACCGCGCCGCGTGCCCCCGGCCGGCCGCGCCATGCGCTCGGCGTGGCTCGACGGGGTCGAAGTGACGGCTGACGACGTGATCGCGGCCGACGACGACGGCGTGCTCGTGATCGCCGCGTCCGCGTGGCCGCAGGTGGCCGAGGCCGCGCGGCAGATTCAGGCGATCGAGCTCGCGCAGGCCGAGCGCATGCGCGGCGGCGAGAGCCTGCGGGCGCAGCTCGACTTCGCGGCGTACCGCGCGCGACAAGCGGCCGAGCCCGACCTCAGCCTGCGGCGCTACCTCGCCGAGCGCGGCGGCGCGATCGAGGTCTGACGGGCGACCGAAGCTCTCGACCTCACGTGCGGCTCGGCCAGGTCCAGGCCGGACCCTCGAGCGGCAGCTGGCCGCGCACGGTCGTCGCCGCGCCCGCGCGTTCGAGCTCGATGACCCCGGCGTCGTCGCGCAGCGCCCGCACAAGCCCGTCCGCGTGCGAGACCACGACGACCTGCGTCTGCTGGGCGGCAAGGGCGATGAGTCCGGCGAGCGCCGGCAGCAGCCGAGGGTGCAGGCTCGCCTCGGGCTCGTTGAGCACGAGCAACCCGGGAGGGCGCGGTGCGAGCAGCACCGTCGCGAGCAGCAGGAACCGCAGCGTGCCATCGCTCAACTCCGCGGCCTCGAACGAGCGGGAGATGCCCGGCTGCTGCAGACCGACGCGGGCGATCCCCCGATCGTCTTCCTCGACGACAGCCCGGGCCCCGTCGAAGGCATCGCCGATGGCGCGCTGCAGCGCCTCCGCGTTGCCGACCCGCAGCAGAGTCGCCAGGGCGCCCGGCAGCGTGCCGCCGTCGCCCGAGAGCACCGGCGTGAAGGTCGCCGGGCCGGGGCGCCGGGCGGAAGCATCCGGGTCCGTGCGCAGCGCATCGAAGAACCGCCAGCCGCGCGCCCGCTCCCGTAGCGCGAAGAGCTCGGGTGCCGAGTCGGGGTCGGCCAGCGTCGCGAGCATCGATTCGGTGGGGTGCACGCTCCACGGCGCGATCTCGAGGGTGCCGGATGCCCCGCGCACGCGAACCCGAAGAGACCGGCGGTCGGCGGCGGTGGTCGAGGGCCGCAGCGTCTCGCCCGCCCAGACGACCTCGCTCTTCACCTCGGGGTCGAGGGGGAAGGGGCTGACGCCGGGCTGCGGAAGCCCCAGGTCGATGGCGTACGACAGCTCATCGGCGGCGAACCCGAGCCGCAGCGCAACGGCGTCGCGGCCGCGGCGATCACCCGCGTGCAGGGCGCTGCGCAGCCCGCCTTCGGCGGCCAGAGAGCGCAGAGCCCCCTCGCGCACCACCTCTGAGAGCAGTCGCAGCGCGCGGTAGAGGTTCGACTTGCCGCTGCCGTTGGCACCCGTCACCACGGTGAGCGGCGACAGCTCGACGATGAGGTGCTGGATCGACCGATAGTTCTCGACGGCCAGGGTGCGCAGCATGGCGTCAGCCTAAAGGCGACGACCGACGGATGCTCAGCTCGGCAGGTTCGCTTCGATGAGCGCCACGATCTCGGGCGCATCGGGCTTCACGTTGGGACGGAAGCGGTGCACCTCGCCGCTCGGCAGCACGAGGAACTTCTCGAAGTTCCACGTGACGGGGCCGGCCATGCCGTGCGCATCGGGCGCCTGCACGAGCTCAGCGTAGAGCGGGTGCCGCTTCTTGCCGTTGACCTTCGCCTTCTCGGTCATCGGGAACGTGACGCCCCACGTCGTGCTGCAGTACTCGGCGATCTTCTCCTCGCTCGACAGTTCTTGCAGGAACTGGTTCGAGGGCACGCCGAGCACGGTGAAGCCGCGGTCGCCGTAGGTCTTCTGCAGCTGCTCGAGGTCGGCGTACTGCGGAGCGAGCCCGCAGCGCGATGCCACGTTGACGACGAGTACGACCTTGCCGGCGAACTCGCCGAACGTGGTCGCCCGGCCGTCGAGCATGGTGAGCGGGGCATCCACGAGCGTCGTCATGGAAGAAGCGTATGGCGCGCGCCTGAGCGGGCGCGGCGTGTCACCTGTGCTGAGTGTTCATGCCGCATTCACTCGAGATAACCGGTGCATTCCTCTTCTTTCGCTGTTAGGTTGACCGCGAGGGCCGACCCTGACGACGCGAGCCGACCCCACGACAGGTGGTGGAAGGGAGTCTCATGTGCCTCGCATGTGATTGGGCCGAGTACGTCAAGAAGCAAGATGCACGCGAGGCGTGGATCACGAGACGGCCGTCGTCCGACGACCCGGCGCGTCTCGACGGACGACCGGACGCGCTCGCCCGCGCCTCGGGCGAGCACATCGTCTTCAGGAACGGGGTGGTCTATACCGCGGTCGCGGGAGCATCGATCGAGAGTGCCGTCGTCATCGATCACGGCGAGATCATCTACGTCGGCGATGACGAAGGCGCTTCGGCCTTCGAAGACTCCAGCGCACGCGTGGTCGATCTCGACGGCCGGATGCTCCTGCCCGGCTTCGTCGAAGCGCACATCCACCCCATCGTCGGCAGCACCATCACACGTGGCGTTGATCTGCAGTTCGACACGCTCGACGAGACCCTCGCGGCGCTGCGGTCGTACAAGGACGAGATCGGCGCCGTCGACATCGTGCGCGGCTTCGGGTGGCGCTATACCGCCTTTCCTCCGACCGGACCCGTCAAGGCCGATCTCGATGCAATCTGGCCCGACACACCGGTCGTGCTCTTTGCGATCGATGGCCACTCGGCGTGGGCTAACTCGCGCGCGCTCGAGCTCGCGGGCGTGACGCGTGACGCACCCGACCCCAACCCGGGCTTCAGCTTCTTCCAGCGCGACGAGTCGGGTGAACCGACCGGCTGGCTCGTCGAAGTCGCCGCCATCTTCAGTGTGCTGATGCCGATCGCCCCCTACACCGGTGAGTACATCGTGGATGCTCTCGCCGACTGGATGCCGAAGGCCTCGGCAGCGGGCATCACCAGCCTGTTCGACGCGGGAATCATCCTGATTCCTGAAGAAGAGGGGTTTGAGATCTACAGCGACTTCGAGCGGCGCGGGGCCCTGCCCTTCCGGCTCGTCGGGTCGTTCTACCATTTCGATCCCGCGGTCGACCCGGTGCCGATCATCACGGGACTGCGCGATCGTTTCGCCACCGAGCTCGTCAGCGCACGCGTGCTCAAGATCAACATCGATGGCGGAGACGCGCAACGTACCGCCGCAATGCTCGAGCCCTACAGCGATGACCCCTCAACCTCCGGAGACACGATCCTGCCGATCGACGTGCTCAACGAGACCGTCCTCCGTGCCGATCTCGAGGGTCTCGATCTGCACTTCCACTCATTCGGCGACCGCGGCATCCGTGTGACCCTCGACGCGCTCGAGAAGGCGATCTCGGCCAACCCTCCTCGCGACCGCCGCCACACGATGGCGCACCTCGTCGTCGTCAATGACGCCGATCTGCCTCGGTTCGCCGAGCTCGGCGTCATCGGGCAATTCACCTCGCAGTGGGCCGTTCCGGATGCGTTCTGGAATGGTGTGACTCGGGAGCGATGGGGAGACGAGCGGGCGAACTCGACGTACCGCTTCGGCACGCACCTGCGCACTGGTGCGCGGCTCACGCTCGGTACTGACTGGCCGGCCGCCAGTCACTACAGCACCTACGAGCCGCTCAAAGCGATCCAGATCGCGGTGACGCGTCAAGAACTCGGACGGGAAGACTCCACCGAGCCGCTCACGCCTGCCGACGAGCGCATCACGCTCGACGAGGCCCTCCGTGCGAACACCATCGACGCCGCATTCCAACTGAGGCTCGACGACACGGTGGGCACGATCGAGGTCGGCAAGCGGGCCGACCTCATCGTGCTGGACAAGAACCTGTTCGATCTCCCGCCCGCGCAGATCAGCTCAGCACGAGTCGTGCTGACCCTCATGGATGGGGTTATTCGGCACCAAGAGCTCTAGGTCGAGCTCGACGATCGCTCGCGGGCGACGTCTCCGACCCGGTCAGGCCTCAGGTCGAGCCGGCGCAGCAGCTGCGCGTTGAGCGCGACCACGACCGTCGAGGCCGACATGAGCAGCGCCCCGATCGACATCGGAAGGATGAAGCCGATGGGCGCGAGCACGCCCGCCGCGAGCGGCACCGAGATGAGGTTGTAGCCCGCGGCCCACCACAGGTTCTGCTGCATCTTGCGGTAGCTCGCGCGTGAGAGCTCGATAACCGAGAGCACCGAGCGCGGGTCGTCGCTCGCGAGGATCACCCCGGCCGAGCCGATGGCCACATCGGTGCCGGCGCCGATCGCGATGCCGACATCGGCCGCGGCGAGCGCCGGGGCGTCGTTGACGCCGTCGCCGACCATCGCGACACTGAGGCCCTCGGCCTGCAGCTCGGCGACCTTCGCCGCCTTGTCCTGCGGGCGAACTCCGGCGAAGACGCGGTCGATGCCGAGCTCGGCGGCCACCGAGTGCGCCACGGCCTCCGCGTCGCCGGTGATCATGACGACGGTGATGCCGAGGTTATGCAGGGCATCCACCGCCAGCCGCGATTCGGCCCGCACCTCGTCGGCGAGCGCGAGCGCGCCGACCACCTCGTCGTCGACGAGCACGTGCAGGATCATCGCGCCCTGCCCGCGCCAGGTGTCGGCGACGGCGAGCTCGCCGGCGCCGTGACGCTCGAGCATGCCGGGGCCGCCGACGCTGACGGTGCGCCCGTCGACCATGGCCGTGACGCCGAGCGCGGGGCTCGAGGTGAACTCCGTGGCGGTCGGAATACTGAGATCGCGCTCCGTCGCCGCCCGCACGATGGCCTTGGCGAGCGGGTGCTCGCTGTCGGTCTCGGCGGCGGCGGCGAGCGCGAGCAGCTCGTCCTCCGTGTGGGGGCCCGCAGCCTCGACGGCGGTCACGGACGGAGCGCCCTTCGTGAGGGTGCCGGTCTTGTCGAACAGCACGGCGCTCACGGTGCGCATCCGCTCGAGCGCGAGGCGGTCCTTGACCAGCACGCCACCGCGGGCCGCGCGCTCGGTGGCGATCGACACGACGAGCGGGATCGCGAGGCCGAGCGCGTGGGGGCACGCGATGACGAGCACGGTGATGGTGCGGATGATCGCGTCGCCGGGCATCCCGAGCGAGAACCAGACGATCGCCGTGATCGCGGCCGCCCCGAGGGCGAACCAGAACAGCCAGGCGGCGGCAACATCGGCGAGGCGCTGCGCGCGCGAGGTCGAAGCTTGCGCATCGGCGACGAGGCGACGGATGCCCGCGAGCGCCGTGTCATCGCCAACGGCCGTGATCGAGACGCGAACCCCTGAATCGGTCGCCACCGTTCCGGCGACGACGTGGTCGCCTGGCTCGCGGCGCACGGTTCGCGACTCTCCGGTGATCATCGACTCGTCGAAGGAGGCCGAGCCGTCGGCGATCGTTCCGTCGGCCGGCACGCGCGCGCCCGGTCGCACGATGACGAGGTCGCCGACGCCGAGCTCATCGGGGCGGACCGTCTCGACCCCGCCGTCGGTGACGCGCTCGGCCTCATCGGGCAGCAGGGCCGCGAGCGAGTCGAGCGCGCTCGTGGTCTGGGCGAGCGACCGCATCTCGATCCAGTGGCCGAGCAGCATGATGACGACGAGCAGCGCGAGTTCCCACCAGAAGTCGAGCTCGTGCGAGAGCAGGCCGAGGCTCGCGCCCATGCTCGAGAGGAACGCCGTTGTGATGGCCAAGCCGATCAGCAGCATCATGCCGGGCTTGCGGGCCTTCAGCTCGTCGACGGCGCCCGTGAGGAACGGGCGACCGCCCCATACGAAGATGACGGTACCGAGCACGGGCGAGACCCATTCGATGCTCGGGATGCCCGGCAACTCGTAGCCCAGGATCATCGCGAACATCGCGCTGAAGCCGACGACGGGGAGGGCGAGCAGGAGGTTCCACCAGAAGAGGCGGCGGAACTGGGCGACGTGGTCGCCGTGGCCGGCGTGACCGCCGTGACCGCCGTGAGCATCGTGAGCCTCGTGGCCCGCGTGAGCCTGATGACCGGCGTGCTCGTCGAGAGTTGCCTGCTGGTCGTGGGTGCCATGCGTGGTGTTCATGCGCACAACATATACCCCCCCTGGGTATGGGTCAACCCCTCGACCTGTGGGCATCCGGGGCGTACAGTGTGCCCTCAAGGCGAGGACGGACGATGGCGAAGAAGAAAGCCGGCGGGCATCCCCCGCGCGTGCCCAAGAAGCGTTACGAGGCCGAGCTCACGCGGTTGCAGATCGAACTCGTCGAGATGCAGCAGTGGGTCATCGCGACCGGTCGTCGCGTCGTCGTCATCTTCGAAGGGCGCGACGCCGCCGGCAAGGGCGGCGCGATCAAGCGCGTCATGGAATACCTCAATCCGCGGCACGCGCGCATCGTGGCCCTGCCCCAGCCCTCAGAGCGCGAGCGGGGCCAGTGGTACTTCCAGCGCTACATCGAGCGGCTGCCGACCGCAGGTGAGATCGTGCTGATGGATCGCTCGTGGTACAACCGTGCGGGCGTCGAGCGGGTCATGGGCTACTCGACCGACGACGAGTACCAGCGCTTCCTCCGCCAAGTGCCCGTCGTCGAGCGCTTGCTCGTCGACGACGGCATCCTCCTCCTGAAGTACTGGTTCTCGGTCTCCGACGACGTGCAGCAGAACCGCTTCGCCGCGCGGGTCGACGACCCGCTGCGCCGCTGGAAGCTCTCGCCCACCGATCTCGAGTCGATCAAGCGCTGGGAGGACTACTCGCGCGCGAAAGACGCCATGTTCGCCGCGACCGATATTCCCGAGGCGCCGTGGTGGACCATCGAGAGCGACGACAAGCGGGCATCCCGCATCAATCTCATCAGCCACCTGCTCAGTCAGATCCGCCACGAGCGCGCCGACCCCGAGAAGGTCGCGATCCCGGATCGGCCGCCGGCCACGGACTATCAGCGGCCGCCGCGCGAGCAGCACCAGCACGTACCCGACGTCGCGAGCGCTCTCGGTCGTTGAGCACCGAGCCGACTGACCGTGTGACGGTCAGGCCCGCGACGTCATGGAGCGGTCGCTAGCTCGCGACCTCCTCGGTCTTCTCCTCGGTCACCTCTGGCGTCGCCTTCGCCGTCTTGCGCGTCTTGAGAAGGCTCAGCACGGTCGCCACGATGATGGTCGTCGCAATGAACCCGAGTGAGAACCAGATGGGGATCTCGGGGATCCACTTCACCGGCTCGCCGCCGTTGATGAAGGGCAGCTCATTGATCTTGAGGGCGTGCGAGATGAGCTTGAGGCCGATGAACGCGAGAATGACGGCGAGACCCTGAGCGAGGTAGATGAGTCGTTCGAGCAGTCCGCCGATCAAGAAGTAGAGCTGGCGCAGACCCATGAGCGCGAAGGCGTTGGCGGTGAACACGATGTAGGCCTCTTCGGTCAGGCCATAAATGGCCGGAATCGAGTCGACGGCGAAGATCAGGTCGACGAAGCCGATGGCCACGATCACGAGCAGCATGGGAGTGAAGAACCGCTTGCCGTCGATCTTCACCGAGAGCTTGTCACCGTGATACTGATCAACGAACGGCAGGTGCCTGCGGGCGAACTTGACGATGCCGATGTTCTGCGGGTCAGTGTCGTGTGAGGCGAATGCCTGGCGGTACGCGAGTACGAGCAGCAGGGCACCAAAGATGTAGAAGACCCACGAGAAGTTGGAGATGAGCGTCGCGCCGACGGCAATAAAGATGCCGCGCATCACGAGAGCGATCGCGATGCCGATCAGGAGCACCTTCTGCTGATACATCTTGGGCACCGCGAAAGCGGTCATGATGAGCAGAAAGACGAAGACGTTGTCGACCGACAGCGCTTTCTCGGTCAGGTATCCGGCGAAGTACTCACCGCCGAACTGCCACCCCGACACCATGCCGACGCCCACACCGAAGATCAGGGCAAGCGTGATGTAGAACACCGACCACTTGGCCGCTTCGGCGATCGAGGGCTCGTGTGGGGTACGCACATGTGCGTAGAACTCCCAGATGAAGAACGCGACCGTCACCGCGATGGTGATGATCCAGATGAGGGGCGTGACGCCCATAGGGGTGCTCCTTGGTCAATCGACGAATGACCAAGGTCTCTTCCGCCCTGAAGAACCAGGACAAGCCGCCCGGAGCACGGTTGCGTGCTCGTACTGACGAGTCGACTTCGAAGGAATACTCCCCTTGACCCGCCGAGTGTACCTGGTATCGGGGCGCTCACGCTGAACCATGCACGCTGTCGCCCGCTAGCGAAAAACCCCCGCACCACGAGGTCGGGGGTTTTCGCTGAGCACACAGCTCGGCCCTTCATCAGGGCAGTGGCGGTGACGGTGGGATTTGAACCCACGGTGGGCTCAACACCCACACAACTTTTCGAGAGTTGCACCTTCGGCCGCTCGGACACGTCACCGGGGGAGAGTTTAGTACAGGCGGGCGGGCGGGTCGAACCGGCGGGTAGCGGCGGGTGAGCATCCACTCGTCGTGGCTACGATGCGTGCATGACCTGGTCGTTGCGCACGCCGTTCACGAACGCGCGGCGTCGGGCATGGGCGCGACGCGCCCGGCAGCCGGGCGAGCTGCTCTACGTGGCGATCGGCGACTCGGCGGCGCAGGGTGTGGGCGCGCGCCGCATCGACGCGAGCTACGTCGGCCTGCTCGCCGCGCGGCTGCAGCGGCTCACGGGCCGCACGGTGCGCGTCGTCAACCTGTCGCGCTACGGCGCCCGACTCGACGACGCCCTCGAACGGCAGCTGCCGCAGCTCGCGCAGCTCGAACCCGACCTCGTGACCGTCGCGATCGGGGCCAACGACATGGTCGCGCACGACGCCGAGCGCTTCGTCGACGAGTTCGAGCGGTTGCTGGCCGCGCTGCCGCCGCACGCGATCGTCGCCGACCTGCCGTGCTTCCACTTCGGTGACCGTGAACGGGATGCGGTGCACGCCTCGCGCGCGATCGCCGACCTCGTGCGGGCCCGCGGTCTGGCCTTCGCGCCCCTGCACCGCGTCACCGAAAGGCGGCGCGGCTGGGGGTCGTGGCCGGAGTTCGCGTGGGACCAGTTCCACCCCTCGGCGATCGGCTACCGGGTGTGGGAGTCGGCGTTCGCTGGCGCACTCGCGAAGCGAGTGCGCGCCTTGCCTTCAGCGAGTTGATGAGAACCCGTACTAGAGAAAGGAAGTACGTCACTGTGATCGACAAGACGACGATCGCCGCCGAGCTCGCGACGGTCACTGAGCACTGGACCCCGCGCGTGATCGGCCAGGTGAACGACCAGTACGTGAAGGTCGCGAAGCTGCTGGGCGAGTTCGTCTGGCACGCGCACGAGAACGAGGACGAGCTGTTCTGGGTCATCTCGGGCCGGCTGCGCATCCAGCTCGAGGGTCACGACGAGGTCGTGCTCGAACCCGGTCAGTTCTTCGTCGTGCCGCGCGGTGTGCGGCACAACCCGATCGCCGACGAGGAGGTCGAGCTCGTGCTCATCGAGACCGTGACGACCGCCCACACGGGCGATGTGGTCGTCGACCGCACTGTGCCGATCGAGCGGCAGCTGCCGAGCGGTTGACGGTGCATCGTCGGGGTCGGTGGTGCGTCGTAGTCTGAAGCCACCATGGCCAAGCCGACCGCGAACTTCGTCTGCACCGAGTGCGGCTGGACGACCCTGAAGTGGGCCGGTCGGTGCGGCGAGTGCCAGCAATGGGGCACCGTCATCGAGAAGGATGCGCCGACGCGGCACACCGCGCCGGCCCGGGTTGCCGAGGGCCGGGCCGCGCGCCCCATCACCGAGATCGAGCCGCGCGAGCGCAGCCACACGCCCACGGGCATCGCCGAGTTCGACCGGGTGCTCGGCGGCGGCATCGTGCCCGGCGCCGCCATCCTGCTGTCGGGCGAGCCCGGGGTCGGCAAGTCGACGCTGCTGCTCGAGGTCGCCGCGCGCGCCGCGAAGCTCGGCCAGCGCGTGCTCTACGTGAGCGCCGAGGAGTCGGTGGCGCAGGTGCGGCTGCGCGCCGGGCGCACGGGCGCCCTGACGCCCGAGCTGTACCTCGCGAGCGAGACCGATCTCGCCACGATCCTCGGCCAGATCGACGAGGTGCAGCCCGCCCTCGTGATCGTCGACTCGGTGCAGACCGTCGCCTCCTCGCTCGTCGACGGCCTCGCGGGCGGGGTCAGCCAAGTGCGGGAGGTCGCGGCGACGCTCATCCGCGTCGCGAAGGACCGCGACATCCCCGTCGTTCTCGTCGGCCACGTGACGAAAGACGGCACGATCGCCGGCCCGCGCCTGCTCGAGCACCTCGTCGACGTCGTGTGCCAGTTCGAGGGCGACCGCCAGACGGCGCTGCGCTTCGTGCGCGCACTCAAGAACCGCTTCGGCCCGACCGACGAGGTCGGCTGCTTCGAGATGACGGGCGACGGCATCGCCGAGGTCGCCGACCCGTCGATCCTCTTCCGCTCGGGGTCGACCACGCCCGTGAGCGGCACGTGCGTCGCCATCGCGATGGAAGGCCGCCGTGCGCTGCCCGTCGAGGTGCAGGCGCTCATCGTCGCCTCGAACGCCCCCCAGCCCCGGCGCGTCGTCAACGGCGTCGACTCGTCGCGCGTCGCCATGCTGCTCGCCGTGCTCGAGCGCCGCTGCGGCATGCCACTCAGCGGGTTCGACGTGTACGTCTCGACTGTGGGCGGCATCCGCCTGACCGAGCCCGCGGCCGACCTCGCGATCGCGCTGGCCGTCGCGAGCGCCCGCCGCGAGAAGGCGCTGGATGCTCACCTCGCCGCCATCGGAGAGATCAGTCTTGCCGGCGAGATCCGCGCGGTGTCGGGCGCCGCGCAGCGCGCCGCGGAAGGCGCGCGCCTCGGCTACACCACGGTGGTCGACGCCTCGGCGCTGCACCTGCGCGAGGCGGTGCGGCTCGCGTTCGCGAGCGCCCACGACGAGAAGCTCGACGTTCCCGAGTTCTGAGCGCGCCCGCGCGGGCAGTGTCACCAGCCTCGCCACCGCGGGCAGCGGTCAGCGGGTCGGGCCACCACGCGGTGCACGTCAGGTCACCGCAGGCCGCCCGTCAGGTCACCTCACGCCGCTCGTCAGGTCACCTCACCCCGCTCGTCAGGTCACCGCGGGTGCCACGTTTCTGACGTCGGGTGCGCGACATCGGCGCGAGGCGCGGGCGTCGACGCCGAACACGTGTACTTCGGTCGAGACTGTGCGCCGCGGCGCACGTCGCCAGCCGGAACGCACGGCATTGGCCGGCCGACGACGCAGCCCCCCGCCGATCCGACCGCTGCCGAGCGACTACTCGGCGGCAAGACGCAGCGCGTCGAGCACGTCCTGCGGCTCGGCCTGCATCGCGTGCGGGCCCGCGACGTCGAACCAGACGGCCTCGAGCACGCCGATGTTCTGCTCGAGGAATTCGCGCAGCGTCGCGCCGTCGTACGGCAGCACCCGGTGCTCGGGCTCGTCGGGCACCATCGCGATGTAGGTCTGCGGGCTCGAGAAGAGCAGCAGCATGTACTTGTCGGACTCGCCGCGGCGGAACACCCGCACCTGTGCCGGGCCCTCGGTGATGAGCAACGGGACGATGACGCGGTCGTTGCGCAAGGCGAACGCCACGGCGGCGGCGTCTTGACGTTCGAGGGCGGCATCCAGTCGCTGCTCGGGCGGGAGCAGCGAGGGCGGGAGCGGGGCCAGGTGACCGGAGGCGGTGCGGCGCGGCTGCGAGGAGCCGGGGCGTTTCGCGGGCTTCTTCTTGGGCATCCTGAACAGCCTACGGGGGCTAGTTGAGGATGAAGGGGCGGTCGCCGTCGCCCTCGAACTCGCCGACGCTCACGCTCAGCCGGTAGGTCGCGCCGCCCGCCACGACGGGGTCGCGCTCGGCGTCGCAGTCGTCGGCGCTCGAGCGCGTGCGGCTCCACGCGAAGGGCGAGCTCGACAGCGGCTCACCGGGCTCGAGGGTCACCTCGGCCGGCACACCCGGCTGCTGGCAGTCGGCCGAGGCCCAGATGCGGTCGCTGCCCGAGGTGATGACGTACGACTGCACGTCGCTGCCCGCCTGCATGGTGCACGGCGCGGTGCCCGTGTTGAGCAGCGTCAGCGACAGCAGGGGCTGCTCGCCCGAGGGGTACGAGGCCGCGTCGGTGACCGGCGTCACGGTGACCTGCTCGGGCGTGCACGCGGTGACATCGCCGGCGGTGAGCGGGTCGCCCGCCGCTGCGGTCTCGCTCGTCGTCGGCTCGGGGGTCGGCTGCTCGGCGGGCGCGCCGGTGCCGGGCCGCACGATGATGAGCACGATGATCAGGATGACCGCGAGCGCGACGATGCCCACGACGATGCGGCGGCGCCAGTAGATCTCTGGCGGCAGCGGCCCGACAGGGTTGCGGATCGTCGACATGCCGCCAGGGTAGGCCCGGTTCGGGGCGACGGCGGGATGCTCGCTCGGCGTGTGCCCGAACGCTCAGGGGTCTCTACAGAACCTTGAGCATGCGCGTGTTGCCGAGCGTGTTCGGCTTCACGCGCGAGAGGTCGAGGAACTCGGCGACACCTTCGTCGGGCGAGCGCACGAGCTCGGCGTAGACCTCCGGGTCGACGAGCAGCTGTTCGTCGATGGGCGCGAAGCCGTGGCGAGCGAAGAAGTCGACCTCGAACGTCAGGCAGAACAGCCGCTGCAGGCCGAGGTCGCGCGCGTCGTCCTCGAGGCTCGCCAGGAGTGCGTGGCCCACACCGCGCCCGCGCCACGCATCGCTCGCCGCGAGCGTGCGGATCTCGCCCAGGTCTTCCCAGATGACGTGCACAGCACCGCACCCGATGACCTCGCCCGTCGCATCATCGACGGCGACGCGAAACTCCTGCAGCGACTCGAAGAACACGACGAGCTCTTTGCCGAGCAGGATCCGCTGCCGCACGAGAGGCTCGACGAGCTGCTTGATGGCGCGCACGTCGCTCGTGCGCGCGCGCCGCACGCTGAACCCGGTCGATGTCACGTCGCAAGCCTACGGCCGCCGCACGCCGAAGCGCCCCGCCCGGGGTGACCGGACGGGGCGCTGACGGGGTGCGAGCATCCGGCGATCGGATGCGGGGCGCGGGCTACTCGACGGGCGGCAGCTCGTCCGCTCCGATCGACGCCGAGGCGGTCGCCCCGGCCTCGACCGCCGCGAGCTCCTTGCGCGTGGTGGCGAAGGTGAAGGCCCCGTCGACGTAGTCGACCGCGACGTGGTCGCCCGCGTTGAGGTCGCCGTGCAGGATTCGCTCGCTCAGCGCGTCTTCGATCTCGTGCTGCACCGCGCGCCGGAGCGGGCGGGCACCCATCGTCGGATCCCAGCCGACCTTGATCAGCTGAGCCTTGGCGGCGTCGCTCACCTCGATCGTCATGTCGCGGTCGAGCAGGCGCTCGCGCAGGCGCTTCACGAAGAGGTCGACGATCTGCAGCAGCTCGTCCTGGTTCAGCTGCGGGAAGACGATCGTCTCGTCGACGCGGTTGAGGAACTCGGGCTTGAAGTGCTTCTTGAGCTCTTCGACGACCTTCGCGCGCATGGCCGAGTACGACGCCGCGGCGTTGCCCTCGAGCGTGAAGCCCACCGGACCACCCGTGATGTCTTTCGTGCCGAGGTTGGTCGTCATGATGATGACCGTGTTCTTGAAGTCGACGACGCGGCCCTGACCATCGGTCAGGCGACCCTCTTCGAGCACCTGCAGCAGCGAGTTGAAGATGTCAGGGTGCGCCTTCTCGATCTCGTCGAAGAGCACGACGCTGAACGGCTTGCGGCGCACCTTCTCGGTGAGCTGGCCGCCCTCCTCGAATCCGACGAACCCGGGAGGGGCACCGAAGAGACGCGAGACGGTGTGCTTCTCGCCGTACTCCGACATGTCGAGCGCGATGAGCGCGCCCTCGTCGTCGAACAGGAACTCGGCGAGCGCCTTGGCGAGCTCGGTCTTTCCGACACCCGTGGGACCGGCGAAGATGAACGAGCCGCTCGGGCGCTTCGGGTCTTTCAGGCCCGCGCGTGTGCGGCGGATCGTCTTGGCGAGCACCGAGATCGCCTCTTCCTGGCCGATGACCCGCTGGTGCAGGGCCTTCTCCATGAAGATGAGGCGGCTCGACTCCTCCTCCGTCAGCTTGAAGACGGGGATGCCCGTGGCCTGGGCGAGCACCTCGGCGATGACGCCCTCGTCGACGGTGCCGCTCGCGGCGACCTCACCGGCGCGCCACTGCTTCTCGAGACGCAGCCGCTCACCGAGCAGCTTCTTCTCGTCGTCCCGAAGCGAAGCGGCCTTCTCGAAGTCCTGGTTCTCGATCGCCAGTTCCTTCTCGGTGCGCACGCCGGCGATCTTCTCGTCGAACTCCCGCAGCTCGGGCGGCGCCGACAGGATCGAGAGACGCAGGCGGGCGCCGGCCTCGTCGATCAGGTCGATCGCCTTGTCGGGCAGGAAGCGGTCTTGCACGTAGCGGTCGGCCAGGTTCACCGCGGCGACGATCGCGCCATCGGTGATCGAGACCTTGTGGAACGCCTCGTACTTGTCGCGAAGCCCCTTGAGGATGTTGATTGCGTGCGGCAGCGAGGGCTCGTTGACCTGCACGGGCTGGAAGCGGCGCTCGAGCGCAGCATCCTTCTCGAAGTGCTTGCGGTACTCGTCGAGCGTGGTCGCTCCGATGGTCTGCAGCTCGCCGCGGGCCAGCAGCGGCTTCAGGATGCTCGCCGCATCGATCGCGCCCTCGGCGGCACCCGCACCGACGAGGGTGTGGATCTCGTCGATGAAGACGATGATGTCGCCGCGCGTGCGGATCTCCTTCGTGACCTTCTTCAGGCGCTCCTCGAAGTCACCGCGGTAGCGGCTGCCGGCGATGAGCGAACCGAGGTCGAGCGAGTACAGCTGCTTGTCCTTCAGCGTCTCGGGCACCTCGCCCTTGACGATGGCCTGGGCGAGGCCCTCGACGACGGCGGTCTTGCCGACGCCGGGCTCGCCGATCAGCACGGGGTTGTTCTTCGAGCGGCGCGAGAGAATCTGCATGACCCGCTCGGCCTCCTTCTCGCGCCCGATGACGGGGTCGAGCTTGCCTTCGCGCGCGGCCGCGGTGAGGTTGCGGCCGAACTGGTCGAGCACCTGCGAGCCCTTGTCGGGGCTGGGGCTGTCGCCACCGACAGCGACGGCCTCTTTGCCCTGGTAGCCCGAGAGCAGCTGGATGACCTGCTGGCGCACGCGGTTGAGGTCGGCGCCGAGCTTGACGAGCACCTGCGCGGCGACACCCTCGCCCTCGCGAATGAGTCCGAGCAGAATGTGCTCGGTACCGATGTAGTTGTGGCCGAGCTGCAGGGCTTCACGAAGCGAGAGCTCGAGCACCTTCTTGGCGCGCGGCGTGAACGGGATGTGCCCGGTCGGCTGCTGCTGCCCCTGGCCGATGATGTCTTGCACCTGCTCGCGCACGGCGTCGAGCGAGATGTTGAGCGACTCGAGCGCCTTCGCGGCGACGCCTTCGCCCTCGTGGATCAGGCCGAGGAGGATGTGCTCGGTACCGATGTAGTTGTGGTTGAGCATCTTGGCTTCTTCTTGCGCCAGCACCACCACACGACGGGCCCGGTCAGTGAACCGTTCGAACATCTCGCACTCTCCTCACGCGATTCCGACGCAGGATGCGGAGCCGCTGTATCGAGGGTAACCAGCGCACCCCTGCAGAACTGCCCGTGTTCGCCGTGGGCGTGACGGGGGTTGCCTCGGGCGCATCCCGCCGATACCGTATCGATTATCGTTATTAACGATTACCGATACGAAGGAGCAACCATGACCACCCTCGGTGCCTCACCGACTCGAATGCCGTCACCCGGCGACCGCGCTGCCATCGGCTTCTTCATGGCGTCGGGCGTGGGCATCGTCGTATGGGCGATCACCGCAGCGGTGATCCGCATCAGCGCAGCGCTCAGCGACTCGAGCATCTCGGTGCTCGCCGAGTTCGCCGGCACACCCGCCCAGGCGCCCATAGGGCCGAACGGCGCGCTCGTCGAGGTCGAACTCGACCGCGCTGTACTGAGCACGACCGAACTGCCGACGGCCTCGCTCGTGTCGCTCGTCATCAGCGATGTGCTCGCCGCCACGACCATCACGCTCGTCGTCGCCTGCCTGCTCGCGCTCAGCACCGCGGTGCTCCGCGGCGCGATCTTCTCCCGGCGCAACACGATTCTCGTGAGCACGGCCGGCATCGCCGTGCTCATCGGTGCGGCGTCGACACTCTTCTTCGCGAATATGGCGGCCAACGGTGCGTTCGCGGCCATCTCGAACGGCGAGTTCGACAACGTCGTCATCGCGGTCGATCTGCTGCCCTACGCCATCGGCGCGTTCGTGGTCGCCCTGATCACCACGGCGTTCAGCGTCGGCGAGCGGCTGCAGCGCGAGACGGACGGGCTGGTCTGATGAGCCCAGCGGTCTCCGATGAGGAGGAGACGGGCATCCACTGCCGGCTCGACGAGCTGCTCGAGCAACGCGGCATGACGCTCACCAGGTTGAGCGAGCTCGTCGGCGTGAGCATCGTCAACCTCTCGGTGCTCAAGAACGACCGCGCTCGGGCCATCAGGTTCTCGACGCTGCGGGCGATCTGCGAGGCGCTCGACTGCGAGGTCGGCGACCTGCTCGTCGTCGAGCGCTGACAGGCCGGACCCGCGCCCGCGGTGTTGCTCGTTCAGGAAGCACGGTCGAAAGACGTACTCCACCGGCGTGTCGAGGGCATCCCGGGCCGTGTCAGCTCGATCTTCCTGAACGAGCAACACCGGCGGCGGCGCAGGCGACAGGAGCAGTGAGGTCAGGCCGACGTAGGGTGTCGATGTGAGCAACCTCGAGACCGAGCCGGCCGAGCTCGTCAGCCACGACGGGCCCGCGGCGGGCATCCAGGTGCTCGAACCGCGCGAGGTGCCGCTCGGCGGCCCGCGCGCGATGACTGTGCGCCGCACGCTGCCGCAGCGCGAGCGCAGCCTCATCGGCGCCTGGTGCTTCGTCGACCACTACGGCCCCGATGACGTCGCTGAGACGGGCGGCATGTCGGTGCCGCCGCATCCGCACACGGGGCTGCAGACCGTGAGCTGGCTCTTCGAGGGCGAGGTCGAGCACCGCGACTCCACTGGCGCGCACGCGATGGTGCGACCGGGCGAGGTCAACCTCATGACGGCGGGCCAGGGCATCCAGCACTCCGAGGTCTCGACGCCCGCGACGACCCGCTTGCACGGTGCGCAACTGTGGGTCGCCCTGCCCGACCGCGACCGGCACACGCGGCCCTTCTTCGAGCACGCCGAGCCCGAGCCGTTCACCGTGGGCGCGGCGACCCTCCGCGTGTTCGTCGGCGAGCTGGCCGGCTCGGCGAGCCCCGTGCACACCTTCACGGCCCTTGTCGGCGCGCAGCTCGACCTGCCGGCCGGGGCGAGCGTCGACCTACCCGTCGACCCCCGCTTCGAGCACGGCCTGCTGGTGGATGCGGGCACCGCCCACCTCGACGGCGTCGAGATCCCCGGCGCCCACCTCGGCTACGCGGCCCCCGGTCGCTCGTCGGTGCGGATCGCGGCCGGCGACGCCCCCCTGCGCGCGCTGCTGCTGGGCGGCGAGCCGCTCGGCGAGCCCATCGTCATGTGGTGGAACTTCATCGCGCGCGACCACGACGAGATCGTGGCGTTCCGCGAGCAGTGGCAGGCCGAGGTGATCGACGGCGGCACGCTCGACGGTCGATTCGGCACGGTCGATGGCTGGGACCACGCGCTGCCCGCCCCGGTCATGCCCGACGTGCGACTGCGGCCGCGCGACTAAGCAGCCCCGCGCGACTGAGCGCTGCGAGCGCGCGATCGGCGCCGCCGACCGAGCGCGGCTACCGCCCGCGCGGCAGCTGCACCGACGGCAGCGTCTCACCCGGCACGGCGAGCGCGTGCCACGAGAAGCGCTCGGCCAGCAGTTCGCACGCGCGCACGGAGCGCAGGCTGTTGCCCTGCGCATCCAGCAGCGGGCTGTAGAGGCCGAGCCCGAACGTCGCCGGGCTCGCGGTGATGACCCCGCCCGCGACACCGCTCTTGGCCGGGCTGCCGACGCGCAGCATCCACTCGCCCGATGCGTCGTACATGCCGCACGTCGCCATGACGGTCAGCACGTGCCGCGCCACGTCGCTGCTCATGGTGCGCACGCCCGTGACGGGGTTCACGCCGCCGCACGCGAGGGTCGCCGCCATGACGGCGAGGTCGTCCGCGGTGACGAGCACGGCGCACTGGCGCAGGTACACCCACAGCGTCTCGTCGACGTCGGCCGTGAGCGAGCCGGCGCTGCGCATGAGGTAGCCGAGGGCCCGGTTCATGTCGGCGGTCTCGAGCTCGGCGGCGAAGACGCCCTCGTCGACGGTGAGGTCGCGCCCTGCGCACGCGCTCATGAGGCTCAGGATGCGCCCGAAGCGCCCCGCCGCCGAGTCGCCGGCGACGAGCGAGCAGGTGACGATGGCGCCCGCGTTGATCATGGGGTTGTCGGGTCGGCCCGTGTCGGCTTCGAGCGAGATGGCGTTGAAGCGCTCGCCGCTCGGCTCGCAGCCGACGCGCTCGAGCACGGCGTCGAGCCCGCGGTCGGCGAGCGCGAGGGCGAAGGCGAACACCTTCGAGATCGACTGGATCGAGAAGTGCTCGGCGTGGTCGCCGGCCGACCACAGGCGGCCCTCAGGGCTGCAGACCGCGAGGCCGAAGCGGCTGGGGTCGGCGAGCAGCAGCGGCGGGATGTAGCCGGCGAGCTCGCCCTCGTCGAGGGGCGCGAGCTCGCGGTGAACGGCGTCGAGCGTGGCGGCGACGGGGTCGAGCTCGGTCATGGTCGTCAGCCTGCCAGGGGGCGCTACTCGTGGGGGTCGGGTCGCGCGGCGAGGCGCGCGCGCTCTTCGGCCTCGATCTCGGAGTAGGTCTCGCGTTCGGAGCGGTCGGCGCGGATGATCGCGCGCATGGCGAACCAGAAGATGAGCCCGATCACGATCGTCGGGGTCACCGAGAAGATCGCGTTGCCCCAGAAGTCTTCCGGCATGCCATCAAGGATACGTCGGTGCGGCTGAGGCCAGCACCGCGTGGTCAGCTGACGAGGCGGCGGCGTGCCCACAGGCCGAAGCCGAGCACGACGAGGGCGACGACGGCCGTCGTGGCGAGCACGGCGGGGCCGAGCAGACCGAGGCTGGCTTCGAGCGGTGTGGCGGCGAGCACCGCGGGAAGGGTCCCGGGGCGGTCATCGCCGCCGAGCGCCTCCGTGGGCAGCTGGAACCCGTCGGTCGATTCGCCATTCGTGACGGCGTTGTTGACGGTGATGTCGCCCACGACCGTCGAGAGTCGGCCACCGTCGGCGATCGCCGTCAGGCAGTAGGCGCCGTCGGGCACCGCCGTGGTCGAGAGCGTCGCCGAGAATCGCGACTCGGCGAGCTCGAGGCGCTCCTCGATGACGGGCGAGCCGCAGTCGCCGAGCGACTGGGGGGCGAGCCCGAGCACGAGGTCGACCTCGGTGGCGCCGACGATCGTGCCTTCGATGGCGAGGTCGCCGCCGACGGCGGTGCCCGCGAGCGGGGTGTCGATGCGCAACGACTCGGCCGCGAAGCCGGGGCTCGCCATGAGCACGGTGGTGAGCACCGCGATGGGGATGCCGGCGGCAACTGCGCGGAGACGGTGAGAGATCATGAGATCGCCGTTCGGGTCGGGCGATGCGCGCGGGCTCGGGGAAGCATCCGCGCGAATTCGGGTATCGGGTGCCCTCAGGCTAAGGCGGTCCCGGCGCGTGCGCAGTCCCCCGTCCGGGGGGCGAGGTCGGCTCAGCCCTTGGCGATGATGCCGATGACACCCGAGAGCAGCAGGTAGGCGCCGATGGCGCCCACAACGAGCCACAGGGCCAGCCGGTTCATGCTGATGGCGGGCTTCTTCTCGTCGTCGCCGGGCAGCTTCAGCTCGTCTTTCGCCATGCCGCGACCCTACTTCACGAGCGGGAAGAGGATGGTCTCGCGGATGCCGAGGCCGGTCAGCGCCATGAGCAGCCGGTCGATGCCCATGCCCATGCCGCCGCTCGGGGGCATGCCGTGCTCGAGCGCCGTGAGGAAGGCCTCGTCGAGCTGCATCGCCTCGAGGTCGCCGCCCGCGGCGAGCGCCGCCTGCGCGACGAAGCGCTCGCGCTGGATGACGGGGTCGACGAGCTCGGAGTACGCGGTCGCGAGCTCGAAGCCGCGCACGTAGAGGTCCCACTTCTCGACGACGCCCGGAATGGACCGGTGCTCGCGCACGAGCGGGCTCGTGTCGACGGGGAAGTCCATGACGAAGGTCGGCCGCACGAGTCCGCCCTTCACGAAGTGCTCCCACAGCTCTTCGACGTACTTGCCGGGCAGCGGGTGATCGATCTCGATGTCGACGGCGTCGGCGAGCTTCTTGAGCTCGGCCATGGGGGTCTGCGGCGTGACCTCGACGCCGGCGGCCGCACTGAGCGAGTCGTACATGCTCAGGCGGTCCCACTCGCCACCGAGGTCGTACTCGGTGCCGTCGGCCCACGTGACGACGTGCGAGCCCGACACCGCGGTCGCCGCGTTCTGGATCATCTCCTGCGTCAGGTCGGCCATCTGGTGGTAGTCGCCGTAGGCCTGGTACGCCTCGAGCATCGCGAACTCGGGGCTGTGCGTCGAGTCGGCGCCCTCGTTGCGGAAGTTGCGGTTGATCTCGAACACGCGCTCGATGCCGCCGACGACCGCGCGCTTGAGGAACAGTTCGGGCGCGATGCGCAGAAACAGCTCGGTGTCGAAGGCGTTCGAGTGGGTGACGAAGGGGCGAGCGGATGCTCCGCCGTGCATCGTCTGCAGCATGGGCGTCTCGACCTCGAGATAGCCGTGGTTCGCGAACGTGGTGCGCAGGCTGGCCACGGCCACGGCGCGGGCGCGCACGGTCTGGCGCGCCTGCTCGCGCACGATGAGGTCGAGGTAGCGCTGGCGCACGCGCGTCTCGTCGCTGAGCTCACTGTGCAGGTTCGGCAGCGGCAGCACCGCTTTGGCGGCGATGGCCCACGAGCTCGTCATGATGCTCAGCTCGCCGCGACGGCTCGTGATCACTTCGCCCTCGACGAAGACGTGATCGCCCAGGTCGACGAGGTCCTTCCAGCGCTCCAGGCTCTCGTCGCCGACCTCGGCGAGGCTCAGCATGACCTGAATGCGGCTGCCCTCCCCCGACTGCAGGGTGGCGAAGCACAGCTTGCCCGTGTTGCGCGAGAAGACGACGCGGCCGGCGAGAGCGACCCGCTCCCCCGTGGCCGTGTCGGGTTCGAGTTCGGGGAACCGCGCGCGGACATCCGGAATCGTGTCGGTCACCGCGAGGCCGATCGCGTAGGGCTCGAGCCCGGCGTCGAGCATGCGCTGCCGCTTGTCGAGCCGCACCTGCTTCTGCTCGGCGATCTGCTCTTCTGTGAACTCAGTGATCGTCGGCTCGGCGGGCTGCTCGGCAGGTGCGGTGTTCTCGCTCATCAGGCGTCCAGCCTACCGGCGGGCGGGAGCGCTGAGAGCGGTCCCGCCGTCGCGCAACGACGGGTCACAGGAGCGGGATGCGCGCGCGCGGCCCGGCTCAGCCCAGGTGCAGCAGCTCGGTGTCGATGAGCCGCGTCGTGCCGACGCGCGCCGCGATGAGCGCCCGCGCGGGCCCGCGGTGGTCGTCGTCGACCGACTGGAACGTGTCGGGTCGCACGACGGCGAAGTAGTCGAGCTCGACCTCGCTCGCCCCCATGAGCACGCCCTGGGCGGCGGCGACGATCGCGTCGATGCCGCGGTCGGCGGCCGACTGGGCGGCCTCGAGCGCCTGGGGGATGGCGCGGGCCGCCCGGCGGTGGCGCTCGTCGAGGTAGGCGTTGCGGCTCGAGAGCGCGAGGCCGTCGTGCGCGCGCACGGTCTCGACGACCTCGATGCGGGTGCGGATGTCGAGGTCGCGCACCATGCGCTGCACGAGGAACACCTGCTGCGCGTCTTTCTCGCCGAAGACGGCAATGTGCGGCTGCACGATGCCGAGCAGCTTGGCCACGACCGTGAGCACGCCGTCGAAGTGCCCGGCGCGCGACCGCCCCTCGTAGAGCCCGCCGACCGCACCCGCCGAGACCCGGGTCTGCACGGGGCCGGAAGGGTACATCTCGTCGACGGCGGGGGCGAACACGGCGGTGACGCCGTGCCCGGCGAGAGCATCCCGATCGGCGGTCAGATCGCGGGGGTAGCGGTCGAAGTCTTCTGCGGGCCCGAACTGCATCGGGTTGACGAACACCGAGACGATGACGACGTCAGCGACCTCGCGCGCGTGCTCGACGAGGGCCAGGTGGCCGTCGTGCAGCGAGCCCATCGTGGGCACGAGGGCGACGGTCGAGCCGGCGGCGCGCGCCGCGTCGAGCCGGGACCGGAGCCCCGCGATGGTCGTCTCGACGGCGGGCGGGGTCGTGTCGGTCACCGGTCGATGCTATCGACCGCGGGGGACTGCAGCGCATTCTCGACCGCCGAGCGCACGACGCCGCCGAGCACACGGCCGGGCTGCTCCACGCCGATGGCGCGCAGGGCGGCGACCGACTGGTCGATGATCGCGGTCGAGAACTGCGAGGCGGCGGCGATCGCGTCGGCGTATGCGGGTCGGTCCTCCTCGGCGATGACGACGGGTTCCGCGCCCATCTCGACGACGAGGGCCTGGGCGATGGGCAGCACCGGCCCGGGCGCGGTCACCGCGCACCACGCGTCGCGCAAGCGCACGAGGTCAATGCTCGTCCCCGTGAAGGCGAGGGCCGGATGCACCGCGAGCGGAATGGCTCCCGCGGCCCGCGCGGGGTCGAGCACGGCCGTTCCGTGCTGCGCCGAGGTGTGCAGCACGAGTTGGCCGGCCTGCCATGCGCCGAGGGCGGCGAGCCCCGCAATGAGCTCGACGAGCTGGTCGTCGGGCACGGCGAGCACGACGAGCTCGCTGCGCTCGACCAGTTGCGGCACCGCGAGCTGCGGCACGCCCGGCAGCATGCCCTCGACCCGGTCGCGCTCGTCGTCGGTGCCCGCCGAGACGCCGACGATGGCGTGCCCGGCGGCCGCGAGCGCCGCGCCGATCACGGGGCCGACGCGCCCCGCGCCGACGATGCCGACGCCGAGGCGCCCGTCGCGCCCGCTCATCGCTGGCGCCAGCGGTGGCTCGTATCGGTGCGGGCCGCGCGCAGTGACGAGGCGGCGACGTCGTCGAACAGGCGCATGGCGTCGAGCCGGTCGAGGGCGCCGATCGTGGGGCTGATGGGGCCCGCGACGGTGTGCACGTGCACTTCGCCGAGCCGCAGGGCTCGCAGCACCGGACCCTGGCGCACGGCGACCGACTGCGTGCGCGAGAGCGGCACGATCGTGAGCGCGCGCCAGATGGCGCCCGTGCGCAGCAGCACCGCCGTGTCGGTGAGCGCGAAGCCGTTGCGGGGCTGCGAGAACCAGCGCAGCACGCGCGCGCGACGCGGCGAGACCGTGTAGCCGCCCTCGTCGCCGCGGCCCCGCAGGCCGAGCTCGAGCACCTCGGCCGCCTCGTCGACGGCGACCTCGGGCAGCAGCAGCCGCAGCACGGCGCGCACATCGTCGAGGTTGCCGACGGGCAGGATGGTCGTCTGCTGCTGGCCGGCGGCCCCGCCCTGCGAGGAGCGCGAGGCGCGGTTGACAGCGATCTGCCACCAGCCGGCGGGCCGCCACAGCAGCGGTTGGCTGACCTTCACCGAGTGGATGCGGCCGGGCGGCAGCGTCTCGTTGGTGGTCGAGAGCAGGCCGAAGCCGACCCGGACGCCGTCGGGCGTCGCGGCGATCGAGTAGCGCAGCGAGCGGGTGATGCGGGCGACGAGGAAGCCGGCGATGCCGATCATGCCGGGGAACATGGCGAAGAGCAGAAACAGCTCGCCCGTCGTGATGCTCGTCACGGCGATCGCCACGAGCATGGCTACGAGCACGAGCGTCGTATCGCTCAGCACGGTCGAGCCGATGAGCCGACCGGGGTTCATGCGCACGATCGACGTGGGCTCGGCGAGGTCGACGTCGAGCTCGGGAGCCAGCAGCTCCGAGACGCGCTCGTCGAGCATCCCGCCGATGCCGGATGCCGCGGCAGCGGCTGGATCGGCGCCCGCGCGCTGGGCTCCCGAGGCGAGCAGCAGGATGTCGCGGCGCAGCGCGTCGGCGTCGCGACCGCGCAGGTAGGCGAGCGGCACGCTCGCGTCGTTGCCGGCCACCGAGATCTCGAGCTTCGCGGCGCCGAACAGGCGCGGCACGAACGGCCGCCCGATGTTGATGCCCTGGATGCGGTCGAGCCGCGCCTTGCGGTTGGTGCGGAACAGGATGCCCGACCGCACCTCGACGACCTCGTCGGTGATGCGGAACGTGTGCAGGCGCCATGAGAAGTAGAAGCCCGCCACGAGCAGCAGCAGCACGCCGACAGCGGCGAGCAGCGCGACGAGCACGAGCTCCTCCCGCACGATGAAGTCGATCGCGTCGGCCTCGAGGTCGCCGCCCGACGGCGGCAGCGTGACATCCTGCTCGCCGAAGAAGAGCTCGATGAGCCGGTCGCGCAGGTTGACGATGAGCACGCCGATGATGGCGATGAACGCCAGCCCGCCGCGGAAGAGCGGCGTGGCCGGGTGCAGCCGGTGCCAGGCGCCGTCGGCGAAGTCAGTCGTGGCGGGCGTCACGGCCGCGGCGGATGCCTCGGGGCCGACCTCGGTCACAGCCCCGCCCGGCGGGTCTCGGCGACCGCGACGAGGTGGTCGCGCAGGCGTTCGGCCTCGGCGAGCGGCAGGCCCGGGATGAGCACGCCGCTCGACGCCGCGGCGGTGACGAACTTCAGCTCGGCGAGCCCGAACGCGCGCGCGACGGGGCCGCGGCTGATGTCGACGAGCTGCATGCGCCCGTACGGCACGGCGACGAAGCGCTGGAACATGATGCCGCGGCGGAACAGCAGGTCGTCCTCCCGCAGCAGGTAGCCGATGGCCCGCACCCGGCGGGGGGTGAGGGCGAGCAGCACGATGAAGAGCGCGCCCATGCCCGCGCCGAGCATCCAGCCCTCGGCCCAGCCCAGCCAGAAGGGCACGAACGCGACACCCGTGGTGATGGCGCCGAAGACGAACGTGCCGATCATGTCGACGGGAATGTACTTCGCCGAGACGCGCTGCCACTCGGTCTCGGGCCGCTCGAGCCGACTCGGCGCGCTCTCGGTCGTGGCGGTGTCGGGCGCGTCGGGATCGGTGGTGGTCACGCGGGCGTCTCCTCGGTCGGATCATCGGGCGGCAGGGCGCACCAGTGCTCGGCGACGAGGGCGGCGCTGACCAGCAGCACGGCGGCGACGACGGTTCCCCCCGCGGCCAGGGTCGAGCCTAACGGCACGACCGCCCGGGTGAGCAGATAGAGCAGGATGCCCGCGGCGCCTCCCGCGAGCAGCGCACCGGCCAGCGCGCTCGCCTTCGCGAGCACGACCGCGCGCGTGGCGTAGAAGGGGTCGATGCGCCGCTCGCCCGCGGCCGCGCGGCGCACGGGCCAGGCGAGCGCCAGCACGACGACGCCGATCAGCACGAGCGCGACGGCGAGCGAGGCGGGCGGCACGAGCACGGCGACGCCGCGCATGGCCAGCAGCGAGTCGAGAGCGAAGGCGGCGGCGGCTCCGACGAGCGCGGCGAGGACGAGCGCGAGCGGGCGGGTGCGGGTCACGCCGGGCCGCCGAGGGTCGTGTCGGCGGGGCGCGGGGCGCCGTCGGTGAGCGCGGCGAGGAGGGCTGCGACCGGTCCGTGCCCGGTGAGCACAGCATCCGGCTGCACCTCGAGCCAGGGGGCGAGCACGAAGTCGCGCTCGTGCGCGCGGGGGTGCGGCACCTGCAGCACGTCGGAGTCGATCTCGAGCTCATCGAGCGCGATGAGGTCGAGGTCGAGGGTGCGATCGCCCCACCGTTCGGCGCGCTCGCGGCCGTTCTCGAGCTCGATCTGGCGCAGGGCGTCGAGCAGCGTGTACGGGTCGAGGCGGGTCTGCAGCAGCGCGACCCCGTTGAGGTAGGCGGGCTTCTCGGGGTCGAGCCCCTCGAGCGTCAGGGCCACCGTGCCGTGCCACGACGAGACGGCGAGGATGCTCGACGCGGGCAGCGCATCGAGCGCAGTCACCGCCCGCGCCAGTGTGGCCTCGCGGTCGCCGAGGTTGCTGCCGAGCGCAATGACGGCCGTGGCGGTGTGCGGTTGTGTCACGACCGCCCCCGCACGATCGAGACGCTCACGTCGGCGAACGGCACCGTGATGGGCGCCTGCGGCTTATGCACCGTCACCTCGGTCTGCCACACGGCGCCGTGCCGCAGCACGACGCCCGCGACGCGCTCGGCGACCGTCTCGATGAGGTCGACAGGGTCGGTCTCGACGGCGGCCACGACCTGCTCAGCGAGTTCGCCATAGTGCACGGTTGAGGCGAGCTCGTCGTAGGCGGCCGCGCCGCGCAGGTCGAGGTGCGCGGTCACGTCGATCACGAACTCCTGCCCGTCGCGCCGCTCGTGGTCGAAGACGCCGTGGTGCGCGAAGGCGCGCAGGCCCGTGAGGGTGATTCGATCGGACGCCGGACGGTCGCCGCGGGTGGCCGCCTCGGCCGGGGGGCTCGCGGTGTACGAGCCGCCGAACACCGGGGTCTGCGCGGCCCCGGCGGCGATCGACTGCCACACGTCGAGAGCGCGGGCGCTCGAGCGCACGTCGTGCACGCGCAGAGCATCCACGTGCCCCGCCGCGAGGGCCGAGATCACCGCGGTCAGCAGATCGCGCTCCTCGACGGCGGCATCGTCGGGCAGCAGCGCGCCGAGGAACCGCTTGCGCGAGGCGCCCAGCAGCACGCGCGCGCCGATCGAGCGCAGTGTGCCGAGCTCGGCGAGCAGCTGCCAGTTGTGCTCGGCGCGCTTGGCGAAGCCGAGGCCGGGGTCGACCCAGAGCCGCTCGGGCTGCACGCCGGCCTCGAGCGCGGCGTGCCAGCGGCCCAGCAGCTCGTTGGTGACGTCCTGCGGCGCCCAGGTGTAGTCGCTCACCGTGTGCCAGGTCTCGCTCGGCCCGCGCCAGTGCATGAGCACGTATGGCGTGCCGAGCTGCGCGACGGTATCGAGCATCGCGGGGTCGGCGAGCCCGCCGCTCACGTCGTTGACGATCGCGGCCCCGGCCTCGACGGCGGCCGCCGCGGTGCTCGCGTTCATGGTGTCGATCGACACGCGGATGCCCTCCGCGGCGAGCGCCGCCACGACGGGCAGCACGCGCTCACGCTCGACCTCCGGCGCGACGGGTTCGGCGCCCGGCCGGGTCGACTCGCCGCCGACGTCGATGACGGACGCGCCCTCGGCGATCAGCCGCCGCCCCTGCGCGAGAGCCGCCTCGGGGTCGACGAAGCGCCCGCCGTCGCTGAACGAGTCGGGCGTGACGTTGAGGACCCCCCAGAGTTGTGGGCGCGCCGCCGCTCCTGCGGCGCGCAACTCCGGGCGCGGGTTTAACCCGGTCACGCGACGCCTCCGCCGATGAGCGCCATCACCTCGGCGCGGCGCACGGGGTCGGCGAGCGCCCCGCTCGCGGCGACCGTGACGGTCGTGCTCTCGGCCTGCCGCGGGCCGCGGGCTCCGACGCAGCCGTGCCGCGCGTCGATGACGACGAGGGCGCCCAGCGGCGCGAGGGCCGCGTCGATCGCGGCGACGATGTCCTCCCCGAGGCGCTCTTGCAGCTGCGGGCGCGAGGCGAGCGTCTCAACGGTGCGGGCGATGCTCCCGAGGCCGACGAGGCGCTCGGCGGGCAGGTAGGCAACGTGCGCCACGCCCGTGAAGGGCAGCAGGTGATGCTCGCAGATCGAGCGCAGCGCGATGTCGCGCAGCAGCACGATCTCGCCGCGCTGTTCCGGCGCATCCTGCGTCGCGAGCTCATCCCGCAGCAGCGGAACGGGGTCGACGCCGACACCGGCGAAGAACTCGGCGTAGGCCTCGGCGACCCGCTGCGGGGTCGTCAGCAGGCCGGGGCGCTGCGCATCCTCACCGATGGCGGCCAGGATCTCGGCGACGGCCGCCTCGATGCGACCGGTGTCGATGGGGGGCACGGTGCGGCTCAGTCGCGCGCGGCAGGCGGGGCGTCGGTCGTGGCGTGCGTGGCCGCACCCGGTGCCGCTGCGTCGTGCGCCGCGTTCGCGAGCGCCGCGGCCTCGACGGGCGCCTTCGTCGGCATCGGCACCGGCGGCAGGTCGGGCAACGGGCGCTTGCTGCTCGAGAGCCACTGCGGGCGCTCGGGCAGGCGCTTGACGTCGGCGAAGATCTCGGCGAGCTGCAGGTGGTCGAGCGTCTCCTTCTCGAGCAGCTCGGTCGCCAGGCGGTCGAGGATGTCGCGGTTGTCGTTGATGACCTGCCACGCCTCGTCGTGCGCCTGCTCGATGAGTGCGCGCACCTCGGCGTCGACGCGCTCGGCGAGCTTCTCGCTGTAGTCGCGCTGGTGGCCCATGTCGCGGCCGAGGAAGACCTCGCCGCTCGACTGCCCGAGCTTGATGGCGCCGACGTCGGTGCTCATGCCGTACTCGGTCACCATGCGGCGCGCGATGGCCGTGGCCTTCTCGATGTCGTTCGAGGCGCCGGTGGTCGGGTCGTGGAAGACGATCTCCTCCGCGACACGGCCGCCCATGGCGTAGGTGAGCTGGTCGAGCAGCTCGTTGCGCGTCACCGAGTACTTGTCGTCGATCGGCAGCACCATCGTGTAGCCGAGGGCGCGCCCGCGCGGAAGGATCGTGACCTTCGTGACCGGGTCGGTGTTGCGCATGGCGGCGGCCGCGAGGGCGTGGCCGCCCTCGTGGTAGGCGGTGATGAGCTTCTCGTGGTCGCGCATGATGCGCGTGCGGCGCTGGGGGCCGGCCATGACGCGGTCGACGGCCTCGTCGAGCGCCTGGTTCGTGATGATCTCTTCACGCGCACGGGCCGTGAGCAGCGCGGCCTCGTTGAGCACGTTGGCGAGGTCGGCGCCCGTGTAGCCCGGCGTCTTGCGCGCGAGCACCTCGAGGTCGACGTTCTCGGCCATGGGCTTGCCCTTGGCGTGCACCTGCAGAATCTTCTCGCGCCCCTTCATGTCGGGAGCATCCACCTGGATCTGGCGGTCGAAGCGTCCCGGGCGCAGCAGGGCGGGGTCGAGAATGTCGGGGCGGTTCGTCGCCGCGATCATGATGACGTTGGTGTTGGGGTCGAAGCCGTCCATCTCGACGAGCATCTGGTTGAGCGTCTGCTCGCGCTCGTCGTGGCCGCCGCCCATGCCGGCGCCGCGGTGGCGGCCGACGGCGTCGATCTCGTCGACGAAGATGATCGCCGGCGCATTCTCTTTGGCCTGCGTGAAGAGGTCGCGCACGCGGCTCGCGCCGACACCCACGAACATCTCGACGAAGTCGGAGCCCGAGATCGAGTAGAACGGCACGCCCGCCTCGCCCGCGACCGAGCGGGCGAGCAGGGTCTTGCCCGTGCCGGGAGGGCCGTAGAGCAGCACACCCTTGGGGATGCGCGCGCCGACCGCCTGGAACCGCGTCGGGTCTTTCAGGAAGTCCTTGATCTCTTCGAGCTCTTCGATGGCCTCGTCAGCGCCCGCCACGTCGGCGAAGGTCACCTGCGGGGTCTCCTTGCTGACGAGCTTGGCGCGCGACTTGCCGAACTGCATGACGCGGCCGCCACCGCCCTGGAGGCGGGTGAGCAGGAAGTAGAAGATGATGCCGATGATGAGGAACGGGATGATGAGCCCGAGCAGGCTGACGAAGAAGTTGGTCTGCGGCACCTCGTCGGTGAACTCGTCGTCGACGTTCGCCGCGTCGACGGCCTCGACGATCGCGGCCCCGCGAGGCGCCACATAGTAGAACTGCACGTTCTGGCCGAACTCCTCGTCGGCTTCAGCAAGCACGATGTCGACGCGCTGCTCGCCGTCGACGATCTTCACGCTCGTCAGCTGCTCCTCGGCGAGGAACTCGAGGCCCTGCTGCGTGCTGATCTGCCGGAAGCCGCCGATGCCGCCGAGCAGGGCGAAGCCGATCCAGAGCACGAGGGCGCCGGCGACGATGTAGAGGAACGGTCCTCGAACGAGTTTCTTGAAGTTCATGGGCTGGCGGGCTGGCGGCCCCGCACCTTTCTTCCGGTGGAACGTGCCTGTCAGGCTATCGCGCAGTCTGTTGGCAGCCGCTGGATGTTCGCGCGGAGCGGAGCGCCGCTCAGTCGCCGTACACGTGCGGCGCGAGCACGCCGACGGCCCGCAGGTTGCGGTACTTCTCGGCGTAGTCGAGGCCGTAGCCGACGACGAAGGCGGGCGGAATGTCGAAGCCGACGTACTCGACGTCGACCTGCACCTTGGCCGCCTCGGGCTTGCGCAGCAGGGCGAGGATCTTGACGCTCTTCGCGCCGCGCGACTCGAGGTTGGCCCGCAACCACGAGAGCGTGAGCCCCGAGTCGATGATGTCCTCCACGATGAGCACGTCGCGCCCGGCGATCTCGGTGTCGAGGTCTTTCAGAATGCGCACGACGCCGCTCGACTCGGTGCTCGCGCCGTAGCTCGAGACGGCCATCCAGTCCATCTCGACGTGCACCGACAGTTCGCGGGCGAAGTCGGCCATGACCATGACCGCGCCCTTGAGCACGCCCACGAGCAGCGGCGGGGTGTCGCCGTAGTCGGCCTCGACCCGGCGCGCGAGCTCGGCGAGCTTCGCGTGGATCTCCTGCTCGGTGACGAGCACCTCGGTCAGGTCGGAACGGATGTCTTCGACGTCCACGGGCTACTCCTCAACTTCGGTCGGGGGCGAGGGCGAACACGATCAGCCCGGCTGCGCGTTCCACCCTAATGCTGGGCAGATGCACCGGGCCCTGGCCGTGCCAGTCGGTCACGAGCCGGGCCACCTCGAGGGTCTGCACGCGGCTCAGCGCGACCCCGAACTCGGCGCGCGCGACGAGCCGGATGAGCCGGTGCCGCAGCGCGGCAGGGTTCGCGGCGAGCCACGCGACCGGCACGGCGCAGCCGCCCTCGGCGAGCTCGACGACTTCTTCCGCGATCTCGTCGACCATGTGGTCGAGCGCCTCGGCGTCCTCCCGGGCGATCGCGGCGGTGCGGGCGAGTGCCTCGACGATGCCCGCATCGAGGTCGCGTTCGAGCAGGGGCAGGATGCTGCGCCGCACCCGCACGCGCGCGAACCGCTCGTCGCTGTTGTGCGGATCGGTCCACGGCTCGAGCCCCTGATCGGCGCACGCCTGGGCAAGGACGGCTCGGCGCAGCCCGAGCAGCGGTCGGCGGTACAGCCCCGCGACGGCGGCCATGCCCGCGATGCTGAGCGTGCCGCTGCCGCGCGCGAGCCCCAGCAGCACGGTCTCGGCCTGGTCGTCGAGCGAGTGCCCGAGCAGCACGGCCGCGGCATTGTGCTCGACGGCCGCGACCTCGAGCGCGGCGTACCGGGCCTCGCGCGCTGCGCCCTCGGGCCCGCCCGCGCCGCCGGTTGCTCTGATGTGCTCGTCACCGCCGACCGGGGTGGCGCCGCCGAACTGCTCGACGCGCACGCGCTCGACCTGAATCGGGTCGAGCCCGAGCGCCCGTGCCGACAGCGCTGCGCGTTCGGCCACCGCGCCGGAGTCGGGCTGCAGACCGTGGTCGACGATCATCGCGCCGACGCGCAGCCCGAGCCGGGGCGCTTCGAACCCGGCGGCCGCGGCGAGCGCCAGCGAGTCGGGGCCTCCGCTGAGGGCGACGAGGGCGAGCGAGCCCGCCGGCAGGTCGCCGAGCGACTCGCGCACCGCGCGACGCGTGTCGGCGACCGCGGGGGTGAGCCGGGGCCGTCGGGCGTCCGGATCGGGCTCGGAGGGCATCCACTAAGGTTAGAGCCGCGTTCGCGCACCCGTCTTTCTCCGCTCTCCCCTCTTCAAAGGAGCACGCCCATGGGCGCCTATCCCGTCGTCATCGAGATTCCTCGCGGCAGCCGCAACAAGTACGAGGTCGACCACGAGACGGGTCGCGTCTTTCTCGACCGCGTGCTCTTCACGCCCTTCGTGTACCCCACCGACTACGGCTTCTTCGAGAACACGCTGGGCCTCGACGGCGACCCGGTCGACGCGCTCGTGCTGCTCGAGTTCCCGCTGTTCCCGGGCGTCGGCGTGCAGGTGCGCCCGGTCGGCGTCTTCAACATGACCGACGACGGCGGCAGCGACGCCAAGGTCATCTGCGTGCCGGCGAAAGACCCGCGCTGGGCGCACATTCAGGACATCTCGGATGTTCCCGAGCAGACCCGCAAAGAGATCGAGCACTTCTTCGAGCACTACAAAGACCTCGAGCCCGGCAAGTGGGTCAAGACCGAGGGCTGGGGCGACGCCGACGAGGCCGAGGCGATCGTGCAGGCCGGCATCGCCGCCTACGTGCCCGGCGCCCACTAACAGCGGGCGACGCTAGCCGCTCGGCCGCGCGACGACCGGGATGCGGTCGTACGTGCGCACCGGCACGATGCGCACGGGCTTGCCCGGCGACGGCGCCTCGATCATCTGCCCGTTACCGAGGTAGATGGTGACGTGATATTTCGATCCGGATGCTGAGCCGCCGTAGCTGTAAAAGATGAGGTCGCCCGGCAGCGCCTGGCTGTACGACACGAGCAGGCCGCGAGAGGCCGCCCGGTTGTACTGCGCCGAGACGGAGTGCCCGCCGATCGCGAGCCCGCCCGCCGAGTAGGCCATCATCGTGAGTCCTGAGCAGTCCCACGAGTTCGGGCCGCTCGCCCCGTACTGGTAGGGCTCGCCGAGCTGCGCCCTCGCGAAGGCGATCGCGGCGGTGACGATGGCCGGCTTCGGGGTGGGTCCGGATGCGGCAGGCGGCGGGCTCGGCGTCGGAGCCGGGGGGCTCGGCGCGGGTGTCGGAGCCGGGCTGCTCGGCGACGGCGCCGGCGCCGGCGTGCTGGGCCGCGGGGTCGGCTGGCTCGGCGTGGGCGCGGGAGTGCTGGGGCTCGGGCCGGGAGCAGGCGCGCTCGGGCTCGGCGAGGGCTGGCTCGGCTGGCCGGGCCCGGGGTTCGACGGCGGTTCGGCATGCTCGAGCGAGTCGAGGTAGGCGCGCTCGAGGGCGGCCGAGCGGCCGGTGAGGGTGGCGAGCTTGACCGAGAGCTCGTCGAGCAGCGCGCGCTGCTGCGCGGCCTGCGCCTCGGCTTGCTGGGCGGCGTCCGCGGCGGCGGCGTAGACGGCTTCGGCTTCGGCCACCGCGTCGGCGTGGGCGTCGCGCGCGACCGCGGCCTGATCGCTGAGGGAGTCGGCGACGTTGCGGTCGCGCAGGGCCCGCGCCAGCACGGCGTCGGTGCGCGCGCTGAGGGCGCTCATGGTTCCGAGCCGGTAGAGCAGGTCATCCGCATCATCGCCGCTGACGATGAGGGCCATCGTGATGTCGCCGCTGCCCGCCCGCGCGAGCAGGGCCGCGAGCTGGGCGGCCTGCTGCCCCGAGGCGCTCGCGCGTTCGAGGGCTGCATCGCGGCGGCGGTCGGCCGACTGCATGGTGGTCTCGGCCTCGTCGAGCGCGATCGTGGCCTGCTGGTGCTCTTCACCGGCCATGAGCGCCGCCGTGCGCAGCTGCTCGAACTCGGCGTTCACCTCGGCGACGGTGTCGAGAATGCGCGCGATGGCGATCTCGGTGGCCTCGACGTCGCCCTTCGCTTCCTGCACGTCGTCCCACGAGGGGCCCGACGGTGCGGCGAGCGCGGTGGTCGGGCGCTGCAGGCCTGCGGCCCCGAGCGCGAGAACCAGAGCCGTCACGAGGGTGACGGCTCCGATCACGCGGCGCCCGGGGCGTCGCATCAGAGCCGGCTACCCAATCGCGAGACCTTTATTGCGCAGGTACGTCACGGGGTTGGTGGTGCCGCCGTTCTGCCGCACCTCGAAGTGCAGGTGGTTGCCCGTCGAGCTGCCGGTCGTGCCCATGCGGGCGATGTTCTGACCGACGACGATCTCTTGGCCCATCCGCACGAGAATGCCGCCGTTCTGAATGTGCCCGTACGAGGTGGTGAGGCCGTTGCCGTGGTTGATGCGGATGAAGTTGCCGTACCCACCGTTCCACCCGGCGTACTCGACGACGCCGCTCGCGGCCGCGTAGATGGGCGTGCCGGCCGCGTTCGCGATGTCGACACCGGCGTGGAACCGCACCGCACCGCTGATGGGGTGCACGCGGTAGCCGTAGCCCGAGCTGATGTAGCCGTTGGTCGGCACCGCCCAGCCGTTCTTGATCTGCCCGGCGCCGAGGCTCGAGCCCGAGCCGTACTGCGCGGCGATGCCGGCGCGGTAGTCCTTCTCGGTCGCCGCGCGGTTCTTGATGAGCACGTCGAGCTGGGCTTCGAGCCGCGCCTGGTTCTCCTGCTGCGCGATGAGGGCATTCTGCGCCGCCTCGGCCGCGACCTGCGCCGCTTCGAAGGCGGCCTGCGCCTCGAGCCGCAGCTCGTCGCGAATCTCCTTGGCGACGTTGGCCTGGTCGGTGAGCGACTGCGCCGCGTTCTGGTCTTGCAGCGCCGCGGCGTAGATGCCCTCGGCCTGCTCGGTGATCTTGCTGGCGAAGCCCAAGCGCGAGAGCAGCTCGTCGGCGTTGCCGGGGTTCGTGAAGAGCGAGGCCGAGAGGTCGCCGCCGCCCGATCGCGCGAGCTCGGCGACGAACTGGCCGGCGCGCGAGCGCGACTCGTCGGCGCGGGCCTGTGCCTCGTCGGCCTGGGCCTGCAGCTGGTCGGCCGTGAAGGCGGCCTCGTCGAAGGCGAGCTGCGCCTCGTAGTAGATGTCGCCCTTCTCCTGGGCGATGGCCTGGGTGCGCTCGACCTCGGCGGTGATGGCGGCGATGGCCGCGCGAATCTCCTTGATCTTGGCCTGCGCCCGCGCCACATCGCGGCGGGCGTCGAGCACGTCATCCCAGCTCGGGTAGTCGACGGCCGAAGCGGGATGCTCGGTGACGGCGATCGAACCGCTCACGAGCAGAGCCACGGCCGCGATTGCAGCGATGAATGCGCTCGCGCGACGGCGCCGCGGACGGTCGGCGGCATCCCGTGCCGTCACGACCGGCGGCATGGCCGTCGTCTCCGTCATCGTCGCGCTCCCCCAGCGTTCTGCTGACCGCATGATGTCTCCCCGAACCGGTGTTTGTGCGTTATGTCACAACTTCCACACGAGCACCATTGACCACAGTACCAACGGATGCCGCGTTCGGCCAGGCATCGCACCGCACGCGTCACAGGGCGCTCTGTCGGCAGGGCGCCCGCATCCTTGCCGCGACGCTAACCCGCACGGCCACGCCCGCCCGGGAGGCGGGTCGGATCGTCGCCGAACCCGCGCGCCCGCCGGCGGCCGCCGGTTTGGCATTCCCGGGGCTCGACCCGTATGCTTGTGCCTCGGTTGCTCTGCGGCTCGCGCCACCTGGCCCCATCGTTTAGTGGCCTAGGACACCGCCCTTTCACGGCGGCAGCACGGGTTCGAATCCCGTTGGGGTCACCAGCAGCAGCACCACACAATTGAATACGTTTGGCCCTGTAGCGCAGTTGGTTAGCGCGCCGCCCTGTCACGGCGGAGGTCGCCGGTTCAAGTCCGGTCAGGGTCGCCACGGCGACGGGCCCTCTCTTCGGAGGGGGCTTGTTCCGTAGTGGGGCATCATCGCCCTGCGGCTCTGTAGCTCAGTTGGTAGAGCGCACGACTGAAAATCGTGAGGTCACGGGATCGACGCCCGTCGGAGCCACCACACAACTCTCTTCTCTCATCGCCGTGCGCCCTTGTCGGCGACCTCTGCTCACGGTGCTGTCACGCCTCGCGACGGTTAACCTTGACGTCAAGAGAAAGAGGATCACATGACTGACGTCGCCGCTGCCGGAACCTGCCCCGTTGTGCACGGAGCCCACACCTCGAAGGACGGTTCGGTCAAGGAGTGGTGGCCGAAGGGGCTCAACCTCGACATCCTCGCCCAGCACGACACGAAGACGAACCCGCTCGGCGCCGACTTCGACTACCGCGAAGAGCTGAAGAAGCTCGATGTCGACGCCCTCGTCAAAGACGTCAAAGAGCTGCTCGTCACGAGCCAGCCCTGGTGGCCGGCCGACTGGGGCCACTACGGCGGCCTCATGATCCGCATGGCCTGGCACTCGGCCGGCACGTACCGCATCGCTGACGGCCGTGGCGGCGGCGGGTCGGGCACGCAGCGTTTCGCTCCGCTCAACTCGTGGCCCGACAACGCCAACCTCGACAAGGCGCGGCGCCTGCTCTGGCCGATCAAGAAGAAGTACGGCAACCGCATCAGCTGGGCCGACCTGATGATCCTCGCCGGCACGCTCTCGTACGAGTCGATGGGCCACAAGGTCTACGGCTTCGCCTTCGGTCGCGAAGACCTGTGGCACCCGGAGAAAGACACCTACTGGGGCAGCGAGCAGGAGTGGCTCGCCCCGAGCGACGAGCGCTACGGCAGCGTCGACAATCCCAGCACCATGGAGAACCCGCTTGCCGCCGTGCAGATGGGCCTCATCTACGTGAACCCCACCGGCGTCAACGGCGTGCCCGACCCGCTGAAGACCGCCGCGCACGTGCGCGAGACCTTCGCCCGCATGGCCATGAACGACGAGGAGACGGTCGCTCTGACCGCCGGCGGCCACACGGTCGGCCGCACGCACGGCAACGGCCGCGCCGAGTCGCTGAGCCCCGAGCCCGAGGGCGCCGACATCACCGAGCAGGGCCTCGGCTGGAACAACCACGTGAGCCGCGGCATCGGCAAAGACACCATGACGAGCGGCATCGAGGGCGCCTGGACCTCGAACCCCACGCGGTGGGACAACGGCTACTTCACGATGCTCTTCAGCCACGAGTGGGAGCTGCGCGAGAGCCCCGCGGGTGCTCCGCAGTGGGAGCCCGTCGCGATCGCCGAGGAGGACAAGCCCTTCGACGTGGAGGGCATCGCTCGCCAGAACCCGATCATGACCGACGCCGACATGGCCATGATCAAAGACCCGATCTACCGCGAGATCTCCGAGCGCTTCTACAACGACCCCGAGTACTTCAGCGAGGTCTTCGCGCGCGCCTGGTTCAAGCTGACCCACCGCGACATGGGCCCCCGCAACCGCTACGTCGGGCCGCTCGCGCCGACGGAGGACCTCATCTGGCAAGACCCGGTGCCGGCCGGGAAGGCCGACTACGACGTGGCCGCCGTTGCGCAGCGCATCCTGAGCAGCGGCCTGTCGATGACCGACCTGGTGATGACGGCGTGGGATTCCGCGCGCACCTACCGCGACTCCGACAAGCGGGGCGGCGCGAACGGCGCCCGCATCCGCCTGGCGCCGCAGCGCGACTGGCACGCCAATGAGCCCGAGCGCCTGAACCGCGTGCTCGCCGTCTACGAGGCGCTGTCGGCCGAGACCGGTGTGAGCGTGGCCGACCTGATCGTGCTGGGCGGCAATCTGGCGGTTCAGGATGCTGCGCGCAAGGCGGGCGTCGAGGTGAGCATCCCGTTCCACCCGGGGCGCGGTGACGCGAGCCAGGAGTGGACCGACGTCGACTCGTTCGCTCCGCTCGAGCCGATTCACGACGCGTTCCGCAACTACCTCAAGAAGGACTACACGGTGCCGGCCGAGGAGCTCATGCTCGACCGCGCGAGCCTCATGAACCTGACGGCGGTCGAAATGACCTGCCTCATCGGCGGCATGCGCGTGCTCGGCACGAACTTCGGCGGTACGAGCCACGGCGTCTTCACCGACACCGTCGGAGCGCTGACGAACGACTTCTTCGTCACCCTGACCGACCTGGGCTACGTGTGGGAGCCGGCCGGCTTCAACGCCTACAACCTGCGCGACCGCACGACCGGGCAGGTGCGCCACACGGCCACGCGCGCCGACCTCGTGTTCGGCTCGAACTCGATCCTGCGCTCGTACGCCGAGGTGTACGCGCAAGACGACAGTCGCGAGAAGTTCGTGCACGACTTCGTCGCCGCCTGGACGAAGGTCATGAACGCCGACCGCTTCGACCTGGTGGCCAGCTAGCCGCTGTTTCGTCCGGCTGCAGGATGCTCGGGCCGGGGTCTCTTCGGAGGCCCCGGCCCTTCCCGTCGACTGACATGTCGGAGCAGGTTGGCTGAAAACAGCTACCTTCCGCGCGAGATCACATGAATGTTTGGGTTGTGTGATTTCGGATAGTCCCCACAACCCCTTGCCGACATAGAAGTGCCGAAGTACCTTCGGGTTCATGGCGGAGTTGCCGGACACTTGGTGGGGCTGGTCCCTGTCAAACGCCCTTTCAGCCGCGCAACTCTTGTTCACCGTCCTCGGGTTCGTCGCAACCGTCATCGCGCTTGTGGCGAATCGTTCAGCAGTGAAGGAAGGCACGCAGGCTACGCAAAGCTTGCGTGAGACGTTCCAGGTGCGGCGGGTGGCTGAACTCGTAGGCGCGCTACATGCCCTTGAAGAAAGCGTCGACGACCAGATCAGAATTAGGGACCGAGATGCAACTGGCGCTGCTCTGCTTGATTATGCAAACCGAGCAGATCGATCCACAGCCTTGCTCCGTGAGCTTGAAGACGAGGCTTCTCGGCGACTCGCCGACGCCCTGGAGAGCGCGTCGCTTACTGCGCGACGTGCGAAAGACTCGCTTGCGAGGAACAAACGTGAGCCTGTGCAGGACCTGACAAGAACGGCCTCGGAGAAGATCACCGAAGCTGGGCAACTTGCTGCGCAGTACCTTGAGTTGAACGCATGGAAGGGGCCTTGAGGTGAGCTTGGTTTCGAATGATGCGCTGCGATCTGCTATCGGGAGAATGCTTGAACTCACCGAAGCAAAGTCCCAGCGATGGACTCGATTTGAGGCGTCTGACGACGAGTACCAGACCGAAACGGAGAGTTTCGTCTTCTTCGTGCGGTCTCGCGACGATGACGGCAACGCCCCCTACGTACTCGAAATCGCTAGAAAGATCCCGAGTCATGAGCGTCTGATCAAGGTTCTCCGATACGTAACTGGTGGCCCAACCATCGTCTGGGACCAGTTCGAAATCGACGAAACGGTGGAAAGGCTTTATGAGCTTGCGAAGGCAAGCGCATGGGGTCTGGAAGAAACCGAGTCTGAGTTGCTCAAGGAACTTGGAGTGGATTAGTCGAGTTCGACCTCTTCGGAGAGGATCGCCATTAGCTCGATGCGTTGAGAGATCGGCAGTCGAGCCCAGTCCGTGAATACCTTCTCTTTGTCGGTTAGGGGCCGACTACCGCGTTGCATCCATTGGAACAGCTCGAGCTTGTCAGCGCGACCTCCTACGTTCCGGACCCTGTTCAGGACCTCGTACTTGTCGGGGGGATTCAGTGTCGCGTCGCGCGACTCTTCGTTGCAGCGCTGGCACTCAGTACGAAGGTTCTCGTCGTCATCGGTACCGCCGCGCGCAACTGGGATGATGTGACCGATTGTGAGTCGCGCAAGCTTGCCCGGTGCATCGGCAAACTCACTCCCGCCGGCGGTAAAGCAGACCTGACAGGTATTGCCATCACGGTCGAAGATCCGACGGCGTTTGGGGCCGGAGATCACCTTCCGCCCGACAGCCACTGACGGCTTTTCGCCCAGATCGACGCGAACACCGATCGTCCGCACGAGATACTCATCGGGCTTCAGGGAAGGGTTGTTCTTGTAGTTGTCGATCGTCCAGCCGATTTCACGAAGGTCGCGCATACGTCGGTCGGCCTGGGCAACCCCAGGCACGGCATGCAACATCTCAAGCTTCGAGAACTTGTTGCCCTCGCCGACAGACGCGACGAATGCGGCGACCCTCGCCTTGGAGGACTTTTGGCGCAGCGGGTCGACAGTCAACGGAATCTCCTCGGTATCAACATGAGACGCAATTGGATTCTGGTGCATCATCACTCAATTGTCTGGGCGGTCATCTACATTCGAACTCGGGTTCGACTCGCTCCTGGCCCTGCCACAATCGCACACCAACCAAGGATGAGCGTCGTAACACAGTGGGCGACGAAGTGGGTCAGTGGTGCAAGTGGCAGCACAATAGGACCAACGAGACCTCGCGTCTCAGGAGTGGGAGAGTGACTTGTGAGCCACCTCGAAGTGGTCGAAATCTGCGCCGGTGCCGGTGGCCAGGCCTACGGACTCCACCGCGCAGGTTTCCATCATGCGTTGGCAGTCGAGCTCGACGCACAGGCGGCAGCGACCTTGGAAGCAAACTCGAACTGGCGTGTTGCCGTCGGCGACGTTGCGGACCCAGCCGTCTGGGACCCCTCCGAGTACAAGGGGATTGCGCTTCTCGCCGGCGGCGTACCTTGCCCCCCGTTCTCCATGGCAGGCAAGCAACTCGGCTCCGCCGATGAACGGGATCTCTTTGCTTGGGCGGTTGAGCAAGTGGGAATCTTGAAGCCACGTGCCCTGATGCTCGAGAACGTGCGCGGTCTTGCTGCACCGAGGTTTGCGGCCTACCGCCAGCACGTTCTCGACAGGTTGGCGGAGTTCGGCTACGTCGGGGACTGGCGGTTGCTCACGTCGGCAGACTTCGGCCTACCCCAGCTTCGACCGCGATTCGTCCTTGTCGCGATGAAGCCAAAAGACGCCGCATACTTCCGGTGGCCGGAACCAATGGCCCGACGGTTGACCGTGGGAGAAGCGCTCGGCGACCTTATGGCGGAGAACGGCTGGCCTCACGCTCGGGAATGGGCCGCCTTCGCCAACGGTATTGCTCCCACACTCGTCGGCGGAAGCAAGAAGCACGGAGGGGCGGACCTTGGCCCGACGAGGGCGAAGCTTGCTTGGTCCAAGCTCGGCGTCGATGCAAAGGGAATAGCGGAGGAGGCCCCGGGGCCTGACGCTCCGCACTTCTCCCTCCGCGCGCCGCGCTTGACAATCCCAATGGTGGCTCGGCTGCAGGGATGGGGATCCGACTCGGGTTGGATCTTCACCGGACGAAAGACTTCTCAATACCGACAGATCGGCAATGCCTTCCCGCCGCCGGTTGCCGAAGCAGTCGGACGCGCGATCAAGAGCGCCCTGTTGCATGAAGGGACACCCCACCAGGTTCCCGAGCTCGTCAGCGATCTACACGACCCGATCTACCGAGAGCTCTCGCGCGCGGCTGACTTCGTATCCCTTGAACGGCTCGTAGCAGCCATGACTGTGGGGACCGAGTCGTTGGTGCAGCGACAGCTGGCGGTGCTGGCGCGGGACTTCGAGCTCGAGGAACTCCAGACGGCGAACGGCCCGATGTACAGGCTCGGAGACTTCAAGGGCTTCACGGGCGAGTCTTCACACCCCCGTAACGAGTACATCGCCCAGCACCGAAACCGCGTCAGCTGACCCGGCTGTCATAGAGGTCCAACCCTGTCCAGGTCTACTCTGGGGCGCATGGCTGAGGGCAGAGCATCCACCGGCAATGACGGGTTCACCGCGGACGAGCGCGCCGCGATGAAGGAGCGGGCGGCCGAGCTGCGCGCGCAGGCGAAGCGGGCCAAGGGCGCGGCGAAGGCCGAAGCCGAGCTCAACGACCTGCTCGAGGCGATCGCGAAGCTTCCTGACGAGGGCGACCGAGCGCTCGCCACGACGCTGCACGAGGTGATCATGGCGGCGGCTCCGCAGCTGGCGCCGCGCACCTGGTACGGCATGCCTGCCTACGCGCTCGACGGCAAAGTGCTGTGCTTCGTGCAGCCGGCCAGCAAGTTCGACACCCGCTACACGACGCTCGGCTTCAACGACACCGCGCAGCTCGACGACGGCGCCATGTGGCCGGCGTCGTTCGCGGTCACCACGATCGGGCCGGCCGAGAAGACGCGCATCACCGAGCTGGTCACGCGCGCGGTCGGCTGAGCCGACGGCCGACGGACGACCGCGGCGCCGCATCCCCTATTCGAAGATGACGTAGACCTTCTTCAGCGGCTCGGTGACCTCCCAGAAGCCCTGCCATCCGATCGGGAAGATCACCAGATCACCGGGCTGGATGTCCTGGGGCTCCTTGCCGTCTTCGGTCACCGTCATGCGGCCCGCGATCACGTAGATGACCTCGCCGCTGTCGGTGAACTCCCACCGCGAGCGACCCGGGTCGGTCTCCCAGATGCCGACGTCGAGCGAGCTCGCCGTGCCGGAGAACACCTCGAGGTAGGTGGTGGCGATGTCGGCGCCGAGCGGGTCGGCCAGCGGCAGCTCGAGCGGGGTGTGAGTCTGGTCAGCGCGGGTGATCGAGCCGGTGCGGCACACGATGGCCATGAGGGGTTGCCTTTCGTTCACGGGACGTCGTGACGGGACACTATCGCGACCGGCCGACGGACAGGGGCTTGGGCGAGTCCGCCCCGATCCGGCACACTGGGGGCATGAGGTCGAGAACGAGAAGCGCTCGCGTTCTTCTCGCCGTCAGCGTGCTGCTGAGCGTCGCTGCGCCGGGTGCCGCAATCGCTGCGCCCGCCGACCACACCCAGCCCGCCGCGGCGGAAGCCGTCACCGACCTGACCTTCGCCGTCGGCACGGCCTGGATGGATCCGACGCAGGGCGACTCTCTCGGCCGACCGTACTTCGCTGTTCCCTTCACCTTCCCGCCGTATCCCGAGGGTCTGGGCGTGGTGGCTAACAGCAAGTCGACGCGTGAGTTCGGCTTCGCCGCCGAATGCGAGTTCACTCGGTTCGTTCCGGCCGCGGGCGAAGGCGAACTGACGTGCACGCTCGTCGACGACCTCGAGCCGGCCAACCACGAGCTGATGGTCTATCTCAAGAGCGATCGATCGGCCAACTACCAAGCGCGCCTGTTCATCGAGCTGTGCCCCCTCACCGGCTGCAGCCCGCTGTTCTCGGTCACCGCCGTGCAGGCTGCGGCGATCGAGGTATGCCCCGGTGACGCGTTCAGCGGGTCGTTCACCTACGACTTCAATCTGCCCTGGAACGCGCGCGGGGCCGCCCTCGGCACCGGGGCACCCGCGGGCGTCGCCCTCGACGCCGGCCCGGTGCGCGACGGGGGCGCCTTCAGCATCGCGGGGTCGCTCTCCGAGCCGGGCGAGCAGAGCATCCCGATCATCGTCACCGACGAGTTCGGCGGCGAGCACCCGACAGCGGTGACGGTCACCGTGCGCGACGCCGCCACGGTCGCCTGCGGGATGCTCGCCGCGACCGGCCCGTCACCCCTCGGCCCGCCCGCCGCCGTCGCCGCGCTCGCGTTGCTGCTGGCCGGGGCGCTCACCCTGCACCGCGCCCGGCGCGGCACCGTCACGCCGCGCGACTGAGCATGCTCGCGCGTGCAGCAGCACGGTCGCGCCCGATTAGCCTTGACCAGTGATCGTCGGCCTCGGCACCCTGCTCAATGTCACGACGATCGTCGTCGGAGCCGCCATCGGCGTGCTCATCGGCAACCGCCTGCCCGAGCGCACCAACCGCGTCGTCACCGATGCCCTCGGCCTCATCACGATCGTGCTCGGCGGCCTCAACCTCGTCTCGCTCACCAACAGCGACTTCGTCGGGGCGGTCGGCGCCGGCGGCACCTTCCTCGTCGTCATCGGCGCCTTGCTCATCGGCAGCATCGTCGGCTCGCTCGCCGGCATCGAGCGCCGGCTCGAAGGCTTCGGGGGCTGGCTGCAAGACCGGCTGACGCGGCGCGGCCGCAGCGCAGCATCCGTCGCCGAATCGGCGCCCACGCGCGCATCAGAAACAGCCGACAGCCTCGTGGATGCTCGCCTCGCGATCAGCCCCCGCGAGAAATTCATCAACGGCTTCGTCGACGCGTCGCTCGTGTTCGCGATCGGGCCCCTCGCGATTCTCGGAGCGTTCCAAGACGGCACGGGTCAGGGCATCGACCAGCTGGCCCTCAAGTCGACGCTCGACGGCTTCGCCTCGATCGCCTTCGCCGCCTCGCTCGGCTGGGGTGTTGCGTTCTCGGCGATCCCCGTCGGCATCTGGCAAGGGCTGCTGACCGTGCTGGCCTTCGCCCTCGGCTCGGTCATGTCGGGCGCGGCGATCGCGGCCCTCACGGCGACGGGCGGCGTGCTGCTGCTCGGCGTCGGCCTGCGCCTGCTCAACCTGCGCGCGGTCGCCGTGGCCGACATGCTGCCCGCGCTCATCGTCGCGCCGCTGCTGACCGTCGGCATCGCGGCGCTGCTCGGCAACTAGTCGCGCACGTCAGCCCGCGACGTTGGTGAGCGGGTCGATCGGGCGCACGACCGCGCCCCGGGCATCCTCGACCGGGTAGCCCTCGCGCGCCCAGTACTCGAAGCCGCCGATCATCTCCTTCACCGGAACTCCGAGGCGCGCGAGCTCGAGCGCCCCCTTCGCGCCGCCGTTGCAGCCGGGCGACCAGCAGTAGACGACGACGGGGATGCCCTCGCCGAGTTCGGCGACGCGCGCAGCCAACTCTTGCCGCGGGATGTGCAGCGCCCCGGCCGCATGCCCCTGATCCCAGGCGGCCTGCCCGCGCACGTCGACGAGGTGGAACACCTCGCCGGCCTGGCGCGCGGCCCACACGTCGGAGGCATCCGTCTCGACGGCGAGCTTCGCGGCGTAGTGCGCGGCCGTGGTGGCCGGGTCGTCGAAGCTGCCGAGCGCCGAGCCGGTCATGCTGCGGCCACCGCGGGCGCGGGCGCAGCATCCGGAGCCGTCTGCTCGGTGAAGGCGCTGATGTAGCGGATGAAGACGGCGATCCACGCGAAGATGATCGCGAAGGCGACGAGCTCGAACGCCGTGAGGTTCCAGTACTGCACCGGGTAGAAGAGCACCGCGCCCACGATGAGCGCGGCCGCGAAGCCGAAGCTCACGAGGAAGAAGCGCCCGGGCAGTCCCTTCAGCAGCCACGGAGACGCGAAGAGCAGCACGAGGAACGTGACGGCCATGCCTGAGGCCGAGAGGTTGTGCAGCAGGATGCTGACCGTGAGCGGGAAGATGCCGACGCACGACAGCATGACGCCCATGATCACGAAGATGATCGACACCGTGCGCGGGGCGCTCGCCCGCGACAGAACGCCGCGGTCGACGAGCAGCTGCAGATCGCGCTGCAGGTAGAGGGCGAACGTCGTCACGAGGAAGCCCGCGATGATGAGCGTGAGGTTGAACAGGCTGCTCGAGCGGTCGCCGAAGGTGCCGAGCTGGCTGAAGTGGTACTCCCACCAGGCCGGGTCGCTCGCGGTCGCCATGGCCGTGATCGTGCCGAACGTCATGAAGAGCACGAGCAGGCTCGAGAGCTTCGGGGTCGTGATCGACGAGACCGAGAGGTAGATCCAGTACGCGCCGAGGGCCGTGACCGTCGCCATGGCGATCGTCGTGAAGGGAGCATCCAGCGTCACGCCCTGGAAGCTGCGCTGCAGCAGCAGGAACGTCGCGATCGCCGCGAGCACCGCGAGCACGGCGTGCACGAAGGCCACCGAGGTGGCGTCGACGATGAACTTCCACGACGCGAGCTCGAGCCGCCACTGCTGACCGAGCACGCTTCGGCTGCGCCAGTAGCCGACGTAGGCCACGATCACGCCCGCCACGAGGATCGACCCGGCGCTCGCGACGCCGAGCGAGACGCCGCCCCAGATCGGCGGGTTCGTGCCGGCGAAGAGCACGCCGCCCACGATGAGGGTCACGGCGCCGACGGCGAGGGCGACCGCGAAGGCCTCCGACTCGACGTCGAGCGGGGTGCGGACAGGCGCGGTGGTGCCGGTGGGCGCGGGGGCGGCGGTGCTCATGCGGTCAGTCTAGAGACGGCGGTGGATGCTCGACAGGGGCCGTTCGGGAAGAACTCACGCACGACCGTGGTTGGCTTGAGACATGACCGACTCACTTGCTCCCGCCGCCGGCACGATCACGATGTACGGCGCCGACTGGTGCCGCGACTGCCGCCGCACCGAGGCCCTGCTCAACGACCTCGGCGTCGAGTGGACCAAGGTCGACGTGGAGGCCTCGGCCGACGCCGCCGCGCAGGCGCAGGCCATCAGCGGCCGCATGAACATTCCCGTCGTCGTCTTCCCCGACGGATCGCACCTCGTCGAGCCCAGCGACGACGCCGTGCGCACAGCGCTCGGCCTCTAGCCGAGCGCAATCAGCACAGCGCTGGGCGTCTAGCCGAGCGCATCAGCACCGTGCTCGGCGTACCCTCGGCTTAAGGGCCCGTTCCGGCTCCCCAATGTAAGGAGAGCCCCATGGGCGAGAAGTCCGCACGCAAGAACAGCCCGAAGACCGCGGCGGCGAAGACGCTGAAAGAGAAGCGGGTCGCGAAGGCCGACAAGAAGGCCTCGAACGGCCGCTCGCAGAACTCCGACGCGGTGACGAACGCCACCCACAAGTAGCGCGCTAGGCGCTGCGTGCGCTGCGTCGGGTCGTGAGGGCGAGACCGCCGAGCGTCATGAGGGCGAGACCGGCGGCGAGCATCCCGCCATTGACCTCGCTCGCACCGGTCGCCGCGAGGCTGCTCGCTTCGAACCAGATCTCGACCGTGCCCGTCTCGTCTTCTCCGAACGCCGCCGGCACCAGCCCGCCCTTGGTGTCATCGAGGGCGTCGCCGGGGGTCGCGGCAGCGGCCGCCACTGACGTGACGTCGAACTCGCTCTCGTCGTCGTACGACGTGAGGACGAGCGTGTAGGTGCCCGGCTGAAGCTCGACCGTGAACTGCGAGTAGCGGTCGCTCATGACGGTGCCGCTGCTCGTCAGGTAGTAGTCGCCGTAGTCGTCGAGGTCGGAGTCGTCGTTGCAGCCGACGACGCCGAGGTGCGCGTTCGCGGGGTCGAAGGTGCTGTACAGCGCGAGGAACGGGTCGGTCATGTACCGATCGGGCTGGCGGAAGTCGACGTCGCTGCTGATGGGGTCGAGGTCAGAGACTCGGAAGCTGTAGAAGCCGCGCGTCTCGACGACGACCTCGCTCGAAGCCCAGAAATGGTTGCCGTCGGTGATGCCGCAGTCGGTGACACCACCGAGCTCGAGGTCGTCGAACTCGTCGTAGTACTGCGGGTCGTCCGCCACGACCATGTCGGCGTCGGCGTCGCCCGGAATGGTGAGGTCGAGCTCATCGACACGGTCGCCCTGCGGGTCGGCGACATCGACCAAGAGCTCGACGTCGATGACGAAGTAACCGGTGGGGTCGTCGCCGTCGAGCACGATGAACTCGGTGTTGGGCCCGACCTCGTACTCGGTGGCGGTGAGCGGGTCGATGTCGCCCGACTCCCAGTCGGTGCCGAGCACCTGTGCCTCACCGGCATCGGGGCCGTCGAGCGGCGTGTACTGCGGCGTCACTCGCGGGTCGTCGCTGTTGGAGTAGAGCTCCACCGAGACGCAGTTCAGGACCGAGACCGTCACGACCCCGTCGGCAGGGATCGGCAGGTCGGCGTAGTCGAACTGCGTGTCGTAGTCGTAGGTGACGTCGTCAGGAATGAGCGAGCAGTCGATGTCGACGAGATAGTCGGGGTCGGCCAGCGTTCCGACGTTCGCGAAGTCGACGCCCGGCGGCAGCGAGCGCGCCGTGAAGGCGGCCGCCGGCGACGCGGCGACGAGTCCCGCACCCACGAGGACGGCGGTGAGAGAGAAAGCGGCGACACCACGGACGGAACGCGACATAGCAGGCCTCGGCAATGATCGGGCAACGAAGGGGAAAGCGGTTCAGTATTGCAGTCGGATCGTCGCCGCGAAAGACCCCCGCCCTGAGGTCAGCCGACGAGCGTGCGGCGGAAAAACCCGTCGATGCGCGCCCACGCGTCCTCGGCCTCGACGGGCCGGTGGCCGAGGCCCATCATGGGCTTCATCATGACGCGCGTGAGCGTCGAGCCGGCGGCGTGCGCGTTCAAGAACCCGTGCCCGGCCTCGGGGTACTCGACCACGTCGTGCTCGATGCCGCGCGCGACCAGGGCGGCCTCCAGTTTCTCGGCCGCGCCGGGCAGGCTGCGATCGCGGCCGCCGAACGTGCCGACCACGGGGCACGCGCCGTCGAGCGTGGCGTCGAGGTCGGCGGGCAGCATCCCGTAATTGATGGATGCGGCGCCGAAGCCGCCCTGCCCCGCGAGCAGCAGCGCGAAACCGCCGCCCATGCAGAAGCCGATGACGCCCGCGTGCTCGGTGGTGTCGTCGCGGGCGAGCAGGTACTGGCGCGCCGCCTCGATGTCGTCGAACGCCGCGCCCGTGCCGGCCCGGAGCGCGCGGAACGTGGCCACCAGGCAGCGCCGCGCGCCGCCGCGGCTGAACAGGTTCGGCATGACCACGAGGTAGCCGAGGCGCGTGAGCCGCTCGAGGTGGTCGCGCATCGCTTCGTCGATGCCGAACACCTCGTGCACGACGACGAGGGGCACGAACGGGCCGGGGCCCTCAGGCACGCCGAGCACCGCGGTGAGCTCACCGCCGCGCGGGTCGCCGGGCTGCGGGATGACGACGTCGGTGAGGGCCATGCCCGCACTCTAACCCGCGATCATCAGGTGCGGATGCGCCCGACTTTCGGGACGAGCCGGCCGACGCGAGCGGCGTAGGCCGCGTAGTCGGGGTACTGGTCGGCCAGCATCCGCTCTTCGAACCGCGACTTGGCCATGAGCACGCTGAGGAGCGCGACCCAGGCGATGAGGTGCAGCACCGAGGCGCCGATCACGACGAGCCCGAGGCCCAGCACGAGCAACCCGGAGTAGATGGGGTGGCGCACGAGTGCGAAGACGCCGCTGGTGACGAGCTGCCCGTCGGCCTTCGGGATCGGGCTCGGCGTGAGCGTGCGGCCGAGCCCGGCACCCGCGGCGAGCGCGATGCCCACCCCGAGCGCGACGAGCGCCAGCCCGAGCACGATGGTGCCGACGCCTCGGCTCCACAGCGCGCCCCACGGCAGGAAGCCGAGCAGCAGCAGGAACACGAACTGCGCCCCGACGAGCGCCCACGCCGCAGCGGGATGCAGGCGGAACGGCGGCGTCGTCGCGGCAGGGTCGCTCATGCGAGCGACCCTACGCCCGCCGCACCGTCAGCGGCGAGCCTTCTTGGCGGCCAGCAGGTCTTTCTCGTCGATCGGCGCGAGGCCGCGAGCACGCTGGTCGGCGTAGTAGGCCCGCGCCTCCTCCTGGCGCTCGCGCTCCTGCCCCGACGCGATGTCGGCGCGGATGTGCTCGGGCGCGAACTCGAACGCCTCGGTGAGCGCGAGCGCGTGCGGACGCAGGCGGGGCAGCAACCGGCCGTCGATGTAGTCGGTAATCGCCTGCGCCCGGTGGTCGCTGAGCCGGCCGTGGATGACGTACCAGGCCAGGTTCTTCTCGATGAGCCCGAGCCCGAAGAGATCGCGCAGCCACGTGAGCACCTGGCGGTTGCCCTCGTGCTCGATCGTCGCGAGCGCCTCGGTGAAGGCCTCCCACTGCAGCAGCTCGCCGTGGGCCTTCGCCGTCTCGATGAGGGCGTTCTGGTGGCGGTTGAAGAGAGCGGCGGCCTCGGCCTTCGGCAGCTTGGATGCGCTGCGCAACTTGCCCGCCAGCTCGGCCACCATCGTCTCGACCCGGTCGGTGAGCAACTGCCGCTGCGACTCGGTGTCGCGCACGTAGCCCACCGAGCGCGCGGTCGATCCGAAATCGACGACCGACTGGGCCAGTCGGCGCAGGCCCGAACGGTTGACGACGGCCTCGTTCACCTGGTCGGCGACGTAGTGGGCCATGACGCCCGCGTCGGCCTTGGCGAAGGTGCGCGAGTAGTCGGTGAGCAGGCGCTTCGCCACAAGCTGCAGCAGCACGTTGTTGTCGCCCTCGAAGGTCGCGTAGATGTCGAGGTCGGCGCGAAGCTGGGTGAGCCGGTTCGCGGCGAGGAAGCCCTGGCCGCCGCACGCCTCGCGCGCCTCCTGGATGATGTCGAGCGCGCCCCACGTGCTGAGCGACTTGAGCGCGGCGGCGAGGGTCTCGAGATCCTCGCGGTCGGCATCGGTGTCGGTAGCACCCGAGAACACGGCGTCGAACTTCTCGAGGAAGACCTCGTGCGCGAACGACATGGCGTAGGTCTGCGCGAGGCGCGGCAGCAGGCGGCGCTGGTGGCGCTGGTAGTCGAGCAGCACGACCTCGTTCTCGTCACCGCCCGCGAACTGGCGACGCTCGGTGCCGTAGCGCACGGCGATCGTGAGGGCGAGCTTGCTCGCCACGACGCAGGCGCCGTCGAGCGAGACGCGGCCCTGCACGAGCGTGCCGAGCATGGTGAAGAAGCGGCGACCGGGGCTCTCGATGGGCGAGGTGTACACGCCGTTCTCGTCGACGTCGCCGTAGCGGTTGAGCAGGTTGGTGCGGGGAACGCGCACGTTCGTGAAGTGCAGGCGGCCGTTGTCGATGCCGTTGAGCCCGCCCTTAAGACCGTCGTCTTCGCCGCCGATGCCGGGCAGGAAGGCGCCGGTCTCATCGCGCAGCGGAACGTAGAAGGCGTGCACGCCGTGGTTGACCCCGCGCGTGATGAGCTGCGCGAACACGACGGCGGCACGGCCGTGGAGGGCGGCGTTGCCGAGGTAGTCCTTCCAGGCGGCACGGAACGGCGTGTGGATGACCCACTCATCGGTCGCCGCGTCGTAGCTGGCGGTCGTGCCGACGGCCGAGACGTCGCTGCCGTGGCCGGTCTCGGTCATGGCGAACGCGCCCGGCGTCGTGAGGGTGAGCGCGTCGGGGAGCCAGGCCCGGTGGTGCGACGCGGTGCCGAGGTGCAGGATCGCCGAAGCGTAGAGGCCCCACTGCACGCCCGACTTGATCTGCATGCTCGGGTCGCCGAGCAGCAGCTCTTCGAAGCTCGCGATGAAGCCGCCGAAGTCGTCGTCGCCCCCGAACTCGGCGGGGAACGCGCGGTGCACGTCGCCGCGCTCGACGAGCAGCTTGAGCTGCCCGAGCACGCGCTCGCGGTGCTCGACCATGCCGAGGCTGGGGTCGCGGTGGAAGGCGGAGTCGCGCATGAGCGCGCGCGAGGCGCGGCGGCTGTCGGCCCAGCGGCCCATGAGCTGCTGACCGAGCACGGCCACGTCGAGGGCGACCGGCGGCGCGGTCGCGGCGGCAGCGGTCGGCGACGTCGCGGGGCTCGTGGCCGGCGTCGTCTCGGGGGCAGGCATCTCGATCGTGCTCATGTCGGTCACGCTAGAACCGGCCGGAACCGCGCGGGGTTTCGTGGTGCGCGCTCCACGAAGGCCGCGCGGCGGCCAGGCCGGGGTCTTGTGGATGACCTCACAAAGCTGGGCGTTGCCATAGTGGAGAGGCTCAGCACCGCGCGCGGAGCATCCCGTGCCCCGTTCGCCTCGAGAGAATACCCCCCAGGGTATCTGCGACCTGTGGCATCATGGACGCATGGCAACCGTGACCCTGACTGCCGCAGATTTCGAGCAGACCGTGACGAGCGAGGGCATCACCCTCGTCGACTTCTGGGCCGAGTGGTGCGGCCCCTGCCGTCAGTTCGGCCCCATCTTCGAGAAGGCGAGCGAGCAGCACACCGACGTCACCTTCGGCAAGGTCGACACCGAGGCCGAGCAGGCGCTCGCGGCGGCGGCCAACATCCGCTCGATCCCGACGCTCATGGCGTTCCGCGACGGCATCCTCGTCTTCGCCCAGCCCGGTGCGCTGCCCGCGCCCGCGCTTGAGCAGGTCATCACGGCCGTCAAGGGCCTGGACATGGACGAGGTGCGCAAGCAGGTCGCCGCGGCAGAGGCCGAAGCGGGCGGCGCGCCCGCGTAATCCCGCGGCGCTCAAGAGGAGTAGCGTCAGCGCGTGACCTCACCGCGCACCCGCTGGATCGGGCTCTTCGTCATCAGCCTGGCCGTCTCGCTCATCATCGTCGACTCGACGATCGTCAACGTCGCCGTCCCCTCCATCGTCGACGAGCTCGGCATCACCTCGACCGAGGTGCAGTGGGTGCAAGAGAGCTACACGCTCGTCTTCGCGGCCCTGCTGCTCGTCTTCGGCACGCTCGGCGACCGCTTCGGCCGACGACGGATGCTCGTCATCGGCGTCATCATCTTCATGCTCGCCTCCGTGTGGGCGGCGTTCGCCGACTCGGGCTCGGCGCTCATCATGGCCCGCGTCGTGCAGGGCGTCGGTGGCGCGATGATCCTGCCCTCGACACTCTCGACGCTCAACGCGACCTTCCAGGGCCGCGAGCGCGGCATCGCCTTCGCGGTGTGGGGCTCGACGATCGGCGGCATGGCCGCCGTCGGTCCGCTGCTCGGCGGGTGGCTCACGACCGCGTACTCGTGGCGGTGGGCCTTCGGCATCAACGTGCCGCTCGGCATCATCATCCTGGTCGGGCTCATGCTCTTCGTCGTCGCGACGAAGGACGAGCATCCGCAATCGATCGACTGGACGGGCGCGCTGCTGTCGGTCGTCACGAGCGCCTTCCTCGTCTTCGGTCTCATCGAGGGGCGCACCTACGGCTGGTGGCTCGCGGCCGACGGACTGAAACTCGGCGACTGGGAGTGGCCGATCGCCCTCAGCCCCATCCCGATCTCGTTCGCGATCTCGCTCGTCGCGGGGGCCCTGTTCGTGTGGTGGGGGCTGCGGCGTGAGCGTGCGGGCAAATCGACCATGCTCGCGTTCTCGCTGCTGCGCATCGGCTCGTTCCGCAACGGCAACGTCGCCGCGCTCATCGTGTCGATGGGCGAGTTCGGCATCATCCTCTCGCTGCCGCTGTGGCTGCAGAACGTGCTCGGCTACGACGCCCTGCAGACCGGAACCATCCTGCTCGCGCTCGCCGGCGGCTCCTTCCTCGCGAGCGGCGTCGGCGGCTCGCTGAGCGGCCGCGTCTCCGCCGTCGCGACCGTGCGGGCGGGCATCGCCGCCGAGATCATCGGCCTCATCCTCATCGGCCTCGTCATCGCCGTCGACACCCCCTGGTGGTCGGTCGCGCTCGGTCTGCTCGTCTACGGCGTCGGCGTCGGCCTCGCGACCGCGCAGCTCACGGGCGTGGTGCTGCAGGATGTTCCGGTGCAGGCGAGCGGGCAGGCCTCGGGCACCCAGTCCACGGCCCGCCAGATCGGCTCGGCGCTCGGCATCGCCGTGCTCGGCACCGTGCTCTTCACCTCGCTCGGCAGCACCCTCGACAGCCGGCTCGACGCCGCGGGCCTGCCGCCCGAGGCGCGCGACGGCATCGTCTCGGCCGTCGTCGACAGCGCGGGCTCGGCGATTCCCGGCCTCGAGGCCGAGTCGCCCGAGGTCGCGGCCGAGGCACGCCAGGCCTTCAGCGATGCCACGCGGTTCGCGGCGTTCACGGCGGCCGGGTTCCTCGCGATCGGCCTGCTCGCGACCCTGCGCCTGACGGCACCCGTGCCGGGGGCGGCAACGGGGCGTCGGCCGGACGACGAGCCGGCGGTTGCGTCGGGCGAGTCGTCCGACAGCGATCCCGCCTAGCGCGACCGCGCGCTCGAGCGGGAGCGCCTAGAGCTCGGCCCGCGTGCGGAAGAAGCGACGCACGCGCTCGCGAACGGTCGCGGGCGGCGGCTCGTTGTACTGGTCGACGTATTCCTGACCCGACATGCTCTGGATGCGCGCCATGATCGCATCGGTCGCGTGCCGCCGAGCGCGACCCGAGGCGGCCGGCCCGAAGGCGCTGATGTCCATCGGCTCGCCGAACTCGATCGTGATGCGGGCGAGCCGCACACGCTTCGAGCCGACGGGCTGCAGGTTCTGCGTGCCCGTCAGGGCGACGGGGACGACCGGCGCCCCGGCAGTGAGCGCGAGCCATGCCACGCCGGTCTTGCCGCGGTAGAGCCGCCCGTCGCGCGAGCGGGTTCCCTCCGGGTAGATCGAGAAGGCCTGGCCCGCCTGCAGCTTGGCGAGGCCGGCGTCGAGCGCGTCCTGCGCGGCCTGGCCGGCACCGCGCTTGACGGGAATCGCCCCGACTCCCGAGAAGAATCCGCGGGAGATCGCGCCTCTGATGCCCTTCCCGGTGAAGTACTCCTCTTTGGCGAGGAAACTCACGGGGCGACGAGCGAGCAGGCTGATGACGATCGAGTCGATGAACGAGAGGTGGTTGCTGGCGACCACCACCGGGCCCTCCGCGGGCATGTTCGAGCGCCCGATGATGGTGGGCCGCCAGACCACTCGCGCGATGGGGCCGAGGAAGGCCCGGGCGAGGAAGGTCAGCACCGCCCTATCGTGTCAGAGGTTCCATTCCTCGGGGGGAATGTCGTCGTAGGGGATGTCGTCGTCGGGAATGTATGCGGGCAGCTCAGGTTCGACGGGTGCAACCGCGGGCGGCTCGACGGCTGCAGCGGCGGGCGGCTCGTCGCCGCGCACGATCGCGAGCACCGCATCCCCGAACTTCTCCAGCTTGGCCGCGCCGACGCCGCTCACGGTCGAGAGCTCGTCGAGCGTCGACGGAGTGGTGAGGGCGATGCCGCGCAGGGTGGCGTCGGCGAACACGACGTAGGCGGGCGCGCCGAGCTCGCGCGCCGTCGCCGCACGCCACGCGCGCAGCCGCTCGAAGAGGGGCGCGGCGGCCGCAGGCAGGTCGGACGGCGCACTGCGCTTCGACGACCGGGTCGGGCGGGCGACTTCGCGCCGCAACCGCACCTCGCGCGTGCCGCTCAGCACGGCGGCGCTCGCCTCGGTCAGCACGAGCGTGCCGTAGCCGTCGCCGTGCACGGCGAGCAGACCCTGGGCGAGCAGCTGGCGCACGACACCCCGCCACTCCTGATCGGTCAGCTCGGTGCCGATGCCGAAGGTCGCGAGGTCGGTGTGCCCGAGCTGCTCGACGCGCGGCGTGCGCTTGCCGATGAGGATGTCGATGAGCTGGCCCGCGCCGTAGCGCTGTCGCCGCTCGCGCTCGAGCCGCACGATGGTCGAGAGCAGCTTCTGGGCCGGCACCGTGCCGTCCCAGCTCTCGGGCGGGGCGAGGCACGTGTCGCAGTTGCCGCACTTCTGCGAGCGTTGGCCGAAGTACGCCAGCAGTTGCACCCGCCGGCACTCGACGGTCTCGCAGAGGGCGAGCATCGCATCCAGTAGCTGGCTCATGCGGCGCTTGTAGGCGGGCGTTCCCTCGCTGCGGTCGATCATCTGCCGCTGCTGCACGACATCCTGCAGGCCGTACGCCAACCACGCGGTCGCGGGCAGGCCGTCGCGGCCCGCACGCCCCGTCTCTTGGTAGTAGCCCTCGACGCTCTTCGGCAGATCGAGGTGCGCAACGAAACGCACGTCGGGCTTGTCGATGCCCATGCCGAAGGCGATCGTCGCGACCATGACGATGCCCTCTTCGCGCAGGAAGCGCGACTGGTGGTTCGAGCGCGTCGCCGCGTCGAGACCCGCGTGATAGGGCAGGGCGGGGATACCGTGCTCGGCGAGCGCGATCGCCGTCTTCTCGACGGATGCCCGCGACAGGCAGTACACGATGCCCGCGTCGCCCGGGTGCTCGGTGCGGATCAGCTGCAGCAGCTGCTGCACGGGCTGGTTCTTCGGCTCGATGCGGTACTGGATGTTGGGGCGATCGAAGCTCGCCACGAACCGCCGGGCCTGGCCGAGGTCGAGCCGCTGCACGATCTCGGTCGCCGTCTCGGCGGTGGCCGTCGCCGTGAGGGCGATGCGCGGGATGCTCGGCCAGCGCTCGTGCAGCAGCGACAGCGCGAGGTAGTCAGGTCGGAAGTCGTGCCCCCACTGCGATACGCAGTGCGCCTCGTCGATTGCGAAGAGCGAGACACGGATGCGGTCGAGCAGCTCGGCGGTGGAGGGCACGGTGACACGCTCGGGCGCCATGTAGAGCAGATCCACCTCGCCCGCGAGCAGGGCCGCTTCGACGGCCCGCCGTTCGTCGGGGCCCTGGGTGGAGTTGAGGAACGCGGCGCGCACGCCGACCGCCTCGAGGGCATCCACCTGGTCTTTCATCAGCGCAATGAGCGGCGAGATGACGACGCCGACGCCCTCGCGCACGAGCGCGGGAATCTGATAGCAGAGGCTCTTGCCGCCGCCGGTGGGCATGAGCACGAGGGCGTCACCGCCGCCGACGACGTGGTCGATGATGGCCTGCTGCTCGCCGCGGAAGGCCGGGTAGCCGAAGACCGTCTCGAGCACCTGCTGGGGCGTGGTCGCGGTCGTGGTCACTCGCCCCAGGTTAGTCGGCAGGGCTGACCGTGCCCGCCGCCTGCTCGCGCGCGATGTGCGAACGGGCATGCTCGACTGCCGTCTCGAGGGAGGCGACGAGGTGGTTGGGGTGCCGCAGCGCTCCGACGACGCCCACCCGGGTCGCGAGCGTCAGGTGCCGCTCTTGAATGCCCTTGATGATGACGGTGATGCCGCGGCGCTCGAGCCCCTCGATGAGCTCGACGATGACGCGCGCGCCCGTCGCGTCGAGGTCGCGGATCTGCGAGAGGCGCACGATCACGACGCTCGCCCCCGTCGTGTCGCTGATGGCGTCGGTCAGGCGTTCGGCCGCCCCAAAGAACAGCGCACCGTCGAGCCGGAACAGCGCGATGCGCTCATCACCCGGCTTCGGGTCCCCCGGCAGCGGCTCGCGGATGACCCCGCTCGAGGCGGCGAGCGTGCGCAGCGCGATGACGCCCGCCGCGAGGATGCCGATGCCCACCGCGATGATGAGGTCGAAGGCGATCGTCACGACGGCGGTCGCCACGAAGATGAGCGCGTCCGACCGCGTCGCCGTCACGATGCGCCGAACGGTCGGCACCGAGACCATGCGCACGGCCGTGACCATGAGCACACCCGAGAGCGCCGCCAACGGAATGGTCGCGACGATCGTGCTGGCCAGATAGACGACGCCCACGAGCACGATCGAGTGGATGATCGCCGCGAGCCGCGACCGCCCTCCGGCCCGCACGTTCACGGCCGTGCGCGCGATGGCGCCCGTCGCAGGCATGCCGCCGAAGAGTCCCGAGGCGACGGAGGCGAGCCCCTGGCCGACGAGCTCACGGTCGGGGTCGAGGCGGCCCGTGTCGGCGAGCGATGCGCCGACGCGCGCCGACAGCAGCGACTCGATGGCGGCGAGCGCCGCGATCGTGGCCGCCGGAATGAGGAGCGCCGCGACATCCACCCCCGACAGGCTCGGAAGAGCGGGCGCGGGCAGGGCGGCGGGCAGCGTGCCGATGGTCTCGACCGGCAGGGCCAGCCACGTCGAGACGACCGTGACGACGACGATCGCGATGATCGAGCCGGGCACCCACGGCCGCACGAGCGGTGCGAGCACCATGATCACCGCGACGACGGCGACGATCGCGAGCGGAACGAGCGCCGCAGCCCAGTCGGTCGCCGCGACGGTCTGCACGGCGGCGACCAGCGAGTTGGGGCTCGGGCCCGCGGGGGCGCCGAGAGCCGAGGGCACCTGCTGCAAGAAGATGATGACGGCGATGCCGAGCGTGAAGCCCTCGATGACCGGCCACGGAATCACCGCGACCGCGCGCCCGAGCCGCAGCACCGCGGCGATGAGCACCATGACGCCCGCCATGATCGTCACGAGCGCGACGACGCCCGCGCCCTGCGCCGCGACGATGGGGCCGAGCACGACGACCATCGCCCCGGTCGGGCCGGAGACCTGGATGTTCGAGCCCCCGAACACGGCCGCGACGAGCCCGGCGACGATCGCCGTGATGAGCCCCGCCTCAGCGCCGGCGCCCGAGCTGACCCCGAACGCCAGGGCGAGCGGCAGCGCGACGATGCCGACCGTGAGACCGGCGATGAGGTCGCCCTTCCACGTGCGGCGCAGCATTGCGTAGTCGGAGCGCCTCGGAAGAAGGGAGGTGACGCGTCCGACCGCGCTCATCAGATGTGGATCGCCGGGTCGACGAGGAAGCCGTCGGCCCCCGTGCCGCGTGCGCCGCGGTCGAGGGGGCGGGAGGTCGCGGGGATGCCGGTCGCGACGGAGTCGGCCGGAACATCCTTCGTCACGAGGGCGAGGGCGCCGATCTGCGAACGATCGCCGATCGTGACCGGGCCGAGCACGGTGGCGTTGGCACCGATGAGCACGCCGTTGCCGACCGTCGGGTGGCGCTTGCCCTTCTCGAGGCTGCGGCCGCCGAGCGTGACGCCGTGGTACAGCATGACGTCATCGCCGATCTCGGCCGTCTCTCCGATGACGACGCCCATGCCGTGGTCGATGAAGAGGCGCTTGCCGATCGTCGCCCCGGGGTGAATCTCGATGCCCGTCCACCACCGCGCGCCCTGCGCGACCATGCGGCCGAGCAGCTTGAACCCGTGCCGCCACAACCAGCTCGCGATGCGATGCCACCACACGGCGTGCAGCCCCACCGAGGTCAGGAAGACCTCGAGGCCCGAGCGCGCGGCGGGGTCGCGCAATCGGGCGGTGCGGATGTCCTCCCGCATGCCCATCTACGCGCGCAGGTCGTCGTAGAGCACGCTCGACAGGTACCGCTCGCCGTAGCTCGCCACGATGACGACGATCGTCTTTCCGGCGTTCTCGGGGCGCTTCGCCAGCTCGACGGCGGCGTGCACCGTGGCGCCCGACGAGATGCCGGCGAGGATGCCCTCCTCCGCCGAGAGACGACGGGCCATGCTGACGGCCTGCTCGATGTTCACGTCGATGACCTCGTCGTAGACCTCGCGGTCGAGCACGGCGGGCACGAAGTTGGCGCCGATGCCGGCGATCTTGTGCGGGCCGGGGGCGCCGCCGTTGAGGATGGGGCTCTCGAGGGGCTCAACCGCAACGACCTGCAGGCCGGGCTTCTGCTCTTTCAGATACTGACCCGTGCCCGTGATGGTGCCGCCCGTGCCCACGCCCGCAACGAAGATGTCGACGGCGCCGTCGGTGTCGTTCCACACCTCGGGGCCGGTCGTGCGGCGGTGAATCTCGGCGTTCGCCGCGTTCTCGAACTGGCGGGCGAGCACCGTGCCGGGGCGCTCGGCGACGATCTTCTCGGCGGCTGCGACGGCGCCCTTCATGCCCTCGCTGCCCGGCGTGAGGATGAGCTCGGCGCCATAGGCCTTGAGCAGCATCTTGCGCTCGTTGCTCATGGTCTCGGGCATCGTCAGCACGGTCTTGTAGCCGCGCGCCGCGCCGATCATGGCCAGGGCGATGCCCGTGTTGCCGCTCGTCGCCTCGACGATCGTGCCGCCGGGCGTGAGCTCGCCGCTCTTCTCGGCAGCCTCGACGATCGCGAAGCCGAGGCGGTCTTTGACGCTCGCCGAGGGGTTGTAGAACTCGAGCTTGGCGAGCACCGTCGCGCCCGCGCCGTCGGTGACCGTGTTGAGCGTGACGAGCGGAGTGTTGCCGAACACCTGCGTGATGTCGGAGTAGATGCGAGCCATGAGGGTCTCCTCGGTGAGGCTGGTCGTGTCGGCCGCCGTCGGCAGGCCGCGTTCCAGGGTACGGGGGCGCGCCGTTCGGCGCGCGATTGTGACGCGAAGGCGCCACGGAAGACAACGACGGCGGGGCGGGAGTATTCCCCCGCCCCGCCGTTGGTGGTGACCGCTAGAAGACGAACACCGGAACCGGAACCAGCGTGGTCGACCCGCGCACGGCATCCGTGCCCGCGAATTGCGCGGTCAGCAGGTGGATGCCCCGCCCGAGCCCGCTGATCGCCAGCGTGCCCCGGCCGCCGTCGCCGGCCTCGAGCTCGATCGTGCCGACGACGCGGCCGCGGTCGAGCACGGAGACCGTTCCGACCGGCTCGACACCCTCGGCGACAACCTGCACCGTGTAGGTGACCGTGCCCCGCGTGGTGGTGAACAGCCGGTCAGGAGCGCCGACCGTGAGCGAGCGCGCGGCCGTGACCGCGCGATCGTTGCTCGTGGCGGTCACCGAGGCGAAGCCCTCAGCGCTCGCCGTGACCTGCACCGAGAGGCGCGCACCGGCATCGGCGGCGGTCACCCGGTAGGTCGCGGCGGTCGCACCCTCGATCGGCGCCCCGTCGCGCAGCCACTGGTAGCTGCGCTCGACGTCGTCGACCGAGAAGCGGCCGCCGTCAGTGCGCAGCGTGCGGCCCACGACGGCACCGCCCTGCAGGCGGGGGTCGCGCTCGACCGTGATCTGCTCAAGCTGCGTGGTGATCTCGAACGGCACGGTCGCCTCGGTGCCGTTGTCGGGCACCGTGATGACGAGCTGCTGGGCTCCGCTGATGCCCTCGGGCACCGTGAACGTGACGGTCGCGCGGCCGGTCTCATCGGTGCGACCGACGATCGTCGCATCGATCGGCGCCGAACCGAGCACCTCGCCGCCGAGGCTCACGAGCACCTCGGCCTCGCGGTCGCCCTGATTGGTGAACAGCAGCGAGCTGAGCGCGAGCGTGACCTCGTCGCCGGCGGAGTAGCCGTCGGCGTCGGGGGCGCTGATCGCGACACCGACCGAGCGCTGCGCGAGGTCGGGGCTCACGGGCGAGAACTCGCCCACGTAGTCGACGAACGCCTGCAGGTCGATCCGGCCCGAGTCGGCGCGCTGCGTGCCCTGCGCCAGGGTGGCGAAGTTGTCGCCGCCTGCCGCGAGGAACGAGTTCACCACGGTGCGGATCTGCTGATCCGCGGCCACCGGCACGCCGTTGAGCAGCATCGTGCCGATGCGCTCGCCGCGCGGCTTCGTCGGGTCGTAGTCGTAGGTGAGCGACTCCGAGACGCCGAGCTTGAGGAACGGACGGCTGCTGCCGTCGGGCTGCCACTGCTGCTCGAGCACCGAGCGCAGCTGCGCACCCGTGAGCGTCATCACCACGAGGGTGTTGGCGAACGGCTGCACGTTGGCGGCCTCACGGAAGGTGAGGTTGCCCGCCGGGTCGAGCGCACCGCTCGAGACGTAGAGCAGGTTGGCGCGCAGGCCGCCCGGGTTCATGAGCGCGAGCTCGGTTCCCAGGTCTTGCGTGGCCCACAGCTGCGCGTCGGCGACGACGTTGCCGAGCGTCGACTCCGCACCGCGGTTCTCGTTCTGCGCGCCGTTCTGGCCCGTGAAGTCGATGCCGCGGAGGAAGTCGTCGGTGATCGCACCGAGGCTCTCGTTGCCGGCGACGGCCGCGAAGGCGACCGCGTCGGCCACGATCGCCGCGATCTCCGGGTCGGGCTGCGCGGCGCCCACGAGCGGCTTGACGCCGGCCGTGATGCTCAGCAGCTCGTTCGACCGGGGGTCGACCGCGAGCTCGAGGTGACCGTAGGCCTCGCCGTACTGCCCGCCCTGGATGAGCGGCATGACCTCGTCGGTGCCCGGAACCGGAACCTCGAGGTCGTACTGCAGGTGGGTGTGGCCCGACACGACCGCATCGACCTTGCCGAGCACGCCCGTGATGAGGTCGCCGAACTCGGTGTCGCCCGTGGCGGCCTCGAGCGTCGTCGTCGGGGCACCCTCGTGCGCGATGAGGATGACGACATCCGCCTCGCCGTTCGCCGCGTCGCCGTCTTGCAGCTGGTCAGCCACGCGCACCGCGGCGGCCGTCATGTCGCCGAAGTCGAGCGTCGCGATGCCCGTCGGGCTCACGAGGGAGGGCATGCTCTCGGTGAGCACACCGATGAAGCCGATGTCGACGCCGTCGACCTCGATCACCTCGTACTCCTGGTACGCGGGGGTCTGCGTGCCCTTCTCGTAGATGTTCGCGCCGAGGTAGGGGAAGTCGGAGTTCGGGATGACCCGATCATCGACGTCGGCCCGGCCCTGGTCGAACTCGTGGTTGCCGAGCGCGCTGAGGTCGAGCCCCATCGCGTTGAGGGCGTCGAGCGTGGGCTCGTCGTTCTGGATGAACGAGGTGAACGTCGACGCGCCGATGCTGTCGCCCGCCGAGATGAACAGGGTGTTCGGGTTGGCGGCGCGCGTCGCCTCGACGAGCCCGCCGAGCACGGCGACGCCCGCGGCCGGCGGTGCGGCCTCGAGTCGGCCGTGCAGGTCGTTGATCGTCAGGATGTCGATCTCGACGGGCGGGGGCGTCGTGCTGAGGCCGACGACCACGGGGTCGTGGTCGCTCGAGCGGTAGGGGCTCGACGGGTCGACCGCGGCGCCGAAGTAGCCGCGCTCACTCCACTCGGCGGCGTTGATGGCCCAGACCCCGGCACCCGTGACCTGCGCGGTGAGCGCGGGGCTCGCGAGGGCGTGGTCGAGCGAGCCGAGCTCGCCGTCGAACGTGTAGGTGTACTGGCCGTCGGTGCGGTCGGCGACGAGGTCGCTCCAGCCCGCGTCGGTGAAGACCTCGATCGGGTCCTCTTCGCTGTAGGCGTTGAAGTCGCCGAGCAGCAGCACGTGCTCGCTGCGCTCCGCGTCGTCGGCCAGGTCCTCAGCGAAGGCCTTGAGCGCCTGCGCCTGCTCGACGCGCTCGGCGTTGAATCGGCCTTGACCGTCGGCGGGCTCGGCTCCCGAGCCGCTCTTCGACTTGAAGTGGTTGGCGACGACCGTGAAGACGAAGCCGTCGGCGTCGAAGGTCTGGGCGATCGGCTCGCGCGCGATGTCCCACACGGTCTCGTCGATCTGCGTCGCGCTCGCGCCGATCGGGTCGACGGACGCGGTGCGGTAGATGATCGCGTTGGTGATCGCGTCGACGATGGCCGCGTCCGTGAGTGCGGCGGGGGTGGGCACGAAGCTCCAGGTTCCCGCTCCCGCATCGGCGTTGAGCGCATCGACGAGCGCGTCGAGCGCCTCGTCGACCGGCTCGCCGAGCTTCACCGAGTTCTCGATCTCTTGCAGCGCCACGACGTCGGCGTCGAGGCCGTTGATCGCCGCAACGATCTTCGACTGCTGCGCGGCGAACTGCTCGGCCGTGTCGGCTCCGCGGGCGTCGGCATTCTCGCTCGGGAGCGTCGTGAAGTAGTTGAAGACGTTGTAGGCCGCGACGCGCACGTCGCCCCCGACCGCCGGCGGGCTGGCCGGCCGCTCACCGCGGGCATCGAAGCCCGCGACCTGCGCGGCGGGCCCGGTGCTCGTGATGGGCAACTGCGGCTGCAGGCGCCAGTCGTCGAAGCCGAAGCTCAGCACCATGCCGCCGGCCGGGAACTCGACGGCGTCGCCGAGGCGCACCACGTCGCCCGCCGTGAAGTAAGGCTGCTCGCCCACGTGGGCGGGGTTGCTGATCTGCGCGTTGTACCCGTCGTCGAGCAGCAGGCGCGCCGCGCGGTTGGCCGCAGCGAGAGCGGTGGCCTCGGGCCCGGCTCCGATCTGCTCGGTGCTCTTGACGGCGAGCTGCCCGGGGCTGAGCCACAGGGTGCCGAAGTTTCCGAGCTGGTGGGTCGAGGAGACGAGGTAGTCGCCGGTGGGTGCGACGAGCATCCCTTCGAGGGCTTCGCGCTGCGAGCCGACGACGCTCGTCGGCAGCGGCGCGGGGGCGGGCACGGACACGCCCGACTCGACGAGCGTGATGGCGCCGGCGGCGCTCGCCGTCACCTGGGTGAGGCCGTTGAACTCGCTCACCGGGCCGGTCACCTCGACGAGGTCGCCGATGGCGACGCTCGGGTTGGCGCTGTTGAGGAAGACGAAGAGGGCATCGGATGCTCCGGGCGTCGCGTCATCAGCGCCACCCGATCCCTGCGTCTGGATGTAGAGGCCGCGGTAGGCGGCGCTGCCGCGCAGGTCGGCGGTGACGACGCCGCGCACGGTGACGACGGTGCCGGTGGCGAGCGGCGACGCGGATCCGGTGCCCTGCACGTCGGCGATCGCGACCGGCTCGGCCGAGGCCGGCACGGCCGTCAGTGTGACGAGGCCGAGCGCGACGGCGAGCGCGGTCGACATGGCGGCGGTGCGCCGGAAGGCGGTGCCGGGCGCGACGATGCGATGACCGCCTGGAGTGGAAAACGGCATGACGAAGAGTCCCCCCTGAGTGAAACAACGTCAGATGTAGACACATCTGTTTACCCCCGAATGGGGGTCACCCGGCCGACTCTAGACGACGATGCGCGCGCGCGTCGAGTGCTCACATGAGTGGTCGACGATTCGTTGCTCGGCGTTCACCCGCGCGACCTGCGAAGATCGACGCGGGAGGTGCGCGACGTGCTCACTGTGGTTCTCGGGCTCGCGGGCGCGCTCGTCTACGGCGCTGCCGACTTCTTCGGCGGTCTGGCCGCGCGACGCATCTCGGCCCTTCGCGTGACCGCGGTCGGCGCCCTGTCGGGCGTTGTGCTGCTGATCGCCGGCACGCTCGTGGTGCCCGGGCGCTGGTCGCCCGAGGCTCTGCTGTGGGGCGGGATCTCGGGCGTGACGGGCGCCGCCGCCATCGCGCTGCTCTACGCGTGCCTCGCGATCGGGCCGATGAGCATCCTGTCGCCCCTGACGGCCGTGACCTCGGCGATCGTTCCGCTCACGTGGGGGCTCGTCACGGGCGCCGAGCTCGGAGCGATCGCATACCCGGCCTTCGCGCTCGCCCTCGTGGCCGTCGTTCTCGTGGGCTTCGTGCCCGCGAAGGAGGCGGTGCGCCCCACGCTTCCCGGCCTGCTCATGGCGACGGTCTCGGGCGTGCTGATCGGCGCGTTCTACATCCTCATCGACCAGACGCCCGACGACAGCGGACTCGTGCCCCTCGTCGCCAACCGCACCGTGAACGCCACGATCATGATCACGCTCATCGTCGTGCTGGCGGTCATCGCGGGCCGACGTCACGTGCGGGCGACGGATGCTCCGCTCGCCGTGCTCGACGGAGCCCACGGAGCACCGCACGCCCTCGGGGCCGCGCCGGCCCGGCCTGCGTCTGCACCTGCACCTGCGGCTGCACCCGCGCGCGACGGGCTGCTGCGCGCGAGCGCGGCCGCTCTGCGCGGCGGATGGCGGGGCGGGTTCGTGCTCGCCGTCGGCTGCGGACTGCTCGACGCGATCGCCAACATCATCGTGCTCGTCGGCCTGCGGGTCGGCGATCTGACGATCGTCTCGGTGCTGACGGCGCTCTACCCGGCCGGCACGATCCTGCTCGCCGCGGTCGTGCTGCGCGAGCGCATCGCGCGGCTGCAGTGGGTGGGCCTGGGGCTCGCGCTCGCGGCGAGCGCGATGCTCGCGGCGGCCTGAGCGCGGCGGCGCGCCGCCGGACGCCGCGGCCGCGGCTGCAGCGCCCAGCGTTGCTCGGCGGCAGCGCCCAGCGTTGCTCGGCGGCAGCGGCGTGGGTGTTCCCCTGATTCGTTCCCGAATTGTAGGAAGTGTCGACGACTCGGTCGCGCCAGTCTCCTTCAATTCGGGAGTCTGCCGAGAGATGCACGTCGGGGCCGGCGCGCGGGGGCGCGACCGGCCCCATCGAGGTGGTGTCGAGAAGGCGCTGCCGAGAAGGCGGTGCTAGAGCGCGGCGAGGCGGTCGAGGAACGCGTCGCCGACACGCACCTCGGTGGTCTCGGCCTCGATCTCGGCGCGCTCGAGCAGCTCGCCGAAGCGGCGGGCGCGCGGGCGCGTGATGAGCGTGACGACCGTGCCGACCTTGCCCGCGCGGCCCGTGCGGCCCGAGCGGTGCAGGTAGGTCTTGTACTCGTCGGGCGCGTCGGCCTGAATGACGAGCGAGATGTCGTCGACGTGGATGCCCCGGGCCGCGACATCCGTCGCCACCAGTACGTTCACCCGACCGCTCGTGAGCTTCTCGAGGTTGCGCGTGCGGCGTGCCTGGTTGAGGTCGCCGTGCAGGCTGACGGCCGGAATGCCGGCGTCGTCGAGCTGGTCGGCGAGCTCTTCGGCGAACGCACGAGTGCGCGCGAAGATCAGCGTCTTGCCATCGCCGGCCGCGAGCTGCTCGATGATGCCGCGCTTCTCGCGCTGGTCGACGAGCAGCACCTTGTGGTCGATCGTTGACGACTCCTGGTCCTCGCCGGCCACCTCGTAGACGGCGGGCTTGTCGAGGAACTCGGTGACGAGGCTTGCGACACCCGAGTCGAGCGTGGCCGAGAACAGCAGGCGCTGCCCGTTCGGCCGCGTACGACGGATGATGCGCTGCACGGGCTCGAGGAACCCGAGCTCGCACATGTGGTCGGCCTCGTCGAGCACGACGATCTCGATCTGGCTGAGGTCGAGGCGACCCTGCTCGATGAGGTCTTCGATGCGACCGGGCGTTCCGATGATGATGTCGACACCGCGCTGCAGCGCACCGACCTGGCGGCCCTGCGGCACGCCGCCGTAGATCTGTGTCGTGAAGAGTCCGACGCTGCGGGCGATCGGCTGGACGGTGCGGTCGATCTGCAGCGCCAGTTCTCGCGTCGGCGCCAGGATGAGCGCGCGCGGCGCGCGGCCCATCTGACGCTTCTTGCCCCCGCCGTTCTCCATCAGTCGCTCGACCAGGGGAGCCCCGAACGCGATCGTCTTGCCCGACCCGGTGCGGCCGCGGCCGAGCACATCCTTGCCCGCGAGCACGTCGGGGATCGTCGCGGCCTGGATCGGGAAGGGAGCGCTCGCGCCCTGCTCCTCGAGCTCGCGCACGATGTTGGCGCCGAGGCCGAGGTCGGCGAAGGTGACGCCCTCGACGTCGGTCGCGAGCACGGCGTCGGCCGTCAGGCGGTCGAGCACGACGTCGTCGACCTTGGCGGCCTTCGCGTCGCGGCTCGGGTAGAAGCTCGACTCGCGGCGCTCGGTCGGGCGCTCGTCGCGATCGAACGAACGGGCCGGACGCGCATCGCGATCGAACGAACGCGGGGCGCGGTCGTCACGGGTCGGACGGGCGTCGCGGTCGTACGAGCGCGGGGCACGGTCGTCACGATCGAAGGAGCGCGCGGGACGCGCGTCCCGGTCGAACGAGCGCGGGGCACGGTCGTCGCGATCGAACGAGCGCGCGGGACGCGCATCCCGATCGAACGAACGCGGGGCGCGGTCGTCACGCGCGGGACGCGCATCGCGGTCGTACGAACGCGCGGGGCGCCCGGTGCTGGCGGCGCCGGTCTGCGGGCGCCAGTCGGGACGGTGGGTCGCGCGGCCGGTGCCGGTTCGGGGGGCGCCGTCGCGCGAGTCGCCGTCACGCGCGGGGCGGGCCGGGCGGCCGCCGGTCGCGGCGGCGCGGAAGCCGCGGTCGTTGCTGTACCGGTCATCGCGAGCCGGACGCGCGGCACGGTCATCGCGAGCCGGACGCGCGGCACGGTCATCGCGGGCCGGACGGCCGGTGCGGTCGTCGCGCTGCGGGCGCGCGTCGCGGTCGAACGAGCGCGCCGGGCGCGCGTCGCGGTCGAACGAGCGCGGTGCGCGGTCGTCGCGCGCGGGGCGAGCCCCTCGGTCGTCGCGGGCCGGACGGCCGGTGCGGTCGTCCCGCTGCGGCCGCGCATCGCGGTCGTACGAGCGGGCAGGGCGCGCATCGCGATCGAAGGACCGCGGGGCGCGATCGTCGCGCGCCGGGCGGGCAGCCCGATCGTCGCGCGCCGGGCGATCGTCGCGCTCGGGGCGCGCGCGCTCGGGGGCGTGCCCGCGGTCGACGCGCTCGTCGCGGCTCCAGCGCGCCTTCTTCTCGGGCGCGGCGGCCTCGTCGGGGCGGTAGCCGCGGTGCTTGGGGCTGCGGGATCCGGGCGCGGCGGCGCGGGACGCGGCCGATCGCGGGGCAGCGGAACGGGAATTCTGGGGCGCGCGCGCAGCGCCGCCCTTGTTGTTCTGAGGCATGGTTCTTTCTGGGGTAACGCAAGGTGCTTCGTCGGCGCGCACGCCGCGATCCCAGGCATTCGTAGGCTGGGGGCCGTCACAACTCGAGGTGATTTCCGCACCGCCGATCGGCGGGGGAATACCGGCCCGGAGACGCACACGTTCACGGGGCAACCCCCGCTTCGTCTCTAGCCGACCCTTCAGGGTACCCGACGCACGCCCCGACGGGCATATTCTGGGCGCATCGTGACCACCGTGACCGTCGAAGACCCTCGCCAGCCCGAGATCGAGGCGATGCTGCGGGCCGGTGACGCCTACGCTCTGAGCCTCTACCCGGCCGACAGCTGCTACATGCTCGACCTCGACGAGCTGACCGCCGAGGGGGTGACCGTGTTCGTCGCGCGCGACGGCGCGGGCACGGCGACCGGCATGGCGGCGCTCGTGAATCGGGGCGACGCGACAGGCGAGCTGAAGCGACTGTTCGTGGCCGAGAACGGGCGCGGTCAGGGCGTCGCAACGGCGGTGATGGATGCTCTCGAGGCGGCCGCGCGCGCGCAGAGCATCCACACCCTGCAGTTGGAGACCGGCCCGAAGCAGCTGGCCGCGATCGCGCTCTACGAGCGGCGCGGCTACCACCACATCGAGAACTTCGGGCCCTATGTGGGCGACGAGTTCAGCGTGTGCATGGAGAAGCCGCTCACCTAGCGCGGCTCAGGCCACGGCCCAGTCGAGCGCGGCGGTGACCGCGTCGAGGTCGAGCGAGAACGGTGCGGCGCTCGGCCCCATGTCGCGCGGCGCGTCGTCGGAGCGGCCGATGACGGCGCCGTAGCGCAGGTCGCCCGCCGCGGCGAGCGAGCAGTAGTAGCCGTAGAGGTGCGCGTCGCTGAACAGCTCGACGACGGCGGTGCCGGGCGCGCAGTGCACCAGGCCCGTGAGGGCCGAGCCGCTCACGCCCACGACGACGGCGGCGGCGGCGAAGTCGGCCGCCTGGTCTGCGCTCTGCATGGGGTCGTACAGCTCGAAGCCCCGATCGAGGGCGAGCTGCTCGATCGCCGCTTGCTCGACCGGCTCGCGCTCGTAGCCGCGCCGCACGACGAGCAGCCGACGGGTACCCGGGGCGGGGTCGCCGAGGCTCGCGCGGAACAGCCGGGGAACCATCGGCAGGTACTGCCGCCGCAAGCCCGGCAGGGTCGGCGCGAGCACCCGGTCGGCTCGCACCTGCTCGCCGCGGGCGAGGCGCACCAGGCGGTCGTCATCGAGGCCGAGGCGGCGCAGCACGCGGTCGCCCTCGGCCGACCGGTGGTCGGGAACCACGATCGTGTCGATCTGGTCGAGATCGATGCCGGCCGCGCGAACGACGGCGAGCCGACCGAGCGCATCAGGTACGAAGTGGCCGTAGTGCTCGCCCCACGTGCTCATGAGCACGAGCGCCGTGCCCCGCCGTCGGCGAGCGCGCCGGTCGGGCAGCGGCGGCGCCTCGGGGTCGGTGATGAGGTCGGCGCGCGAACCGAACCACGTGAGCTCGTGCAGGCCTCGGCCCGCCGCATCGAGCACCCAGCCACCCGAACCGACGATGGTGGCCGCGGGCACCTCGAGCACGCCGCGCTCGGGCATGTGCGGCTCGAAGAACTGCTCGACGGGCACGGCGCGGTCGCCGAACTGCTGCGGTGCCGGCAGAGGATACGGCGCGGCATCGGTCGCGCGATGCCAGACGGCACCGTCGGCCGTCGACTCGTCGATCGTGCGCAGGCGCGCCCGCCAATCGTCGTGCGTGCGTCGGAACAGGCCCATGCGCCGAGACGTTACACGGGTGCGACCGCGCTGGCCGTCGCCCCCTCCGTCATGAGCACCTCGGCGACGACGATCAGCCCGAGCACGAGGGCGGCACTGCCGAGCACGGTGGCGATCGAGAGGGGCACGATGAGCAGCGCGGGCAGCGAGCCGAGGGCGAGCAGGGCGAAGCGCATCATGACGCGCTCGGTGTGCATCCACTCGCCGACGCGGCCGAGCGAGATGCCCGCCCGGGCGCGCGCGGCACGCGCCGAGTCGAGCCCGCGACCCACGGTCTGCCGCGCGGCGGTCGCCGAGGTCGAGGCCCCGAGCCACCAGCCGACGAGCGCGGCGAGCACCGCGAGCACGAGCAGCCCGCCGATGATCGACGTGGCGTAGCCGAGCACCGCGTCGTAGATGACGCCGACGAGCGTCGACGACGTGGGCTCGACGAGCGCGGTCAGCACCGTGCGCCCCACCGCGAACCCCACCGCGAGCAGGCCCGTGACAACGGCCGCGAGCACGCCGAGCGTGCTGAGCATGAGCGGCCGGCGCCGGCTCAGCAGCAGGGCGCCGACGAGCAGGCCGGCGCAGATCCACGGCAGCCACGTGCCGATCGAGATGCCCACCTGGTAGACGGCGCGCGCGAGCGCGAGGTTCGGCACTTCGGCGATGACGATCGCGCGGTCGACCTCGGGGATCGCGGCCGCGAAGGGCACGCCTTGCGCGACCAGCGACGCGCGCACCTCGGCGACGATGGGCCCGAGCGGCAGGCTCAGCGTGCCGTCGCGATCGAGGGCCAGCAGCGAGTCGGGGTCGCCCGCGAGCAGCCGAATGCTCTGCGCGTGCAGCACCTCCACCGAGCCTGCCCATGCCGAGGCGAAGGCCGGCGAGCGCACGACCTCACCCACGACGTCCTCGACGAGCGCGCGGATGCCCGCGGCGATCGGCTCGCTCACGAGCCCGAGGGCGTCTTGTGCGCGCGGCCCGAGGTCGAGCGCCTCACCGAGCCCGCTCAGCAGCTCGGCGGTGACGGTCGAGATGTCGAGCTGGTCGTCGACGAGCGCCGTGACCTCGACGATGATGCGGTCGTGCACGGCGGGGTTCTCGGCGAGCGGTGCGAGCGCGGCGACGAAGCGCTCGGTCTGGGCGAGCTGCACCGTCGCCCAGTGGGACATGATTGCGGCGGGAAGCAGCAGCAGCGCGAGCGTCGCCAGGGCGCCCGCCGCGAACCGCCGCCCGCGCATCAGCGGGCCGCGGCCTTCAGGCGGTCGATCTCGTCGCGGATGCGCCGGATGTGGTCGGGGGATGCGGTGCCCGCGCCCGCCACCCCGTCGAGCTCGGTCGCCAGGGCGTCGAGGTCCGCGTGCGAGGTGTGAGCATCCCGTGCCGATGCCGGCACGTGGATGGTGCCCGTCGCCGTCGGCAGCCCCTCTTTCGCCCGGTCGGCCGTGACTTCCTCGCGCGCCTGGTCCATGGCGGTGATGACGATGCCGATGAGGATGTTGAGCACGGTGAAGACGATGAAGAACATGTAGCTCAAGAAGTAGAGCAGGGCCCACGGCGTGACCTCGAGCCCGCCGAGGAACGAGTCGGGGAAGTTCTCGAGGGTCAGCATGACCGTGAGGGTCACCATGGCGGTGCCGATGTCGCCCCAGCGCTCGGGCACGGCATCGCCGAAGAGGTACACGCCGGCCATGGCGTAGATGAACATGAGGAACCCGATGAGCACGCCGAGGCTCGCGAGCGGCGCGACCGACTTGATCATCGAGAGCATGAGGATGCGCGCTTCGGGCAGGAAGCGGAAGATGCGCAGGATGCGCAGCAGGCGCACGAGTCGGAAGATGACGGTGCCGCCGTCGAGGAACGGGATGAGCACGACGATGAGGAAGTCGAAGACGTTCCACGGGTTGCGGAAGAACATCCACGGCTTCGCCCCGTACGAGACGATGCGCAGCACGACCTCGATCGTGTAGAACACGAGGGCCGCCCGGTCGATGGCGATGGCGACGGCGGCCACGCCGGGCGCGACATCGTCGTAGGTCAGGATGGCGAGCGCGGCCGCGTTGGCGATGATGACCGCGATGACGACGATCTCGAAGGCGTTGCCGTACATGAGGCGCGCGAGCCACTGGATGCGGTACGGCGCGAGCTGCACCGTCGCGGTGGTGAAGACGCCGGGTGAGACCGTCGTGGCGGCGGAATCAGCGGGGGCGGGAGCGGTCATGGCGAATCGCTTTCGGTCGGGGTGTGCTCACGCTAGCAACACCCCGACCGGCCACGAAACGGGCTCGGGCTCCCCCTTACGCGGGGGCTCCTGTGGCGGCGGCCGCCTTCTTCGCCCGACGGTCTTCGCGGCGCTCTTTCGCGCCCTCGACGACGTAGTACAGGGCCGGCAGCACGACGAGCGTGAGCAGGGTCGACGAGATGAGTCCGCCGATGACGATGACGGCGAGCGGCTGCGAGATGAACCCGCCGCTGCCGGTCAGGCCGAGGCCCAGCGGCAGCAGCGCGAAGATCGTCGCCGCGGCGGTCATGAGGATCGGCCGCAGTCGGCGCGACGAGCCCTCGATGATCGCCTCGCGGGCGCGCATGCCGCGCTCGCGGTACTGGTTGACGAGGTCGATGAGCACGATCGCGTTCGTCACGACGATGCCGATGAGCATGAGCACGCCGATGAGCGAGGGCACACCGAGCGGAATGCCCGAGATGACCTGCAGGCCGATCGCCCCGGTCGCCGCGAACGGCACCGAGATGAGCAGCAGCAACGGCTGGCGCAGGCTCTTGAAGGTCGCGACCATGACGACGTAGACGATGAGGATGGCCGCGAGCAGCGCGAGCCCGAGCTGGCTGAACGCGTCGCCCTGCTGCGCGGTGACGCCGCCGAGGCTCGCCGAGGCGCTGTCGGGCAGGTCGAGCTCGTCGACCGCGGCCTGCACGAGCGCCGAGGCCGTGCCGGTGTCATCGGTGCCGGGCGTGACGGTCACCGTCGCGCTGCGCGTGCCGCGGATGGTCGTGATGCTCGCGGGCCCCTCCTGCTCGTCGACCGTCGCGAGCTCAGAGAGCGGCTGCGGGCCGATGGCGGTCGGGATGCTGAAATCACGCAGCTCTTCCGCCGTCGTGGGCGCATCGGGGTTGGGCAGGAAGATCGAGAGGTTCTTCTCGTCGAGCACGACCGACCCGACCGAGGCGGGGAACATCGCCGCGGTCACGATGCCGCCCACGGCGACCTCGCTCAGGCCGAGCTCGGCCGCGCGCTCGCGGTCGACGCGGATCGCCAGGTAGGGCTGCGTCTCGGCGAGGTTGCTCGTGGCCTCGGCGGTCACGTCGAGCTCGCGCACGGCGTCGAGCACGTCTTGCGCCGCGGCTTCGAGGTCGGCACGGTTCGCGGCCGTGATGTCGACCTCGATGTCGCTCGAGCCGAAGCCGCCGCCACCGCCCGAGGCCTGCACGCTGATCTCGCCGGCGTCGCTGATGTCAGCGAGAGCATCCCGAACCGTCGCCTGGAGGGCGTCCTGGTCGGCGTCGGCGTCGGTCGTGATGGAGAAGGTGATGTCGCTGCCGCCGCCGAAGATCGCGGCGAGCGAGCCCTGACCCGAGCCGATCGAGGCCTGCACGGTCTCGATGCCGTCGATATCGAGCAGCGTCGATTCGACGGTCGTGGCGGCCTCGTCGAGCGCTTCGAGGCTCGCGCCGTTCTCGAGCGTCTGCGTGACGGTGAGGGTGTTCTGGCCCGAGTTGCCGATGAAGGTCGTCTTGAGGCCCGTGGCGAGGAAGCCCGTGCCGACGAGGATGAGGATCGACATGAGCAGGGTGATGGCCGGGAACTTCAGAGTCCAGCGGATGACCGGCAGGTAGCCGCGCTGCAGCAGCGTCGGGCGGGCCGACTCCTCGTCGATCGAGAGCGGCGCGGCCTCGACGGCCTCGTCGGGTGCGGCGTGCGCGCCGACCTTCTTCGGCTTGGGGGCGCGCAAGAACCAGTAGGCCAGCACGGGCACGATCGTGAGCGAGACGAAGAGCGAGGCGGCGAGCGCGATCGTCGTCGTGAGGGCGAAGGGCCGGAAGAGCTCGCCCGTGACGTCGCCGACGAGGGCGAGCGGCAGGAAGACGGCGATCGTTGTGACGGTCGAGGCGGTGATCGCCGTGGCGACCTCCTTGACGCCCGTGAGGATGGCGGTCTTCTTGTCCTCCCCGAGGCCGAGGTGGCGCTTGATGTTTTCGACGACGACGATCGAGTCGTCGACGACGCGACCGATCGAGATCGTCAGCGCGCCGAGCGTGATGATGTTGAGCGAGTAGCCCGCGACCTGCATGCCGATGAAGGTCAGCAGCACCGAGGTGGGGATCGAGATGGCCGTGACGAGCGTCGAGCGGATCGACAGCAGGAACACGAGGATGACGATGACGGCGAAGACGAGTCCGAGCACGCCCTCGACCGCGAGCGACTCGATCGACTTCTCGATGAACGGCGCCTGGTCGAACACGATCGTGAACTCGGTGTTCGAGCCGATCGCGTCGGCGATCGCCGGCAGCGCTGCCTGCACCGCGCGCGACACGTCGACCGTGTTGCCCGCGGGGGTCTTGGTGACACCGATCGTCAGGGCGTCCTCGCCGTTGACGCGGCTGTAGTTGGTGACGGGGTCGTCGACGATCGCGACCTCGGCGACGTCGGCGATGGTCGTGATCTCGGCGCTCTCGGCGCCGATGAGCGGCAGGGCGGCGAGCTCGTCGAGCGAGGCGATGCGCACACCCGAGAGCACGACGAGGGTGCGGCCGTCTTCCGTGATCGATCCGGCGGGCAGCAGCACGCCGTAGTCCTCGAGCGCATCGGTGATGTCGACGTTCGACAGGCCGAGGCTGCGCAGCTCGTCGGCGTCGGGCGTGATCGTGACGCGCTGACCGAGGGCACCCTGCACCGAGACCTCGCGCACGCCGACGAGGTCGGTGAGGTCGGGCACGGCCTGGTTCTCGAGTGCGGCGTCGAGGTCGGCCGCGCTGAGGTCGCTCGTGACGGCGATCTGCAGCACGGGCAGGTCGTCGATCGAGCCGACGATCACCTGCGGCTCGACGTCGGCCGGCAGGTCGAGGCGGTTGACGGCGAGCTGCACGCGCTGCTCGGCGCGCACGATGTCGGCACCGAAGTCGAACGAGGCCGAGACGACCGAGAAGCCCGTGCTCGAGGTCGCGTTCGAGGCGTCGAGCCCGCTGACGCCCTGAATGGCCGTCTCGATCGGGGTCGAGACGTCCTGCTCGACGATCTCCGGAGCCGCGCCCGGGTACTGCGTGACGATGACGATCTGCGAGGCCGAGATCGTGGGAATCAGCTCTTGCTTGAGCGTCGTGAGTGCGAGCCCGCCGAACAGGCCCACGACGATCGTGACCAGAGCGATGAGCGCACGGTTGCGCAGGCTGAACACCGAGAGGAGGTGCACGGTTACTCCGGTCGTACGGCGGGCAGGAGAGCCCGAGGTGGCTGTGTGGGGGCAGGTCGATGCGCGACGATGCGCGGGTCAGCATCCCAGCGCACGCTGAGTATTCACACAGCGAACGATAGATGCGCACCCCGAATCAGACCGATCGGTCAGGATGCCCGCTCACGCTACACGACCGCCGCGAGCAGCTCCTCCGAGGCCGCGATCGGCTCGCGCGTGCCCACACGGTGCCACGCGCGCTGCAGCAGGTCGAGGGCCGGGATCGTCACCTCGGCCGGGTGGCAGAACGGCAGCCGCACGAAGCGCTCGAAGGCGCCGTCGAGGCCGAAGCGCGGGCCGGCGCCCACGAGCAGCCCTTCGGCGCGCGCGGCGAGCGCGAGCTGCGAGCTGACGGGCGCCCCGAGGTTCACCCACAGACTGAGGCCGCCGTCGACGTGCGGCACCGACCAGGTGGGGAAGCGCTGGCGCAGCTCGGCGAGCATGAGGGAGTGGCCGGCGCGCAGCTGCTCGCGGCGGGCATCCAGCACCCGGTCGTAGCTCTCGAGCAGGCGCAGCAGCACGAGCTGCTCGAGCACGGGCGACCCGAGGTCGCCGGCGAGGCGCGCGAGCGAGAGGCGCGTGATGAGGTCGCGCTCCGCACGGATCCAGCCGAGGCGCACGCCGCCCCAGATGCTCTTGCCGACCGAGCCGACCGTGACGACGCTCGCCCCGCGCTCGGCCGCGCCGACGGCGAACGGAGCGGGCTGCTCAGCGCGGTCGAAGCCGAGCTCGCTCATGGTCTCGTCGACGAGCAGCAGGGTGCCGTGCGCGGCGGCGAGCTCGTGCAGTCGGGCGCGCTGCTCGGGAGGCATCGTGCGGCCGGTGGGGTTGTGGAAGTCGGGCATGAGGTAGGCGAGCGCGGGCGCCGTGCGGGGCACGACCTGCTCGAGCACCTCGTCGTTCCAGCCCTCGTCGGTCGTGACGGGCACGGTGACGAGGCGCGCGCCGGCGAGCTGCAGGGCTTCGACGGCGTGCGGGTAGCTCGGCGCTTCGACGAGGGCGCGGTCGCCGCGCGAGAGCACGGTGCGCGCGATGAGCGCGATGGCGTGCTGGGCGCCGAGCGTGATCATGACCTCGTCGGCCTCGGTCGGCAGGCCGCGGGCGGTGTAGCGGTCGGCGATGGCCTGGCGCAGCACGCGCAGGCCCACCGGGTCGAATCCGCTCTCGTGCAGGTGGGCGGGCAGTAGCTCGGCCGCTTCGCGCGCGGCTTCGGCGACGATGGGGATGGCGGGAAGGGTGGCCTTCGAGAGGTCGAGCATGCCGGGTCCGGCGGTCTCGCCGAGCGCGGGCACGCCGTCCGTGAAGCCGCGCGGCAGCCGGGCGACGGTGCCCGAGCCGCGCACGCTCTGCGCGTAGCCGAGCTCGCGCAACCGGGCGTAGGCGCTCGCGACCGTCGTGCGGCTGAGCGACTCGTGCTCGGCGAGCAGGCGCTCGGCGGGCAGGCGGGTGCCGAGCGTGATGCGGCCGTCGAGGATGAGCAGGCGGATGCGATCGGCGAGCGCCTCGTAGATCGGCGTCGTGCCGCTCGGGCGCCACGCCCCCAGTTGAGAGGCCAATGCGCGGGCAGACAGGGTCGTCATGCGGCCACTGTACCCGAATTGGCATCTTGTGGGCAGTCCAATTGGGCGAGCAGGATGGGGCCATGATCGCAACCGGCACGGCACCGCGCCGCATCCTCGTCCGCCGCTGGGGGCAGCTGCTCCTCGGGCTCTTCTTCTACGGGATCGCCGTCGCGCTGCTCATCCGGGCCGATGTCGGCCTCGACCCGTGGACGGTCTTCGCCCAGGGCCTCGAGGTGCAGACGGGCTGGTCGATCGGCCTCATCGTCGTGCTCATCGGGGCGGCCGTGCTGCTGCTCTGGATCCCCATCCGCCAGAAGCCGGGCATCGGCACCGTGCTCAACGTGCTGCTCATCGGGCCCGTGCTCGACCTGGCGATGCTCGTGATCGAGACCCCCGAGGGGCTGTGGGCGCAGTGGCTCATGTTCGCCGGCGGCCTCGCGCTGCTCGCCGTGGCCACGGGCCTCTACATCGGGGCGCGCTTTGGACCGGGTCCGCGCGACGGCCTCATGACGGGCGCGCACGCGCGCTTCGGCTGGAAGATCTGGAAGGTGCGCACGGGCGTCGAGGTGACGGTGCTCGCGATCGGCTGGCTGCTCGGCGGCACGGTCGGCTTCGGCACGGTCGCCTTCGCGCTGCTCATCGGCCCCATGGTGGGCGTCACGCTGCCGCTGTTGCGCGTTCCGGAACCGTCGCGCCCGACGGCGGTGACCGCATGATCTCGCTCACGATCGCGCTTGGCGGCCTCGCCCTGTGGGCGGTCATCGCCACGATCGAGGTGGTGGCGAGGGACGGGTACGGGCCCATACCCGTCCGCTCGCACCACGGGTTCTACGCGAGCTCGCTCGCCGCGTAGACCCGCATCGCATCGCGCACGTACTCGGCGCCCTCGGCGCCGCCGTAGTGCTTCGCGAAGCGCGGATCGGCGACGTACATGTCGCCGAGCCCGAGGTACGCCTCCGCGCTCGGCGCTGAGTCGCCCCAGCCCGCGCTCGCCCAGGCGTAGTGCCGGGCGATGAGGCCCTGCACCGCCGGGTCTGCGACGGGCGCGCCGGATGCGCGGGCATCCCGAAGCCCCGCCTCGATCGCGGCGGCCTCGGCCCGGAAGGCCGCTTGGCCGTCCGCGCCGAGCCCCCGCCACCAGCGGTCGCTCGTGGCGTAGGCCTCGGCGCCCCAGCGCTGCTCGACCTCGTCTTTGTAGACGGTGTGGTCGAAGCCGTCGAGCATCTCTTCTGCCATCAGTTGTTCACCTCCTTCCATCTTGAGAATCGTCGTGGTCACGCTCGCGATCTGGCGGTCGACCCGATCGCGCTCCTGCTCGAGCCAGCGCAGGTGCGCCTCGAGCGCCGCAGCGTCGTCGGTCTGCCCGGCGAGCACCTCGGCGATCGCGGGCAGCCCGAGCCCCAGCTCGCGCAGAAGCAGGATTCGCTGCAGCCGTGTGAGCGCCGCCTCGTCGTAGTACCGGTAGCCGTTGGCGCCGATGCTCGTCGGAGGCAGCAGGCCCAGGTCGTCGTAGTGCCGCAGGGTGCGGCTCGTGGTGCCCGACAACCGGGCGATCTGCTGAATGGACCACTGCATGCGACTCACGGTAGAGGTTGACGCAGCGTCAAGGTCAAGCGCGCGTGTCGATTCGGTGCTTGCGCTCACGAGAGACGCGATATATCGTGACTTCTCGAGAACGCGATATATCGCGACATGGATGCCCGGCGCAGGTTCGCGTCCGGCACGAGCGAGGAGCACCGCATGGCCCAGCAGACTTGGATCGTCACCGAACCGACCGTCATCGATCTGGAGCTCGTGCGCGCGCTCAAGGTCGGTCTGATCGGCGGGCAGATCGATATCGTCGCCCACGACGAGCCCGGCGCACGCGTCGAGGTGCACGCCGTGGCGGGTCGCGACCTGAAGGTCGCGCTCGAGGGCGACACGCTCGTGGTCGACCACCCGCAGTTGAAGTGGGAGACCTTCTTCGACAACTTCCGCCTATTCAGCGGCAAGGCGCGGGCCGAGGTGAGCATTCTGGTGCCGCGCAGCATCGCGCTGAACTTCAACGTGGTGTCGGCGGAGGGGCTCATCAGCGGCCTGCACAGCAGCGCCTCGATCAACACGGTCAACGGCGACATCGTGCTCGATCGCATGGTGGGCGACCTCTCGATTCACGCGGTGAGCGCCGAGATCTCGGTGCGGGCGCACGAGGGTGAGTTGAGCATCCAGACGGTGGGCGGCGACGTGACGGCGTCGGGCACGATTCCGCGGTTCACGTGCGACGGGGTCTCGGCCGACGTCATCATCGATCTGCACGGAGCTCCCGATCGAGTGCGCAACAGCACGGTGTCGGGCGACCTGACGGTGCGGCTCGATGCGGGGCGGCCGACGCAGTATTCGATCAGCACGCTCACCGGGCGGCTGCAGCTCGATGATGCGCAGATCAGCGGCGTGAAGGGCAAGTACACCGGACGCTACGGACAGCTGGCCGGCTCGTTCACCGAGGTGCGCGCCGACTCGGTGTCGGGCGATGTGTCGGTGGTGCACGCCGACCGGGCCGGTGCAGCCGGCGCGTCTGCCTCCGACGCCGCTGCCTCGGACGCCGCTGCCTCGACGTCTGAGGCGTCGGCGTGAGCCCCGCGGTCTTCGGCCACGGGCACCTGCGGCTGTATCTGCTGTTCGTGCTCGATGAGCGGCCGATGCACGGCTACGAGATCATCCAGGCCTTGAGCGATCGCTTCGGGGGGACGTATGTGCCCTCGGCGGGCACGATCTATCCGCGGCTGGCGAAGCTCGAGGCGGAGGGTTTGGTGACGAAGCAGTCGGATGGCCGCAAGACGGTCTACGCGATCACCGAGGCGGGGCGCGCCGAGCTGAACGACCGGCGCGACGAGCTCGAGGGCATCGAGAACGGCATCGGCGATTCGGTGCGGCGCTTGGCCGATGAGGTGCGGTCGTCGGTGAGCGAGGCGATGTCGACGCTGCGGGCCGAGCTCGCGGCGGCCGCGCGAGAGACGCGCGACGACGCCCGGTTCGCGGCGGCGGATGCGCGGGGTGCCGGTTCGTCTGCGAGTGCAGCGGGGGCCGCGGCGCAGGCGGTGCGCGACGCGACGACGTCGCTGCACTCGACGATCTCCGAGTCCCGCTCCGACAGTCGTGCACAGGTGCAGCGGGCCGAGGTGCTGCTGGCCGAGTTCCGGCAGGACCTGCGCACCGAGCTCCGCAGTGCTGCCGCCCGTGGGGCCGACCTGCGCGCAACGGTCGACGAGCTCGAGTCGCGCCTCTCGCGCCTGCGCGCCGACATCGGTTCGCAGGTGGGCTGAGCGGGGCGGACGGGGCCGGGCCGACGGGACGGGGCCGACGGGACGGGGTCGAGGGGGCCGGGCCGACGGGGCCGGGTGGACACGGCCGAACGGAATCGGGCTCGGCCGCCACTGTCCCTGCGGCCCGGTCCGTCACGGCGACTTCCAGAAACGCGGAACTTCAAGAATCGGATTCATAAAGTTCCGCGTTTCTGGAAGCCTGCCCACAGCATTGATCCGCCCGCCTCGTGGTCCGCCCGCCTCGTGGTCGGCCCGCCTCGACGGGGGTCCGGGTGCCGGGCTCCCGTTCGGGCCGGCTCAGTCGAGTCAGCGCGGGCGGGTCCGCTCAGTCTGCCCAGCGCAGGGGCAGGTAGAGGTCTTGCACGCGGTCGCCCGCGGCGGTGTGGTCGTTGCGCGTGTAGAGGCCGCACGGGTCAGCCGCGCAGTCGACGACGCCGTCGGTCACGGGCGGCAGCTCGATGTAGGCGGTGAAGGCGCCCGACTGGGTGTCGTCGAAGCTGCGGGCGCCGAAGAGGCGCCAGGCAAAGGCTTCGTTGATCCAGTTCGACGGCGCCCACTGCACGACGCCCTCCTCGAACTGCTCCACCTCTTGCGAGCCCACGCCGCCGAGGCACGGGCCGGGCTTGCCGTTGATCTCGTCGGGGATGCGGCACACGGCGACGTAGAGCCCGCGGTCGCCGTCGTAGCCGGCGCCGGTGACGACGAGGCGGTCGCCGGCCGCCACGGCGCCCAGGTCGGGCAGGGCACCGTCGTCGGTGGTCACGGCGAGGGTGCGCATCCGGTCGTCGTCGCCCGTGGCGGTGACCTCGGTCGGGTACTCGCCGGCGGGCACGCGCGCCTGACCCGATGAGCCCTGCGGCGCGTGCAGCACGATCGGCAGCGCGATCGCGGCGATGACGCCGAGCAGCACCACGACGGTGGCGGCGACGATCCAGGGCCAGCGTCGACGGCGGGCGGGCGGGGCGTCGGTCACGCGCTCAGTCTACGGAGCACACGCCGACGGCACCCTGGGCCGATGGTCCCGCATCTCGCCGCTAGGCTCGCGCTCGTGACGGTCGAGGCGCGCAGCAGGGTGGGCGCCTCGCGGCGCGATCTGCTCGCCGTGTTCGTCGGCGGCCTCATCGGCACCACGCTGCGGGTGTCGCTCGACCTCGCGATCGTGCACGACCTCGACGAGTTCGCGCTCAGCACGCTGCTCGTTAACGTCGTCGGAGCCTTCGTGCTCGGCCTGCTCGTCGCGGCCCTCTGGCCGCGCGTGCCGGGCTGGGTGCGCGTGGGGCTCGGCCCGGGCATCCTGGGGTCGTTCACGACCTTCTCTGCCCTCGCCATCTCGGTCGTGGCGCTCGCGCAGAGCGGCGAGATCGTCGGCGCGGTGCTGTCGATCGTGCTCAGCATCGGGTTCGGGATGCTCGCCGCGTGGGCTGGCCTCGCCCTCGGTGCCCGGCTCACCCCTGGCCAGACTCCCGAATTGAAGGAAGTCGACGAGTGACCCCGCTCCTGCTGCTCGCCGTCGCCGTGGGCGGAGCCCTCGGCGCCGTCGCGCGTCAGCTCACGTCGGTGAGCCTCGCGGGCCGCGGCCGCATTCCGTGGGGCGTGCTCGTGGTCAACGTGGTCGGGTCGTTCCTCGCGGGGCTCGCGCTCGGGATGCCCCTCGACCCGGCCTGGCAGCTCATCATCCTGAGCGGATTCTGCGGCGGCCTCACCACCTTCAGCACCCTGTCGGTCGAGACGGTGCAGCTCGTGCTCGCGGGCAAGCACCGCGCGGCCGCCGCGAGCGTCGCCCTCACCCTCGCGCTCGGCATCCCGGCCGTGCTCGCCGGTCTCGGGCTCGCCCTCCTGCTCAGCTGACGCGAAACTCCAGCTCGCCCACCACGTGCTGCGCGGGCAGCTGGTACTTCGGCAGCACTCCGGGGCCGCAGGCGCCCGTGCCGGCTCCGCTCTGGGCGAGGTCGAGCACGATGTGCGTGCGGCTGTCGGGCTCGAGCAGGTGGTCGTGGGTGGTCGCGGCGAGCGTCGCGGTCGACCAAGGCCGCACCGTGAGCGCGACGCCGTCAGGCGACGCGATCTCGAGCGCAGCATCCGGCGTCGACGACGACGAGCCCGGCAGCGCGACCCGCGCCCAGCGCACGTCCGCGCGCGCCCCCGACTCCTGCGGGCGCACCGTGCGCTCTTGCAGCCCATCGAGCGTGCGCGAGAACCAGCCCCAGTGCGCCGCCTGACCCGTGTCGGGGTAGGCCGGGCCCGGACCACGCCCGAACCATTGCACGCCCGCGGCCGAGCCGGGCAGCGCGAACGAGACGCCCACGCGCGCCCAGTCGACGGCCACGCCCACCGCGGAATCCGGCGTCACGTCGAGCGCGAGGTGCAGCGCGCCCTCGCGCACCGTCCACGTCCAGCGCGCGGTGACGCCGACATCCGTCGCCGCGGCGCCGATGCGCGTCACCACCTCGACGCGGTCGTCCGACCGCGAGAGCGACACGAGGCGCGAGACGAGCCGGTCGAGCCCGAGGGTCGCCCAGCGCTCGGCGTTGGGGCGCGTGTCGGGCTGATCCCAGCCGATGCCGAAGTCGTTGTCGATCGGCGCTCGCCACAGTTCGAGCCGCCAGTCCTCCACAGCCTGCTCGCCGAACGCGGTGACCGCACCCGTCGACTCGTCGAGCACCAGATCTGACAGCGACAGGATGCCCGCCGCCGGCACCGCGGCCGGCCGCACCTGCTCGGCCCCCACCGTCACGACCTGCGCCCGCGCGACCACCCAGCCGCTCATGCCGGGCACCGCCGAGTCGGACTCGCTCGCCTCGATTGTCACGACCAGCCCCGGCGTGCGAACGTGCTCGAGCAGCGGCGGCGGCAGCGGAATCTCGGCGCTCCCGCGCGGCGGCACCGGCCGGTGGGCGAAGACGCCCGCGCGACCCTGCGTCACGCCGTCCTCGTCGAGGCCGTCCGCATTCACCGAGGATGAGGCCGACGACACGCGCCAGCTCAACTGGTACCGCGAGGTGTCGGTGTGGTCGAGGCGGCTGTGCACGTGCAGAACCCCGGCCTCCGCATCCACCGACATCACAAGAGGAGCGAAGACGGCCGCCAGGTCGGCGAGTTGCGCGCGCGGCGTGCGGTCGGCGGCCACGAGGCCGTCGATCACGAAGTTGCCGTCGTGCACGGGCTCGCCGAAGTCGCCGCCATAGAAGGTGCCGGTGCGCCCATCGGGAAGCGGGCGGTGGATGCCGTGCTCGAGCCACTCCCAGACGAACCCGCCGATGAGCCGCGGGTGGCCGTCGAACAGCTGCTGGTACTCGGTCATGCCGCCGGGTCCGGTGCCCATCGCGTGCACGTACTCGCACAGCACGAACGGCATCGCGCGACGCCGGGCGTCGAGGGCGGGGTCGTCGAGCGGCGGCTCTTCGTGCCAGCCGATCGCCGCCACCTGGTCGTGCGGCGCGTACATGCGGCTCCACACGTCGACGTCGCGGCACTCCTGGTCGCCCTCGTAGTGCAGGGGTCGCGTGGCGTCGCGGCCGCGCATCTCGTCGGCCATCGCCGCGAGGTTGCGGCCCGTGCCGGCCTCGTTGCCGAGCGACCACATGATGATGCTCGGGTGGTTCTTGTCGCGCTCGACCATGCGCGCGGCGCGGTCGCGCAGCGCGGCCTCCCACGCGGGATCGTCGGTCGGGTTGCCGCGCCAGCCCACGTCGCCGAAGCCGTGCGTCTCGAAGTCGCACTCGTCGATGACCCAGAAGCCGAGCTCGTCGGCCAGGTCGAGCATGTCGGGGTGCGGCGGGTAGTGCGAGGTGCGGATGGCGTTGACATTCGCGCGCTTCATGAGCAGCAGGTCGAGCTCGAGCGTCTCGCGCGGCACCGCCCGGCCGAAGTCGGGGTGGTGCTCGTGCCGGTTCACGCCGCGCAGCTGGATGGGCGCGCCGTTGACGGTGAACTCCCCCTCCACGATGGCGATCGTGCGGAAGCCGATGCGGGTCGTCACGACCTCGTGCGGGCTCGCGACCCGCAGCGTGTACAGCTGGGGGCTCTCGGCCGACCACGGCTGAGCATCCGGAACCGCCACCTCGACGCCGGGCGCGACCGACACCCCCAGTTCGACGATCTCGACCGTGAGCGGGGCATCGGATGCGGTGCGCACGTCGACCCGCAGGCTCGCGCCGTTCTGCCCCCACGCCGCCACCACGTGCACGTCGTCGATCGCGAGCGCAGGCCGCTCGCGCAGGGTCACCGAGCGGATGATGCCGGGGTTCCACCACTCGTCCTGGTCTTCCAGGTACGAGGCGGCGCTGAAGGTGTGCACGCGCACGACGAGCACGTTCGACTCCGCGAGCAGGTCGCCCACCTCGAACACGGTCGGCAGGCGGCTGCCGCGCGTCGAGCCGACGAAAATGCCGTTGAGCCACACGTCGCCCGCGCCCTCGACGCCCTCGAAGCGCAGGTGCGCGCGCGCCGGAACCTCCTCGAGCGCGAACCGCAGGCGGTGGTCGCCCACGGGGTTCGCGTCGGGCGGGAAGGGCGGATCGACCGGGAAGGGGTACTTGACGTTCGTGTAGGCCGGGGCGCCGTGCGGGCCGCCGACGGTGGCGTCGTGCACGGGCATCGTGTAGCTCGAGGGCACCGCGATGGTTCCCCACGCGCTGTCGTCGAAGTCGGGATGCTCGATGCCCGCCTCGGCCGCCCCCGCGCTCGGCGCCCACCGGAACCGCCACTGCCCGTCGAGGCGCAGCACGCGCGCATCGGTGTCGAGGGTGGAGACGGGCGCGAGCGCCCCCGGCGCGGGGGTCGGGTCGTCGAGCGGGTGCGGCCCGGCGGGACGGGGAACGACGACGCTCATCGCGCGCTCACCCCGCGGAACCGCACGGTGCGCAGCTGGAACGCCCGGAAGGGCAGCTCGATACTGGCCCCCGTGCCGGCGGGCTCGCCGTCGAGGGTGCGCTCGAGCAGGTCGGTGCACGTAATGGCCTCGGCCGTGCCATCGAGCGTCAGCGTCGTGTGCGCTCGCCCGCCGCGCGACTCGTACAGTCGCACGACGAGGTCGCCCGAGCCGTCTTCGGCGAGCTTCACGGTCTCGACGACGACGGCCGGGTCGCTGCTCGTCACGATGGGCGCGATGGGCGCGGCCGCGCGCACGGCCCGCAGCGGGGTCGCGAGGTCGTAGCCGAGCGCGACGGCGTCGCCGATCGTGGCGCCCGGCGCGATGCGGAACCGCATGAGGTGTTCGCCCTGATCGCTCTCGGGGTCGGGGAAGAGCGGAGCCCGCAGCAGCGAGAACCGCACGGTGGTCGTCGTGCCGCCGTCGGCGCGCGTGTCGCGGCCGACGTCGTAGCCGTAGGTCGAGTCGTTGGCGATCGCCACGCCGTAGCCCGGCTCGCCGAGGTGCACGAAGCGGTGCTGGCAGGCTTCGAACCGCGCGGCGTCCCAACTGGTGTTGGTGTGGGTCGGCCGGTACAGGTGCCCGAACTGCGTCTCGGCCGCGATGCGGTCGGCGTGCACGTCGAGCGGCACGGCGAGCTTGAGAATCTTCTCGCGCTCGCGCCAGTCGATGCGGTTCTCGATCTCGAGCGCGCTCTCGCCCGCGCGCAGCATGAGCCGCTGCTCGATGAGCGATTCGCCGACGCGGCGCACCGTGATGACAGTGGCGGTGTCGCCGACCGTGCGCACGTGCCGCTCGTCGACGTCGAGCAGCTCGGTCACGGTGCGCTGGTAGTGCTGGTCGAGATCCCACGCGTCCCACAGGTTCGGCAGGTCGCGGTGCAGGCGCAGCACGTTCGCGGGCTGCCCGGCCGGGATCGCCTCGCGCCCGTCGGCGTGAGCGATGAGCGAGGTGACGTGGCCCCGGGCATCCACCACCGCGCGAATGATGCCGTTGTCGAGAACGGTCGCTCCGTCGGCGCCCTCGGTCGCCGTGACCGCGGGATGCGATGCCGCGAGCGTCGCCGCCCCCAGCGCTGGCACGCCCTCGCGCGCGAAGGGTGACGCGTTGACGAGCAGGTCGTGCTCGCCACCCTCGCCGGCGAGCGCCGCAAGCGCGTCGGCGATGATGCCCTCGAGCGTCTCGGTCACGGCCGCGTGGCGCTGCTCGGCCTCGCGGTGCACCCAGGCGATCGAGCTGCCGGGCAGGATGTCGTGGAACTGCAGCAGCAGCACGGTCTGCCACGCGCGCGCGAGCGCCTCGGTCGGGTAATCACAGTCAGTGCGCAGCGCCGCCGTCGCCGCCCACAGCTCGGCCTGCCGCAGCAGCGATTCGTTGCGACGGTTGCCCTGCTTCGTGCGCAGCTGCGAGGTGAAGACGCCGCGGTGCAGCTCGAGGTACATCTCGCCGCTCCACACGGGCGCCTGCGGGTACTCGGCCTCGGCGGCCTCGAAGAAGTCGCGCGACGAGCCCATGGTGACGCGCGGCGAGCCCTCGAGATCAGCCGTGCGGTGCGCAGCTGCGATCATCTCGCGCGTCGGCCCGCCGCCGCCGTCGCCCCAGCCGAAGGGGACGAGCGAGATGCTCGCGCGCCCCTTCTCCGAGAAGTTGCGCTCGGCGTGCGCGAGTTCCTTGCCCGACAGCTCGCTGATGTACGTGTCAACGGGCGGGAAGTGGGTGAACACGCGCGTGCCATCGATGCCCTCCCACCAGAAGGTGTGGTGCGGCATGCGGTTGATCTGGTTCCACGAGATCTTCTGCGTCAAGAACCAGCGCGAGCCGGCCGCGGCCACGATCTGCGGCAGGGCGCCCGAGTAGCCGAACGAATCGGGCATCCAGGCCTCTTCGCACTCGACGCCGAACTCGTCGATGAAGAACTGCTTGCCGGCGATGAACTGCCGCGCCATCGCCTCGCCGCCGGGCATGTTGGTGTCGCTCTCGACCCACATGCCGCCGACGGGCACGAACTGGCCGGCCGCGACCTTCTCCTTCATGCGGGCGAAGACCTTCGGGTGGTGCTCCTTCATCCACAGGTACTGCTGCGCGCTCGAGCACGAGAACACGAAGTCGGGGTGCTCGTCCATGAGATCCATGACATTCGTGAACGTGCGCGCGCACTTGCGCACGGTCTCGCGAAGCGGCCACAGCCACGCCGAGTCGATGTGCGCGTGGCCGGTAGCGAGCACGCGGTGCGCACTCGCATGAGCGGGCTTCGCGAGCACGCCCGCGATCGCGTCGCGGCCGGCCTGCGCGGTGGTCGGGATGCTCTCCGGGTCGAGCACGTCGAGCATGTCTTCGAGCGCGCGCAGAATCTCGTGGCGCCGTGACGAGCCCTCGGACAGCTCGGCCATGAGGCCGCGCAGGGTCCACACGTCGGCGAGCAGGTGCCACACGGTTTCGTCGCGCAGGGCCACCTCGAGCTGCTTCAGCTCGTAGAGCGGCTCGTCGGGCGCGGTCTCCCAGAGCCCGTACGGCGTGGGGTCGAAGGTGTACTCGCCCGCGACGTCGGGGTTCGCGGCGGCCTCGATGAGCACGTCGATGTGACGCTCGCCGGGCGCGACCGGAAGCCACGAGTTGAGCGGAGCGATCGACTTGATGAGCGAGCCGTCGGGCCGGTAGGCCAGGCCCTCGGCCTGGAAGCCCGAGCGCGAGCGGTTGTAGCCGAAGTCGACGAGCACCTCGATGCGCGTGCCCGCGGGCGGCTGCGGCAGCCACTCGGCGGGCACCTCCCCCGTGACGCGCAACCATACGGTCGACCACGCGCGGCCCCAGCGCCAGCCGAGCGGCACGGGCTCGAAGGTCTGCTCGACCGCGGTCTCGAAGGGCACGGGCTCGCGGTCCACCTGCCAGGCGGTCGCGGCGAGCGGGCGAGCATCCCGATACAGCGCGGGCGTCAGGTGATCGCGCACGAAGCGATCGAGGCGGGCCTCGACGAGCGAGTGGTCGTTGTGCATGGCGGGCTTCCGGTCGGGGGGTGGGGAGGAGCTACGGCTGGGGGGCGAGCACGATGAGCCACGACGTGAGGTCGTACTCGCCGAGCGGCACGAGCCCGCCCTCGAGCAGCTCGATGCCCGTGGTGCGTCGCGGATCAACGTCGGCCAGGTCGGTCACGGTGTAGATCGTCTCGGGTTCGAGCCCGCGCGGCCAGAACTGCCGGGGCCGCGCACCGCCGTCGAGCACGAATCCGGCGACGAGCACGCGGCCGTCGGGGTGGGTGATCTGGATGCTCGGGGCACGCTCGCCGTACCCGCCGCGCTCGGGGCTCTCGCTCAGGGGCAGCAGCACGCCCTCGCGCACGAAGGGCTCGAGTTCGCGCTGGAAGAGGTCGACGTGCACGCGCAGGCGCTCGAGCAGCTCGGGCCGCAGTTCGGGCAGGCGCAGGCTCACGCCGAACCGGTGCAACATGGCCGCGCGCAGCGTGGTGTCGAAGTCGTCGGCGCTCAGGGTCTGCCAGTCGAGCCACGAGGGCGGGTAGTCGCCCCGCCACTGCGACCACGACCAGTGCAGAATGCCGATGGGCGGCAGCAGGTGGCGCACGCCCCACAGCACCTGCAGGTGGTGCTCGGTGTAGTCGGGGTCGCTCAAGAAGAAGCCGTGCACGTGGCGCGCGAGGCCGAGGTCGATGCGCAGGCCACCCGACGAGCACGCCTCGAGCATGATCTCGGGGTGCCGCGCGCGCACCTCGTCGAGCACGGCGTAGAGGCCTTCGTAGTGCCGCAGCAGGCCGTCGCCCGCGCCGTGGCCGTGGTCGGTGCGCGTGCAGCCGGCGTCGGGGTCGATGTTGAAGTCGAGCTTGATCCAGCGCGCGCCGGTCGTGGTGATGAGCGTGCTCATCGACTCGAGCACGTGGGCGCGGCCCGCGGGCGAGCCCATGCAGACGTAGCCCAAGAAGGTGGGGTCGTCGGGGTCGAGCGATTCGGTCTGCACGCGGTACGAGGGGTCGGCGCGTCGGCCCTCGACCGAGTGCGCCATGGCCTCGGGGTGCGCGGCGCGCAGCTTCGAGTTCGCGCCGACGGCTTCGGCTTCGATCCACATGCCCGGTAGCACGCCGGCGTCGCGGATGCTCTGCCCGAGCGCCTCGAGCCCCGAGGGGAACCGCGCGGTGTTGACGCTCGACCAGTCGCCGCGCTGCTCTTGCCAGTAGCTCGTGGGGTCGGCGGCGCCGAACCAGCCGGCGTCGACGGTGGCCACCTCGATGCCGAGCAGCTGCGCGATGCGCGCGTTGTCGACGATGACGTGCTCGTCGACCTCCTGGTCTTCGTAGGGCCACCAGTGGTTCCACTCGACGGGCAGCGCGTCAGTGAACGGGGTGCGCGGCAGCCAGTCGGCGGCGACGGCGCGCTGCAGGGCGAGGCTCGCCGTATCGAGCGACGAGGCCACCGTCAGCACGACGCTCGGAGCGGTCACCGACTCGCCCGGCGCAAGGTCGACCCAGAACTGCCAGGGCGAGATGCCCGCGGTGACGAACCCGCCGGCCATCGCGTGAATGTGCCAGTTGCCGCTGTAAGCGGGGGCGATGGTCAGGGCGGCGGGGGGTTCGCCGTCGCCGGGCCCGCGGCGCACGCCGGGGGCGACGTAGCCGCCGCGCTCGAGTCCGAGCCACGGAATCTTGCCGTGCGAGCTGCGCCCCGACCGGCTCTCGAGCACGAGGTGGTGGCCGGCGTGGCCGCGCAGCGGGCGAAACTCGTCGCCCCACGCGCTGTGGAATCCGTGCGTGCGCCACTCGGCGCCGACGTTAAGCGAGAGCGGGTCCATGCGCGTGATCGTCACGGGATGCTCGCCGTCGTTGCGCAGCGTCAGCGCGAGCTCCCACACGGGCTGGTCGGCCACGCGGCGCGCGCTCCACGCGGCGTGCAGGGTCGTGCCCGCGAGCGTGCCGTCGATGGTCACGAGGTCAGCAGAGTTCGAGACGCTCGGCTCGAGCCAGCGGTCGACCGGCTGCCGGTCGATCTCTACCAACAGCGGAGAGGTATCGCTCAGAATGGTGTCGGCGAGGGCGACATCGAGCCGCCCGCCATCGTTGGGGCGGGCGCGCAACACTGCGTCGGTCATTCTCGGTTCCTCACCTGTAGGCTTTACATCATACCTAAAGGGCGCCTGCTCGCGGCACCCCGCAGCCGTTCCTCTCACCGAAAGAAACCGCCCGTGGCATCCTCCCCCTCCGCCGGCCCGGCCTCCCGTTCTTCCTCCCCAGGCACCCCCTTGCGCGTCGGCGTCGTCGGCCTCGGCATGGGCTCAGTGCACGTCGAGGCCTACGCGGCCATGCCCGACGTCGAGGTCGTAGCCCTCGCGGGCAAAGAGGTCGACCGCCTCGCCGAGCTCGGCGCGCAGTACGCCGTGCCGCACCTGCTGGCCGACTGGGCCGACCTCGTCGCGTTGCCCGACCTCGACATCGTCAGCATCGCCACCCCCAACGCGCTGCACCACCCCATCACGATGGCCGCGCTCGCGGCCGGCAAGCACGTGTTCTGCGAAAAGCCGCTCGCCCTCGACACCGCGCAGGCCCGCGAGATGGTCGCGGCTGCGGTCGAGCACGACCGCGTGCTCGAGGTGGCCTTCAACCACCGCCGCCGCGCCGACGTGCAGTACGCCAAGCGCTACCTCGACGAGGTCGGCATCGGCCGCATCTACCACGCGCGCGCGTCGTGGAAGCGGCGGGCGGGTATTCCGGGCCTGCGGTCGTGGTTCACGAGCAAGCGCATGGCGGGCGGCGGGGCGCTCATCGACCTGGGCCCGCACGTGCTCGACTCGTTGCTGTTCCTGCTCGGCGAGCGCAAGGTCGTCGCGGTGAGCGCGGTCGCGCACGGCGAGCTCGGCCGCGCGGGTTACGGCGCGATGGATCGCAGCGAGCAGATGGCCTCCGACACCGGGGCCTTCGAGGTCGAAGACCTGGCGAGTGCGCTGTTCCGCTTCGACGACGGCTCGAGCGCCGCCTTCGAAATCACGTGGGCCGGGCACACGGTCGACGACGAAGACATCTCGATCGAGCTGCTCGGCGTCGACGGCGGCCTGCGCCTCTTCGTGCCGCGCTACGCGAGCGACGACACCCTGCGCATCTTCCGCGACGTCGCGGGCCGTCCTGTCGACATCGCACCCGACGTGCACGTGCCCGGCGGCGAGCATCCCCTCGTCATCGCCGAGTTCATCGAGCACGTGCGGTCGGGGCAGTGGCAGCACCACCGCGGCGACTTCGCCCTGCACCGCACCGAGGTGCTCGACGCCTGCTACCGCTCGGCCGCCGAAGGCCGCGAGATTCGACTGGAGCCCTGATGACCGCTGCGCCTCTGATGAATACTGCGCCGCTGCGGGTGACCGTGTGGAACGAGAACCGGCACGAGAACTACCCCGACTCGCTCACCGCGAAGCTGTATCCGACGGGGATGCACGGCGCGATCGCCGCGGGCCTGACGAGCCTGCTCGGCGCCGAGGTCGAGGTGCGCACCGCCACGCTCGACGAGCCCGAGCACGGCCTGCCGCAGTCCGTCGTGGATTCGACCGACGTGCTGCTGTGGTGGGGCCACGAGGCGCACCCCGAGGTGCGCGACGAGGTCGTCGACCGCGTCTACGACGCGGTGCTCGGCGGCATGGGCATCATCGTGCTGCACTCGGGCCACTACTCGAAGCTTTTCAAGAAGCTCATGGGCACCAGCTGCTCGCTGCGGTGGCGCAACGACGGCGACCGCGAGGTGGTGTGGACGGTCGACCCCACCCACCCGATCGCGCAGGGCGTGCCCGACCCGCTCGTCATCGAGGCGCAGGAGATGTACGGCGAGTTCTTCGACATCCCCACCCCCGACGAGCTCATCTTCATCTCGTCGTTCTCGGGCGGCGAGGTCTTCCGCTCCGGCGCCACGTGGACCCGCGGTCACGGACGGGTCTTCTACTTCTCGCCGGGCGACCAGGAGTACCCGGTGTACCACGACCCGAGCATCCACCGCGTGCTCGCCAACGGCGTGCAGTGGGCCGCCCCCACGCGCCGTGGCCCCGCCCTCGACGCGACCTTCCACCCACGAGGCTGGTTCGACTCGACTAACTAGCGGCGCACGGATTCTTTGCAGGCTGCGGTGTTCCGCTGCCAAGCCCTCCGCTTCCTCAGAAGCTGCGGCGCCGGCACCTTCTAGCCAATGCGTTACTCGTCGAAACGCAACTCGCGACCAATGCGATCCGTGAAGTCGCTCTGAGGGAGCACGCCTATGCCCAGCTTCTGAAGACCTTCACGTGCTTCTGCGATTGACTCAAACGTGATCGTCTCGCGTACGCGACCTCGAAGGTGAGCCGGTACTAGGTACACACGTGGCTTTAGGCCCTCGAAGTAAACGAGGTACACGACGGGGTCTTCGGTCGAGTTATTGAAAGCGAGCAGTGTGCGAGTGTCATCGATCTTGCTCGCCGCCGGCAGGGGTCCCAACTCTCGCTCTGCCACCGACCGGAATAGCTCTTTTCGTGTCGGGGGCTTCTTTCGACGCGGGGCCCAGAGCAAAGAACCCAGAAGAGCTACTCCGAACGGGAGGGCCGCCGACCAGAGCTTCGCAGGCAGGTCCGCCGGATACACGAGCACGAGAATCGCCAAGATTCCGAGCATCAGCGAAAGGGACCTACCGTTCGCTCGCCACCATCGGTCAATGTATCGATCGGTTGACTCGCGCATTGAATTCTGTCCTCCAGACGAACGAGTTAGCGAGACGTTATGTGCAGGTGTCCGCCCTTACCGTATTCATACCTCCGAGGAGCTCATCTTCATCCCATCGTTTTCGGGCGGCTAGGTCTTTTGCTCGGGCGCAACATTGAGTCGCGGGGACGGGCGGGCCCTCTACTTCTCGCCCGGCGACCAGGAATACTCCGTCTGTCACCACCCGAGGATCCACCGCGTGCTCGCCAACGGCGTGCAGTGGGCCGCCCCCACGCGCCGCGGCCCCGCCCTCGACGCGACCTTCCACGCCCGCGGCTGGTTCGACGGGTCCTAGGAGTCGCGGGCGACACCCCCGTCCAGGACATAGCTCGCGAGGCTGGGCGCTCGGGCAGCCCAGCCCCGCGAGGTCTGTGATGCCTAGCGGCTGACGCCGACCTGCAGGCCCTGCATGATGTACTTCGACGCGAAGGCCAGCAAGATCAGCGGCACCGAGGCCGTGATGAAGAGGCCCGCCGACACGAGCGGCTGGTCGGTCAGGAAGCGTTCGCCGATGCTCGCGAGCTGCGGGGTGAGCAGTCGCATCGACTCTTCGGGGATGAGGATGACCGCGAAGATCAGCTCGTTCCACGCGCCCAAGAACTGCAGCACCGCGAGGGTCGCGAGGCCGCTCGAGCCCATGGGCCGAACGATCGACCACATGATGCGGAAGAAGCCGGCACCGTCGATGCGCGCCGCCTCGATGACCTCGTCGGGAATGCCGCGGAACGACAGCGTCAAGAAGAACGTGGCGAACGGCAGCCCGGTGGCCACGTAGACGAGGATCAGGCCCGTGTAGGTGCCGACCAGGTCGAGGCGCGCGAGCATGAGATAGATCGGGATGATCAGCACGGGCCCGGGCAGCAGCATGACCGACACGAACGTGGCGGTGATGTACTTCTGCCCCGGCACCGGCAGCTTCGCCAGTGCGTACCCCGCGAGCGAGGCGAGCACGAGGATGACGCTCACCGACACCGTTCCGACGAACAGGCTGTTCAAGAACGCTTGCCCGATGCCGTAGGTGTTGGCCAGGTTGAGGTAGTTCTCGAACGTCCACACCCCCGGCAGCCCGAAGGGGTCTTGCAGATAGTCGCTGTTGGGGCGGAACGACGTGATGATCACGAAGTACAGCGGGTACACGATCGTGGCCGCCACGAGCAGCAGCGCGATGAAGATGGGCCACTGCGTGCGGCCCGACGAGATGCGCTTGCTGATGACGACGTCGTCTTCGGTGGTGGCCATGATCAGTCCTCCTCTCCGAGCTTGAACACCCGGTTCTGCACGAGGGTGAGGATGCCGATGAAGAGGAACAGGATGACCGCGAGCGCCGCACCCGAACCGAGGTTCGTGCTCGAGAAGGCGCGCAGGTACACGAGGTAGTCGATCGTCGTGGTGTCGAAGCCCGGGCCGCCGGCCGTCATGACGTAGATGAAGCCGAAGAGCGACGAGAACGTGTAGATCACGTTGATGATGAACACGAAGCCCAGCACGCGTCGGATGTTCGGCAGCGTGATGTACCAGAGCCGCTTCCACCAGCCCGCGCCGTCGATCGCGGCCGCCTCGAACACGGCCGGGTTGATGGCCGTCAGCCCCGCAAGCAGCAGCAGCGACTGGTAGCCGAAGCCGGCCCACACGAGCGCCAGGATGATGATGGCGATGGCCGTCGTGCCATTGGTGAAGAACTGGATGGGTTCGACGCCGAAGAGCGCGAGGGCCTGGTTGACGCCGCCGTAGTAGCCGAAGGCGTTGCGGAACATGATGCCGATGACGGCGACCGAGAGCACGTTCGGCAGGAAGAAGATGACGCGGAAGTACTTCCAGCCGCGCACCCGCTCGAACAGCAGCACCGAGACGATGAGCGCCACGAAGATGACGAGCGGCACCGAGATCAGGAACTTCAGGTTGTTGAGGAACACCTGGTGCACGATCGGGTCGTTCAGCAGCGCGATGTAGTTGTCGAACCAGCGCCACTCGAAGCGCAGACCGTTGGTCTTCGTGAACGAGATGAAGAGGGCGAAGGCGACGGGGAAGGCCATGAAGCCAACCACGACGAGGAAGGCCGGAAGAACCGCGAGGAGACCGACGATGCGGTCACGCCGGCGGATTCCTCCGGGCTTGCGGGGCGGGTGGGCCCCGCCCGTGGGCGCCGCCGAAGCGGCGCCCACGCGCGAGGTGAGAGCAGCCGAGGTCACTGGTTCGCGATCTCGGATTCGTAGGAGGCCTTGAGCTGCGCGACCGCGTCCTCCGGCGTGATGCTGCCGGTGAAGACACCGGCGTTCACGCGGTAGAACAGGTCGATCGTGGCCTGCGGCATCACGCTGTCGAAGGCGAAGGTGACGCCATCGGTGGCGAGCGCGAGCTGCTCGAACTGCTGACGCAGCAGCGGGCTCTCGATCTTCGACGGGTCGCCGTCGACGTGGTTCGAGCCCTGCGTCTGGTAGAGCTCGACGAACACGTCCTGGTTCTCGGCCTGGGCGAGGAAGGTGAGGAACGCCGCGGCGAGCTCCTTGTTCTCGCTGTACTCGGTGATCGACAGCGCGATCTCCGGGCCACCAGCGCCGATGTTCGGGAACTCCGAGCCCTCGAGCGTCGGGATGAAGAACGAGCTCACACCGTCTTCGCCGAAGGCGTCGAGCATGTTGTTGTTCTCCCAGCTGCCGACGAGGTAGTAGGCGCTGCTGCCGTTGACGAAGCCAGCGGTCGACTCACCGTTCGACACCTGGCCGGCGTCGGGATTGGTGAGCCCGCTCGCGCCCCACTCGGCGAAGGCCTCGTAGGCGGCGACCATGGCCGGGTCGTCGACGGGAATGTCGCCCGCGTACATCTGCGTGAAGACCGACTCACCGAGCTGACCGCCGACGAGCGCCGAGATCATCCAGGCACCGACGTAGCCCTCGAGGTTCGCGACCCAGAAGCCGTTCTTGTCGGTGTTGTCAACGACCTGCTGGCCGTTGGCGAGCATCTCCTCCCACGTGGTGGGCGGGTTGGCCGGGTCGAGACCCGCCTCTTCGAGCACCGCGTGGTTCTGGAAGACCGTGAACAGGTTGCCGGCACCGTAGGGCATGCCGAGCAGGCGGCCGTCGGGGCTGTAGCCCTCGCGGTTGACGTTGACGCCCGCGAGCTTGTCGAGAACATCCGCGTCGATCAGTTCGTCGAGGTCGGTGAAGAAGTCACCGAACGAGAGCGTCGGCCCGCCCGCGTACTGAATGCGGATGTCGGGGCCGTCGCCGGCGATCGATGCCGCCTGGAACTGCGCGGCCGCCGACGTGATGTCGCCACCCTGCTGCACGACCTCGATGTTGGTGCCGGGGTTCGCCTCTTCGAACGCCACGGCCATCTTGTCGATGAACGAGTTCTCGAGGTCGGGGTCGCCGTTCTCGAGGGTGCGGCCGAGGATGCCCGTGTCCCACACCAGGAGGTCGCCGCCGAGCTCGGCAGCCGGCTCTTCAGCCGGCGCGCAGGCCGAGAGCCCTGCGATGAGGCTCGCCGTGAGGACGAGTGCCCCCACCTGTCGCTTGTTCATTGCTGTGTCCTTCCTATCGGAGCACCCGACCGGGTGGCCCCGGTCGGGTCGGGAATCGCGCGCGCAGCGTCGGCACGTCGCCGGGCCGTCGCCTGTGCGGCGAGCTTCGGGCGGGCTGGGTGGCCCGCCGAAGGGTGAGGGGCGTGCGGGCGGGCGGCGTGCAGGCGCGCGCGGCCGGCGGGTGCCAGGCGGCGGTTCAGCGTCTGCGACATCATCGTCCCGTTTCTTCGCACGATGGCCTGAGCCATGTTCGTGGAGTCATTACATCATACCTAGACACGCACTTGGCAAGACCGGATGCGGAATTGTTACCACCTTCACCGTACATTCTGGTTGTAACGTATGATCTAACGATGCATCGCACGGTGGCGAGCACGGCAGCACGCCGCAGCCGCCGCGCGAGGAGCATGCACCACGTATCCAGCGCGAAGGCGGCACACGGCACATGAACATCGATTCCGTCGACTTCTACTACGCGTCCATGCCCGAGGTCACCCTCGAGGCCGACGGAAGTCAAGACGCCCTGCTCGTGCGCGTCACGGCCGACGGGCATGAGGGCTGGGGCGAGTGCGAGGCTTCGCCGCTCACCTCGATCGCCGCGTTCATCACCCCACGATCGCACGGCGTCTGCCAGCCCGTCGCGGCATCCGTCATCGGCGAGCGGCTCGACGGCCCCGACGACATCCACCGCATCGCCCGCCTCGTCGCGCGCAACAGCATGGACCTGCTGCAGGCCGGCCACACCTGGTCGGGCATCGAGATCGCGCTGTGGGATCTGCTCGGCAAGGTGCGCGACGAACCCGTCTGGCGACTGCTGGGGTACACCGAGAACCACGCGAAGCTTCCGTACGCATCCATGCTCATGGGCGACACCCCGCAGGAGACGCTCGATCGCGCCCGACTGGCGCGCACCAACGGGTTTCGCGCCGTGAAGTTCGGCTGGGGCAGCTACGGCACCGGCACGGCCGCGGCCGACGCCGACCACGTGGCCGCCGCGCGCGAAGGCCTCGGCGACGACGCGCAGCTGCTTATCGACGCCGGTCAGATCTGGGGCGACGACGTTGACGCGGCGATCGCTCGGCTCGAGGCGCTCGAGAACGCGCACGCCACGTGGCTCGAAGAGCCCTTCGTTCCGCATGCCTACGTGGCGCACGCCGCGCTCGCATCGCGCGCCCGCACCGTCGGCGTCGCGGGCGGCGAGGGCGCGCACACCGTGCACATGGCCACGAACCTCATCGACTACGGCGGCGTGCGATTCATTCAGGTGGATGCCGCGCGCATCGGCGGCATCGGCCCCTCGAAAGCGGTGGCCGACCACGCGGTGCGGCACGGCACCACCTACGTCAACCACACCTTCACCTCGCACCTCGCCCTCTCGGCCTCGCTGCAGCCCTTCGCCGGCCTCGCCGATCACCGCATCTGCGAGTACCCAGTTGAGCCGAAGCCCGTGGCCCTCGCCATCTCGAGCAACCACATCCTCCCCGACGCCAACGGCGAGGTGCGAGCCCCCGAGGCCCCCGGGCTCGGCATCGAGGTCGACCTCATCGGTCTGCTGCCCTACCTGCGGCACGTCGAGATCTCGATCGACCACGAGCGCGTGTACACGAGCCCCGAGGTGCCGAATAAGGTGAGTCACGTCGTCTAGCTGCAAGGAGGCCCGCGCATGGCAGAGATCGTCGGCGATGCCGAACGCGGTGCGGGCTATTCGATGCGAGGACTGCAGGGCCGGGTCATCGACGGGGTCGGCCGGCAGATCATCGGCGGCCAGTACGCGCCCGGCGACCTGCTGCCCCGCGAGGCCGAGCTCACCGAGCAGTTCGGCGTCTCCCGCACCTCGGTGCGCGAGGGCATGCGCGTGCTCGCCGCGAAGGGCCTCGTCGACATTCGCCAGAAGATCGGCACGCGCGTGCGCCAGCCCGAGAACTGGAACGTCTTCGACAGCGACATCCTTCGGTGGCACAGCGAGGTCGGCCGCGGCGACGAGATCATGCGCAACCTCGTCGAGGTGCGCCAGATCATGGAGCCCGCCGCCGCCCGCCTCGCCGCGGGCCGCTCGTCGATGGACGACCTGCGCCGCATGGACGACGCGCTGCACGACATGGTCGCCAACGCCACCGACCGCGAGGGCTACGCGCACGCCGACGTCGAGTTCCACCTCGCCGTCTACGCCGCCTCGCACAACGTGCTGCTGCGGCAGTTCGGCAGCGTCGTCGCCGACTTCATGTACTCCTCGTTCACGGTTCAGCAGGCCACGGCGGCCGACGACGAGGTTTTCTCCGAAGACGCCGAGACCCACGCCGCCGTCTTCCACGCCATCAACGGCGGCAACGGCGAGAAGGCCGCCGAGGCCATGCTGCGCGTCGTGCTCGACGGCAAGAACGCGCTCATCAAGGCCCTCAGCGAGCAGCGCGATGGCGCTGCGACTGCGTAGACCGTCAGGGGCATCGGGATGACCGCGCAACCCGCGGTGCGCCTCGAGCACGGCGGCGTCAGCGCGACCGTGCTGCCCGATGAGGGCGGCGTGCTGCTCGACCTGCTCGTACACGGGCGGCCCGTGCTCACCGCGACGCCCTGGGGCTCGGCCGTGCTGCCCGGAGCCCGGCCGGCAGCGGATGAATCGACCTGGGTCGAGCGCTGGCGCGGCGGCTGGCAGCTGTGCTTTCCGACCGCGGGGCAGCCGAACCCGCTCGCCGCCGTGGCCGAAGGGTTTCACGGCACGGCCTCGCAAGCGCCCTGGCTCGAGGTCTCGCGCGCGCCCGACACGGTCGCCCTCGGCTGGGCCGACCGCGAGGGGCTGAGCGCCGAGCGCCTCTGGCGGCTCACCGACCACGGTGCCGCCGTCGCCACGCGCGTGCACAACGCGGGCGACTCGACGCGCGTGCTCGTCGCGGCCGAACACCTCATCCTCGGCGGTGACGTGCTCGCCGCCCCCCTCGCGCTCGACGTGCCCGCGGGCACGCAGCTGCGGCCGCTCGACTACGCCGGCCTACCCGAGGGGGCGCCTCTGCCGTGGCCGGGCGACCCGGCCGAACGCTGGACGGTCGTCGACCGAGCGACCCCGGCCCGCGTCACCGGGCTCGCGGGCGTGCAGCCCCAGCGCATCGGGGCGCGCGGCCCGCACGTCGACGTGCTCGTCGAGTGGCAGGGCGGCGCCCTGCCCCACGCGCTGCTCTGGGAAGAGCTCGGGGCCTCCCCCGAGCAACCCTGGAACGGGCAGGTCGTCGCGCTCGGCATCGAACCCACTTCGACCCCGCACGGCGCCGGCACCGCGCTCGACCTCGATCTGGTGCGACTGCCGCCCGGCGGCACGCTCGACTGGAGCGTGGCGCTGAGCGTGCGGTGGGCATCCACCACCCTCGACGAATCGGAGGCATCATGACCGCCCCTGTTGACGCGCCCCTGCGCACGATCGTGACGGGTGCCGCGAACGGCATCGGCGCGGCGATCGCCGACCGCCTGCGGGCGCGCGGCGACCACGTGATTGGCCTCGACCGCGAAGACGGTCAGGATGTCGTGATCACCGACCTCGCCGACCCCGAGGCCCGCGCGCGCGGCGCGGCGATCGCGGCGGAACGGCTGGGCGGCGTCGACGTACTCGTCACCGTGGCCGGCATCTTTCGCCAGGGCTCGATTCACGACAGCGGCTTCGACGACTGGCGGGCGGTGTGGGCCGTGAATCTGGATGCTCCGCTCGACCTCATGCGCATACTCACGCCCGGCATGGTGGCCCAGGGGTTCGGCCGCATCGTCACGATCACGAGCGTGCACGCTCGGCAGGCGCAACCGGGATGCCTCGCCTACGACGTATCGAAGGCGGGCCTCGAGGCGGCGACGCGCTCGGCCGCGCTCGACCTCGCCGCGCACGGCGTGCTCGCCAACGCGGTCGCGCCGGGCTTCGTGCGCACGCGCATGAGCCTGCTGCCCGACGGCACCGACGAGACCGACACCGACGCATTCCGCCAGCAGTATGTGGCGAGCGGCAAGCTGCCGCTCGGCCGCGCCGCGATGCCCGCCGAGATCGCGCCCGTCGTCGACTTCCTCAGCTCGCGCGACAACTCGTACACGACCGGCCAGGTGGTGACCGTCGACGGCGGCCTCACCATGACGTTCTAATCATGACGACGCTCGAGGGCCTCGGATTCCCCGAAGCGCTGCGGTGGCGCGGCGGAGCGCTGTGGTTCAGCGACATGTTCCGCTCGCGCGTGATGCGCTGGGTGCCGGGGTCGCCTGCTGTGGTGGTGCTCGACGCCGTGGGCGGCGGGCCGACCGTGCCGGGTGGGCTCGGGTGGATGCCCGGCGGGCCTGACGGCCCCGGCGACCTGCTCGTCGTCGACTGCGAGCAGCGCCGCGTGCTGCGCGTGCCGTTCGACGCCGCGGGACGCGCCGCCGGAGCCGTCTCGGTACATGCCGACCTCGCCGACCTCATGACGCATTCCGCGAACGACATGCACGTCGATCCCGACGGCACGGCGTGGGTCGGCGGCTACGGATTCGACCCCGAGCACGACGAGCCGGTGCCCTCGCCGCTCGTGCGCGTGGCGCCCGACGGCACGGTCTCGACCAGCGCATCCGTCTTCGTCTTCCCCAACGGCTGCGAGCGCGACGCGACCGGCGCCCTGCTGGTGGCCGAGACCTTCGCCGACCGTGTGTCGCTGATGTCCCATGACAACAGCGTCACATCGCGGGGGCGGTTCGCCGCGGGCAGCGGACCCGACGGCCTGTCGATCGCGCCCGACGGCACCGTGTACGTCGCGCTCGCCTTCGCGGGCGCCCTTGCGCGCCTCGCTCCGGCGACTGCCACCGAGAGCGACGCGGGCCCGGATGCGGAGCCCACGATCGTCTACCGCGCCGAGCCGATCGCCGCTGGCCCCGGAGCCGGCCCGCTCGGGGTCTACGACTGCGCGGTGCTGGGTGACACGAGCCGCATCGCCGTCGCGATGGCCAGCCTCGACGAAGACCTCGCGATGCGCGTCGACACCGGCCGCATCGCGCTGCTCGACCTGCCCTGAAGCAGGCCGAGCAGCGCGCGACGCGGCATGAGCGACTAGCCCTTCTCGCCGCCCTCGGTCGTGTTCATGATGCGCTTCTGGAAGATGAAGAAGAGCACCGCGACGGGGATCGTCATGAGCACCGCCGCGGCGAGTTGCAGCGGGAACTGGTTGCCCGAACCCAACTGGCCCGACACGAGCGAGGCCACACCCGTCGTGAGCGTGTTGAGCTCGGGGCTCTGCCGCGACACGATGAAGTGGCCGAGCTCGTTCCACGACCCCTGGAACGAGAGGATGAACAGCGTCACCAGGGCGGGCCTCGCCATGGGCAGCACGATCGTCCAGAAGGTGCGGAACGTGCCCGCCCCGTCGATGCGCGCCGCCTCTTCGATGCTCACCGGGATCGAGTCGAAGAACTGCTTCATGATGAACACCCCCGCCGCGGTCGACAACAGCGGGATGATCATGCCGCCGTAGGTGTCGTACAGCCCGAGCTGCTGCAGGATGAGGAACCGCGGGATGAGCAGCACGACGCCCGGCACCGACAGAATCGCGATGTAGGCGACGAAGACCGCCGTGCGGCCGCGGAACTTCAGGCGCGAGAGCGCGTAGCCCGCGAGCGAGTCGAAGAACACGCGCCCCACCGTGACGACCGTCGCGATGAGCATCGTGTTGCCCGCCCAGAGCGGGAACGGCACATCGCCGAACAACCGCTCGTAGGCCGCGAACGTGATGGTCTGGGGAATCAGGCCCAGAGCATCCTGCGTCGCTTCGGCATCGGTCTTGAACGACGCTGAGATCGAGATGATGAAGGGGTAGATGTACACCAGCGCGAGGCCGATGAGAATCAGGTAGCTCAGCAGCATCGTCGTGCGCGCGCGACCGCCGAGCACCTTGCGGCGGCGGAACGATCGCGGCTGCTGGTCGTCGGCGGCCTCGATGGTCGGCGTGACGGCGCTCATCGCAGTCCTCCGTCGACCGTGAACGCCGCGCCCGCGGCCGCCTTGTCGGCGGTCGACGTCTCGGCCGGCTTGCTCGAGCTCGAGGCCTTCCGCTTGCGCGGTCCTCGCTCGGCGAGCGCCCAGCGCTGCAGCAGCGTCAGCACGATGATGAAGAGGAAGAGGATGAACGCGATCGCCGCGCCCTGCCCCCACTCGAGGTCGACGAACGACGACCGGTAGGCGAGGAAGGCCGGTGTCGAGATGGTGCCGCCCGCCGAGGTGCCGCCGAGCACGTAGATCTGGTCGAAGACCTGCCACGAGCCGATGAGGCCGAGCGTGAGCACCGTGAAGAGCGTCGGCCGCAGCATGGGCACCGTGATGGAGAAGAACTTGCGCACGGGGCCCGCGCCGTCCATGAGCGAGGCCTCGTCGATCTCGGCACCGATGCTCTGCAGCGCGGCGAGGAAGAGCAGCATGAACGTGCCCGAGGTCGTGAAGATCGCGAGCATGATGAGCGAGCTCATCGCCACTGAGGGACCGGCGAGCCACTCCCATCCCGAGATGCCGAGGAAGCCCGGCTCGGCGAGCAGGCCGCTCGGCTGGGTGATGCCGAACAGGCTCAAGAAGCCGTGGAACAGCCCCGTCGAGTCATTGAACCAGTCGGGCCCGTCGATGCCGAAGGCGCCGATCACGGCATTGACGGCGCCGGATGCGGTGAACAGGAACTGGAAGACGATCACGATCGCGACGGTGCTCGTCACCGAGGGGAAGTAGAACGCGGTGCGGAAGAAGCCGCGGCCGCGCAGCGCTGCGCGGTTGACCTGCACGGCGAGCAGCAGCGCGATGATCGTCTGCAGCGGCACGACGAAGAGCACGTAGTAGAGGTTGTTGCGCACGGCGGTGCCGAAGTTCTGCTGGTCGAGGCCGTCATCGACGGTGATGGCGGCGTAGTTCTCGAGTCCGACGAAGTTGACGCGCGGGTTGAGGGGCGACTGGAATCCGTTCCAGTCGCTGAAGCTCACCCAGAGGGCGAGCGCGATGGGGATCACGAGGAAGACGAGCGTGATCACCACCGAGGGGGCGACGAAGAGCCACCCCGCGCGGGCCTCGCCGCGGCGGATTCCTCCGCCGCGACGAGGCCGTACTGCGGTGCGAGCCACAGTGGTTATCCGTTCGCCTCGTCGAACGCAGCCTGCAGGTTGTCCTGCAGCGGGGTGAGCAGGCTCGACGGCTCAGCGCTGCCGATCTGCTCGAGCTGCGTGTTGAAGTCGGCGATCGCCGCAGCCGCGCCCTGGAACGCCACCGGGCTCGCCGCCGAGGCGACACCGGCCACGAAGGCCGCGTTCTCGGGGAACTGCTCGGCGTACGCGGCCGAACCGGACTCGGTCGACGGGATGACACCGAAGGCCTCGGCGAACGCGAGCTGCTGCTCGTCGCTCGTGAGGAACTCGATGAGGTTCAGCGTCGCGTCGCGCGTCTCGGAATCGATCGGCATACCCCAGCAGTTGCTGAACGCGAACGTCGACGGGCCACCGGGGCCAGCAGGCAGCTCGACCGAGATGAACTTCCGGTCAGGGAAGTCGTTGCGCATGGCGCCGTTGATCCACGGACCCTCGATCACCATCGCAGCCTTGCCGAGACCGAAGGCCTCGCCGCCCCAGCCCGCCTCGAGCTCCTGCGGGAACTTGAGCGAACCGGCCTCGATGAGGCCCTGCAGGTACGCGAGCCCCTCGGCGTTCTCGGCGCTGTCGGCCGTGATCGCGTCGCCGTCGACGAGCGTGCCGCCGGCCTGGTTCATGAAGACACCCACGCGGGCGTACTCACGACCCATCGAGAGGCCGACCTGGTCGTCGGTGGTCAGCGCGGCCGCCACGGTCGCGAGCTGGTCCCAGTCGGTCGGCACATCGGCGTCGGTCAGGCCAGCGGCCTCCCAGGCGTCGGTGTTGATCTGCAGACCGAGGGTCGAGAAGTCCTTCGGCGCGCAGTAGAACTGCCCGTCGTAGCTGAACTGATCGCGCAGCGCCGGCAGGAAGTCGCCGGCGTTGGCGAGGTCCTCCGCGTAGGGCTCGAGGAACCCCTGCGCCGCGTAGGTCTGGAACTGGTCCCACGGCATGTAGAACAGGTCGGGCGGGTTGTTGCCCGAGAAGCCCTGGCCGAGCTGCTGCACCAGGTCGCTCGCGGCGATGACCTCGACCGAGTTGCCGGTCTCGTCGGCCCACGCGTCGGCGGCCGCCTGCACAGCGGTCGTCTCGGCGTCGCCGCTCGAGCCGATGAGCATCGTCAGCTCCTGGCCCGTCTGCACCTCGCCGCCCTCGTCAGCCGGCGCGCACGCCGCTAGAGTGACGACGAGCCCCGCGGCGAGAGCCGCGGCACTCCATTGTGATGTCCTCACGATGTTTCCTTTCGATGAGTGATTGCCGGGGCCTCAGGCACCGGTGATCTCGCCGAGCGCGCGGTGGGTAGACCGCCGTTCGACAAGTCGAGGCACGAGGAGCCGATTCGTCGGCTCCTCGTTGCTGTCTGGATTCGGCAGGACGACGTCGCCCTCCGGCCCGAACAGCAGAGTCAGGGCAGCCGCGACGACCTCGTCGAGCGGCTGGTCGATGCTCGACAGCCCCACCGCCGACGCGACGGGGGTGTTGTCGAACCCGATGATCGGCACATCGCCGCGACCGTCCTCGGTCGCGGCCATCGAGGCGCCGAGCGCGAGCGAGTCGCTCGCGCACACGATGGCGTCGGGCGGCTCCGCCATCGAGAGCAGGTGGCGGGCCGAGATCGCCCCCTGGTCGACACCGTCCTCCGTGACGACCTGGTAGCGGTAGCGGTCGTCGGCCGAGAGACCGCACGCCTCTTCCCATCCCGCGCGCCGTTCATCGCCCGTGCCCGAGGGGCTCGGCCAGCCGATGTAGGCCACGGTCGAGCAGCCGGCCGCGCGCAGGCGCGCGGTCGCATCCCGCACCCCCGCCCGGCCGTCGACGTCGACCCAGCGGTGCCGGGGGTCGTCGACCGCCGTGCCCCACGGCCGGCCGAATGACACGAACGGCACCTCGTGCTCGATGAGCCAGGCGATGCGCGGGTCGCCGTGGAAGGTGGCGATGAGGATGAAGGCGTCGATGTCGCTGCCGTCGCGCAGGCGGCGGATGTGCGAGAGCTCGTCGTCGGCGCCGTTGGCGGTGAAGATCATGACGCGCAGGTCGCGCGCGTCGGCCTGCTCGGCGAGCTTGTGCACGAAGCGGTCGAGCACGGCGCCCGAGATGCCGTCGCGCAGCGGGTCGAGCCGCAGGCCGATGGTCGATGACTTGCGGGTGCGCAACCGGCGGGCGGAGGCGTGCGGGCGGTAGCCGAGCCGGTCGATCGCCTCCTGCACCCGCAGGCGGGTCTGCTCGCGCACGATCTCGGGGGCGTTGATGACGTTCGAGACGGTCTGGCGCGAGACCTGCGCGGCCTCGGCCACGTCGTCGACGGTGGGCATGCGCGCCATCTCCCCCGCCTCCCTTGGTGGTGTTCTGCGCCCGATCGATCGGCCTCAGAAGAATTCGCCTCGATCGTTTTGATCGATCAAATTATTCGGTAGTGTTGCCGATATTCGACACCGGTGTCAACCCCTACGGCGCCGGCACCCGCGACTCAGCCAGGAGGCCGACCACCGTGACCGCATCACTGCAACCGCTGCTGAACGACGAGCTCGTCGTGCTGCGGGCCCCCACGCAGGCGTGGTCGTCGCCGCGCGGAACCATGGGCGATGCGGCCATCCACGGCATCTACGTGAGCGACGTGCGCCTCGTGCGCGGCCTGCGCGTGCGCGTCGGCGATCAGGATGCGGAGCACCTGTCGACCTCGCTGCGCAGTGCCGACGGCGCCCGCATCGAGTCGCTCTTGCGCCACCTCGACGACCACACGCCCGACCCAGAGGTGCGGCTGACGCTCGAGCGCACGGTCGACGCGCGCGGCGTGCACGACCGCCTGACGGTGCGCAACCGCCACGAGCACGCCCTCAGCGCGCCGGTCGTCATCGAGCTCGACCTCGACGCCTCGAGCATGGACGACGTCAAGCTCGGGCACGCGCCCACCGCGAGCCCCGAGCTCGTTATCGAGCCCTCCGGCGGCGGCGCGACCGCGCGCTGGAGCGGCGAGAGCGTCGCGGCGCGCGTCAGCTCGACCGCGCTCGAGATCGAGCGCACCCCCACGGGCATCCGCCTCGTCACGACGATCGAGGTCGGGCCCGGCGGCAGCGCCAGCGTCGACTGGCGGCTCGACGCCGACGACGCGATCGGAGCCGTGCGCGGCGACGCGCGGCCCGTGCCGTGGAATCGCCCCGAGGTGCACGCGGGCGACCAGCGCCTCACGCGCTGGGTCGACCGCGCGCTCGACGACCTCGACGCGCTGCGCATGACCACGGCGCAGCATCCGGAAGAGACGTTTCTCGCCGCCGGCGCCCCCTGGTTCTTCACGCTCTTCGGCCGCGATTCGCTGTGGGCCGCGCGCATGATGCTGCCGCTCGGCACGCAGCTGGCGGGCAGCACCCTGCGCGTGCTCGCGGGCCTGCAGGGCACGCGCGACGAGCCCGAGTCGGCGCAGGAGCCGGGCAAGATCATGCACGAGCTGCGCCGCCAGTCGCTCGTGATCGACGACGACATCACGCTGCCGCCGCTCTACTACGGAACCGTCGACGCCACCCCGCTCTGGGTGTGCCTGCTGCACGACGCCTGGCAGTGGGGCCTGCCCGACGACGAGGTGCGCGCCCTGCTGCCGAACCTCGAAGCCGCGCTCGGCTGGATGCGCGACAGCGGCGACGCCGACGGCGACGGCCTGCTCGAGTACATCGACCGCAGCGGGCACGGCCTGGCCAACCAGGGCTGGAAAGACTCGGGCGACAGCGTGCAGTGGCGCGACGGCTCGCTCGCCGACGGCCCGATCGCGCTGTGCGAAGTGCAGGCCTACGCCTACGAGGCGGCCATGGGCGGCGCCGCGCTGCTCGAAGCGTTCGGCCGACCCGGCGCTGACGAGTGGCGCGCCTGGGCCGAGCGCCTGCGCACGGCTTTCCACGCCGCGTTCTGGATCACCGACGCCGAGCGCTGCGGCGATCTCGGCCCGTATCCGGCCATCGCGCTCGACGCGCAGAAGCGCCCCGTCGACACCGTCACGAGCAACCTCGGGCACCTGCTCGGCACGGGCCTGCTCGACGCCGAGCAGTCGGCGCTCGTCGCCGCCCGCCTCGGCTCGCCCGAGCTCGACTCGGGCTACGGCCTGCGCACGATGTCGACCGACTCGACCGGCTACTGGCCGCTGAGCTACCACGGCGGCTCGGTGTGGACCCACGACACCGCCATCGCCGTGCTCGGGCTCGCCCGCGAGGGGCACGACGAGGTGGCGACCTCGCTCGCGCGCGGGCTGCTGCGCGCCGCCGAGGGCTTCGACTACCGCATGCCCGAGCTGCACTCGGGCGACCCCGTCGACGAGGTCGGCCTCCCCGTGCCGTACCCCGCCGCCTGCCGCCCGCAGGCGTGGTCGGCGGCCTCCTCGGTGGCCGTGCTCAGCGCGGCCCTGGGGCTGCGACCGGATGCCCTGGCCGGCACCGTGCACTCGTCACCGCTCCGGGGCCTCGGGTCCGTCGCCGTGCGCGGGCTGCGCATCGGCGACCGGTCGGTCGACGTCGGGCTCTGACCGCTGCTCCTGCTCGCCCGAAGGCTGCGAGCCCGACGCCTCGCGCTCGGCGAGCGAGCGACGCACGGCCGGGCCCAGCACGATCACGGCGACGGCCAGCAGCACGAGCAGCAGCACGCCGAGCACCGCGGCAGTCAGAACGATGATGATCGACAGATCCACGCGCTCAGCATGGCACCGCTCGCGGGCGCTGCGCCCGCCCGCTCCGAGCTGCGTCGTTCAGAGCAGCGTCGCCGCGAGGAAGGCCGCGTAGGCGGCGAGCGCCGCCCAGGCGGTGACGTCGATCGCGCGCTTCGTCGCCCGGGCGAGCACGAGCGCCGCGGTCGTCGCGAGCAGCGCCCAGCAGATCGAGTGCCCGAAGCGGATGAGCCACGACTGCACCCCCGTGGTCGACGCGGCGCGCTCGGGCACGACGAACAGCCACAGCACCGCGAGGCCGAGGCTCACGACGAGCCCGCCGACGGCGAGCGCGGTGCGATGCCGCTCGACGAACCGAGGGCGCGGGGCAGGACTCGTGGTCATGCCCCCAGGCAAGCAGGTGCGCGGCCCGGCGGGCATCCCCCGATCGGTGGATGCTCGCGCGACGGCCGACGGCCAGCGGGCGCCTAGCGCCCCATCTTGCTCAGTGTCGCGACGACCTGCCGCGCGATGTTGCGACCCGCGCGGTTCGCGCCGATCGTCGAGGCGGCCGGGCCGTAGCCCGCGAAGAACACGCGGGGGTCGCGCGCCGAGTGGTGGCTCGCCACCGAGACGCCGCCCTCCTTCTCGCGGAGCTTGAGCGGGGCGAGGTGGCGCAGCTCGGGCCGGAAGCCGGTGGCCCAGATGATGGCGTCGGCGGCCTGGCGCGTTCCGTCCTGCCAGACCACAGCATCCGGTTCGATCGTGGCGAACATGGGCTTGAAGTCGAGCACCCCGCGATCGAGCGCGGCCTGGATGCGGCGCGTGCGCGGCACGCCCGTGCCCGAGACGATGCTCGGCAAGGCGCGTCCGGCGCGCGCGGCCTCGTCTTGCGCCGCGACGGCCTGCTCGGCGGCCTCGAGGTTGAGCTCGACCTCGTCGAGGAACTCGGGCGGGCGCCGCGTGGCCCACGTGATGCTCGCGGCGTGGCCCTCCAGCTCGAGGATGAACCCGATCGCGCTCGTGCCGGCGCCCACGACGACGACGTTGAGCCCCGCGAACTCTTCGGCGGCGACGTAGTCGGCGGTGTGCACCTGCCGGCCGAGGAAGCCGTCGCGCCCGGGGTACCAGGGCACGAAGGGCGAGCCCCACGTGCCGGTGGCGTTGACGATCGTCGAAGCGCCGAGCTCGAGCGGGCCGTTCTCGGTCGTGAGCCGCACGAGCAGGTCGCGGCCGAGATCCTCCACGTGCGTCACCGAGGCCGGGCGCACCACCTGCAGGCCGTAGTGCTCTTCGTACCGCCGGTAGTAGTCGGCCACGACCTCGCGCGCCGGAGCGTGGTGGTCGGCGGTCGTGAAGCTCAGCCCCAGCTCGTCCATGCCCGGCAGGTCGTTCACGCGGTGGGCCGAGCCGAGGCGCAGCGCCTCCCAGCGGAACTGCCAGGCTCCGCCCGTGCTCGGGCCGCGGTCGAGCAGCACGAATTCCTGCCCTGCCTCGAGGCCGAGCCGCCGCAAGTAGTAGGCCACCGAGAGGCCGGCTTGCCCCGCTCCGATGACCACGCACGAGGTGGTCAGGTCGGGGGCAGTCACCCGCCCTACGCTACCCCGTGCGCGGGATGCTGCGGCAGGGGAACCGGGTCGGCTCACGGGCCGTGCGTGCTAAACTTCCGCACAGTTTTTCTACCGTCCCGACTCGGCATTCTGGGGTTCTCCCTAGCTCACCCGACGACACACTGTGAGGGGGTCACGCATGGGGCGCGGCCGACAGAAGGCGAAGCACACCAAGGTGGCTCGCGAGTTGAAGTACTTCACTCCCGACACGAACCTGACGGCGCTCGAGCGCGAGCTCGCGGCTGCCGCGCACGCCGAAGAGTACGAAGACAAGTGGGCTCACCTCGTCGATGACGAGGACGACCTCGACGACGACGAGCTCGACGAGGACGACGCGGCGAACCCGACGGCGCAGACCGCCTAGAGCGTCAGCTCGCGGCGAACGAGCCGACGAGCCTCACGGCTCCGCCGTTCACGCCCTTCGCGCCCTGCTCGAACCCGGTGAGGTCCTGCGCGGCCGTCGAGACGCGGCCGGCGACCCACGCGGGCACGCCCCGGCTCTCGAGCGCGCGGATGACGGAGCTCGCGGTGTCGTGGGCGACGACGGCGAGCATCCCGAGCCCCAGGTTCCACGTGCCCTCGGTCGACTCGAGGGTGTCACCCGCGAGGTCCGCGAGCACGCGGAAGACGGTGGGCGGGCTCCACGAGCCGCGATCGACCTCGACCCAGCTGCCCACGGGCAGCACGCGCGCGAGGTTGGCGGCGATGCCGCCGCCCGTCACGTGGCTGAGGGCGTGAATGGCGCCGGGCAGCTCGGCGAGGGTGTCGAGCAGCGGCGCCGTGTAGAGCGCGGTGGGGGTCAGCAGGGTATGGCCCACGACGCCGCCGAACTCGGGCAGCTCGTCGTGGTACCCGATCTTCTTCTCGGCGAGGATGTGGCGCACGAGCGAGAAGCCGTTCGAGTGCAAGCCGCTCGACGCCATCGCGATGACGACGTCGCCGTGCTGCACGCGCTCGGGCCCGAGCACCTCGTCGGCCTCGACGACGCCGACCGCGGCACCCGCAACGTCGTAGTCGTCGGGGCCGAGCAGGCCCGGGTGCTCGGCGGTCTCGCCGCCGACGAGCGCCGTGCCCGTCGCGGCGCACGCCTCGGCGATGCCGCGCACGATGTCGGCGATGCGCTGCGGGTGCACCTTCCCGCATGCGATGTAGTCGGTCATGAAGAGGGGCTTCGCGCCCACGACGACGATGTCGTCGACGACCATCGCCACGAGGTCCTGCCCGATCGTGTCGTGAATATCGAGGGCCTGCGCGATCGCGACCTTCGTGCCGACGCCGTCGGTGCTCGTGGCCAGCAGCGGGCGGCGGTAGCCGAGCAGCGCGCTCGCATCGAAGAGACCCGCGAAGCCGCCCACCCCGCCGAGCACCTCGGGGCCGTGCGTGGCGCCGACGGAGGCCTTCATGAGCTCGACCGCACGGTCGCCGGCCGCGGTGTCGACGCCGGCGGCGGCATAAGAATTCGTCATTCGTTCATCCGTTCCGCGGTCTGACAGACTGGCCTGCGTCACCGTCAACCTTACGGTCTGGAGCACGCCCCGCATGTGCGGCATCGTCGGCATCGTCTCGTCGAGTCCCGTCAACCAGCAGGTCTACGACGCGTTGGCTCTGCTGCAGCACCGGGGGCAAGACAGCACCGGCATCGCCACCGCCGAAGGGCGCGTGCTGCACATGGCGAAGGCCAAGGGGCAGGTGCGCGAGGCCTACCGCACGCGCGACATGCGCAGCCTGCTGGGCACCATGGGCCTGGGGCACGTGCGGTACGCCACCCGGGGTTCAGCATCCAGTGAAGAAGAGGCGCAGCCGTTCTACGTGAACGCGCCGTACGGCATCATCCTCGTGCACAACGGCAACCTCACGAACACGCGCGAGCTGACGCGCGAGCTGTTCGACGTCGACCGCCGCCACCTCAACACCAACAGCGACACCGAGCTGCTCGTCAACGTGCTCGCGCACGAGCTGCAGGCCCAGGTGACGGGGAACGACCTCGACCCCGACCAGGTCTTCGCCGCGATCAGCCGCCTGCACGAGCGCGTGGAAGGCTCTTACGCCGCGATCGCCCTCATCGCCGGCCACGGTCTGCTGGCGTTCCGCGACCCCTTCGGCATCCGCCCCCTCGTGCTCGGCCGCCGCACGACGGGCCTCACGGGCGACGAGTGGGTCGTCGCGAGCGAGTCGCTCGTGCTCGAGGCCGCGGGCTACGAGACGGTGCGCGACGTCGCGCCGGGCGAGGCCGTGTTCATCTCCGCCTCGGGCGAGATGGTCTCGAAGCAGTGCGCCGCGAACCCGCGCCTGATCCCGTGCTCGTTCGAGTACGTCTACCTCGCCCGCCCCGACTCGATCATGAACGGCATCTCGGTCTACGAGGCGCGGCTGCGGCTCGGCGACCGGCTCGCCGACACGATCGCGCAGTACACGCCCAAGGGCGACATCGACGTGGTCATGCCGATTCCCGACTCGTCGCGCCCCGCCGCCATGCAGGTGGCGCAGAAGCTCGGCATCGAGTACCGCGAGGGCTTCTACAAGAACCGCTACGTCGGCCGCACCTTCATCATGCCCGGGCAGGCCGAGCGCAAGAAGAGCGTCAAGCAGAAGCTCAACGCCATGTCGAGCGAGTTCGCCGGCAAGAACATCCTCATCGTCGACGACTCGATCGTGCGCGGCACGACCTCGAAAGAGATCGTCGAGATGGCCCGCGCGGCGGGAGCCAACAAGGTCACCTTCACCTCGGCCGCGCCTCCCGTGCGCTACCCGCACGTGTACGGCATCAACATGCCGACCCGCACCGAGCTCATCGCGCACGGCCGCAAGATTCCCGAGATCAACACCGAGCTCGGCAGCGACTACCTCATCTACCAGGAGGTCGCCGACATGCAGGCCGCGATTCTCGAGGGCAGCAGCATCGAGTCGCTCGAGATGAGCTGCTTCACGGGCGACTACGTCACCGGCACGGTGAGCCCCGAGTACCTGCGCTGGGTCGAGCAGAACCAGCTGAGCTAGACGCTCAGTCCTCGAGCTCGCCCTCAATCGGCGCGGCGTCGACGACCTGGCGCTCGGCCTCGACCGTGCGGGCCTGCCGTTGCGAGCGGCGGTCGAGCACGACGCCGATGATCGCGCCGATCAGCACCCCGGCGGTCACCCCGTAGAGCGAGAAGTAGCCGAGCAGCGCCGCGTAGCCGACGAGCGGGTCGGCCGGGAAGAGGCTCGTCGCCACGAGCGTCGCCAGAAAGCCGATGAGGCCGCCGACGACCATGAACGCGGGGATCTTGGGCGCGCGCCGCACCGTCACCGTCGTGCGGTCGGAGGCCGGGCTGTCGGGAGTGCTCACGGTCTCATTGTGGCGCAGAGCGCTGGGAACTCAGTAGGCGAGCGGGAAGAGTGCCGACAGATCCGAGCGGGCTCCGGATGCGTGCACGCGACCCGCCGACGCCGCCTCGCCCCACATAAGCGATCCCGTCGCAATCGCGACGAAGGTCTCGGCGTCGAGCTCGACCACATTCGGCGGCGTGCCGCGGGTGTGGCGCGGACCCTCGACGGCCTGCACGGCGCCGAACGGCGGCACGCGCACCTCCACGCTGCGGCCCGGGCTGGCCTCGGCGAGCGCCTGCAGCAGGTAGCGCACGGCCATCGCGAGGTCGGCGCGCTCGGCCGCACCGGCGAGCACCGTGCGCACAGCATCCCGCCCCGTCTGCTCGTCGATGCGCGCTCGGGCCATGCTGCGAGGGTACCGGCGCTGGGTAGGCTGACCGCGTGAGAATCCTCGTCCTCGGTTCGGGTGCCCGCGAGCACGCCATCATCACGGCCCTGCTGCGGGAGGGGACGGCGCACGAGATCACCGCGGCCCCCGGCAACGCCGGCATCGCCACGGTCGTGCCGACGGTCGCGCTCGACGCGACGCGCGGCGACGTCGTGGCCGACTACGCGGTCGACAACGACATCGAACTCGTCATCATCGGCCCCGAGGCGCCGCTCGTCGCGGGCGTCGCCGATGCGGTGCGCCGCCGCGGCATCGCCGTGTTCGGCCCCGGCCAGGCGGCCGCCCAGCTCGAGGGCTCGAAGGCCTTCGCGAAGCGCATCATGGACGAGGCGGGCGTGCCCACGGGTCGCGCCATCCGCGCGGGCACCCTCGCCGAGGCCGAGGCCGCGATCGACGAGCTCGGCGCGCCCTATGTCGTCAAGGCCGACGGGCTCGCCGCGGGCAAAGGCGTCATCGTCACCGACGACCGCGCCGCCGCCGTCGACCACGCCGCGCACTACCTGCAGCAGGGCGGGGTGCTCGTCGAGGAGTTCCTCGCCGGCCAGGAGGTCAGCCTCTTCCTGCTGAGCGACGGCCACACGGTCGTGCCGTTGAGCCCCGCGCAAGACTTCAAGCGCATCGGCGACGGCGACACCGGCCCGAACACCGGCGGCATGGGCGCGTACTCGCCGCTGCCGTGGGCCCCCGAGGGCTTCGTCGACGAGGTCATCCGCACGGTCGCCGAGCCGACGGTGCGCCAGCTCGAGCGCGAAAAGACCCCCTTCATCGGCCTTCTCTACTGCGGCCTGATCGTCACCGAGCAGGGCATCCGCGTCATCGAGTTCAATGCGCGCTTCGGCGACCCCGAGACGCAGGTCGTCCTGCCCCGCCTCGTCACGCCGCTGAGCGAACTGCTCTTCGCGGCGAGCACGGGCCAGCTCGCGGGCGTCGCCCACCCCGAGTTCAGCGACGAGGTCGCCGTCACGGTCGTGCTCGCGAGCGAGGGCTACCCCGTGACCGCCGCGCCCAATCGCCCCCTCACCGGGCTCGACGAGGCCGCCGCGGTCGAAGGCGTCACGATCGCCCACGCCGCCACCGCGCGCTCGGCCGACGGCTTCGTCGCGACGGGCGGCCGCGTGCTGAGCGTCGTCGCCACCGGAGCCGACTTCACCAAGGCCCGCGCCCGCGCCTACGAGGCCATCGGCCGCATCGGCCTCGAGGGCGGCCAATACCGCACCGACATCGCCGCGCGGGTCGTCTGATGACGGATGCGGGCGCCCTGCTCGGCTGGCACCACGTCTACTCGGGCAAGGTGCGCAACCTCTACGAGCGCGAGGGGTCACCAACCCTCATGCTCGTCGTCGCGAGCGATCGGGTCAGCGCGTTCGACCACGTGCTCGAGCCCGGCATCCCCGGCAAGGGCGCGCTGCTGACCCAGCTCACGCGCTGGTGGTTCGACCGGCTGCAGGTGCCGAACCACCTGGTGACCGCTCTCGATGTGGAGCTGCCCGCGGTGCCCGCCGAGCTCGCCGACCGCGCGATGCTCGTACGACGCCTCGACATGCTGCCGATCGAGTGCGTCGTGCGCGGGTACCTCACCGGATCCGGCTGGGCGGAGTACCAGCAGTCGGGCACCGTGTGCGGCATCCCGCTGCCCGCGGGGCTCAACGACGGCGACCGCCTGCCCGAGCCGCTCTACACGCCGGCCTTCAAGGCCCCGCTCGGCGAGCACGACGAGAACATCACGTTCGAGCGCTCGATCGAGCTCGTCGGCGAGGAGATGGCCACGCAGTTGCGGGATGCGTCGCTCGCGATCTTCGCCGCGGCGAGCGCCATCGCCGCCGAGCGCGGAGTGCTGCTCGCCGACACGAAGTTCGAGTTCGGCACCGACCCCGACACGGGCGTGCTGACCCTCGCCGACGAGGCGCTGACGAGCGACAGCTCGCGGTACTGGGACGCGGCACTGTACGCCGCCGGTGGCCCGAACCGCATGGACAGCTTCGACAAGCAGATCGTGCGCGACTGGCTCGCCGCGAACTGGGACAAGCAGGGCGAGCCCCCGGCCCTGCCCGCCGAGATCGTCGAGCGCACGGCCGCACGGTACCGCGAGCTCATCGACCGCCTCTGCGCCTAGTTCAGTCGCTGTCGTGGCGAGTCACCAACGTCGCGCGCCTTTGCCGCCGAGGTGGGCTTGAACCCCACGATCGGTCCCAAATAGCGACGCACTCCGAAACGAGATGCAGTTTGGGACCGATCGTCGCTCTCGTAACATCGAGGAAGAACTCCGATGTGCGAGTGCGGCAAGATCAGGGTCATGGAGCACCTCGTTGACCTTGATGAGTTGGCGACTCGCCTCGCTGTCGCCGCCGAAGAGTGGCGCCGTTACGCGCGCGTTGGTCCGTTCACCTGGCGCGACGAGCGCGCATCGTGGCCTCAACCGATACTCACCGACCGCACCGCGATCGAAGTCCCGGAGTCTCTTGGCGTGACGCTCTTCAGAGGAGACGACGTCTTCCAAGCCGTGGTGTGGACCGGTGGCTGGGCAGATGTCGGCCTACTCGTGGACTGGACAATCCTGGAGCTCTGTCCAGAGTTCCAGGACGTCGACGGGGCCTACGCTGCTGTGGTCCGAAACGCGGAGGACTTCCTCGCCTAAGGACGAGCAGTGGTCTATCTGAAGACTGCGACTAGCGGCGGAATGACGCGCGACGCGAGCCGGTTGACTCGGGTATGACCGACTCTTCCCGGCTCGCCGCCGACACCTCGATGGGTCCCGTCACGCTCGACGTCGCCGACCTCGACGCGATGACGGCGTACTACCGCGACGCGGTGGGCCTGAGCGTGCTCGACGCGACGGGGCCGGTCGTGACGCTGGGGCGCGCCGGCCGCGCTGCGGACGGTGCCGCGGGTGACGCGGGTAGCGCATCCACCCCGCTCGTCGTTCTGCGGCACAGCCCGACGCTGCGGCATGCCGGGCCGCGCGAGGCCGGGCTGTTCCACACGGCGATCCTGTTCGAGACGCAGGCCGCGCTTGCCGCCGCCGTCTACACCGTGGCGACGACGCACCCGAACCGCTTCACCGGATCGAGCGACCACATCGTCAGCCAGGCCTTCTACTTCGACGACCCCGAGGGCAACGGCGTCGAGCTCTACTGGGATCGCGACCGCACCCAGTGGTCGTGGGTGCACGGCACGGTCGAGATGGCCACGCTCTTCCTCGACCCCAACGCCTTCCTGCGCGAGCACCTCACCGGCGACGCCCTCGCCGCGCACGGCTCGGCGCCCGCGGTTGTCGGGCACGTACACCTCAGCGTCGGCGACATCGCGACGGCGCGGCACTTCTACGTCGACCAGCTCGGCTTCGACCTGACGAACGCCTACGGCGAGCAGGCGATCTTCGTGAGCGCGGGCGGCTACCACCACCACATGGCGATGAACGTGTGGCGCAGCAGCGGTGCCGGTCGACGGATGCCCGCCCTGGGCCTCGGCCAGGTCGACCTCGTGCTGCCGAGCGCCGACGAGCTCGGCGCCACGGCTGAGCGTCTGCGGCACGTCGGGGTTGCCGTGCGCGAGGACGGCCGCACGCTCGAGCTCGACGACCCCTGGGGCACGCTCATCCGGCTGGCACCCTCGCCCGCCTAGACTCCCGCACGTGGACGAGTACCGAGTGCCGCGCCGGCTGCGGCTGAGCCGCGCGATCGCGGCCGCGCAGGCTCCCGTGCTGCTGCCGCAGGGCCGTCGGCTGCGGCGCGAGACACCGCGGCTTCCGGATGCGCCCCTGCCGTGGGAGGGGCGCGTCGAGGGCGGCGGCGACCGTGACGGGCGCGACGACCCGGGCGGAGCATCCCGCACCCTGCACCTGCTCGTGATCGGCGACTCGACAGCCGCGGGCGTCGGCGTCGACCACGCCGACCTCGGCCTCGGCGGGCGGCTCGCCGAAGCGCTCGCCGCGCGCACCGGGCGGCCCGTGCACTGGCGCGCGGCGGGGCGCAACGGCGCGACGGCGCGCGACCTCGTGCGGCACTTCCTGAAGCCCGCGCTGGAGGGGCCCACCGACCTCGTGTTCCTGACCGTCGGGGCGAACGATGCGCTCGCGTTGCGGTCGGCGCGGGCGTTCCGCCGCGACATCCGGCGCATTCTCGAGCGCACCTTCGCCGCGCATCCCGAGGCCGCCCTGCTCATGTCGTCGCTGCCAGCGTTCTTCCGGTTCCAGCTGCTGCCCGAACCGCTACGCCGCAGCCTCTACCGGCACTCGCAGGCGCTCGAACGCGAGGCGCGGCTGCTGGTCGGGGCCGCCCCCCGTGCGCACATGTCGCCGCCCCCGCCGCCGTACACCGAGGGCTTCTTCGCGAGCGACGACTTTCACCCGAGCGCGATCGGGTACAAGGACTGGGCCGACTTCGCGGTGGAGGACGCGTGGAGCGTCGGCTTCGGGCGCCTGCTCGACGACCACTAGAGCAGTCGCCGGCCCCCGCGCGCCGCCCGGCGCGACCCGCGGCCTAGACTCGCGCCCATGACCTCGAGCCCCCGCCCGCTGCGCGGCCGCCGCCTCAGCCGGGCCGTGCTGCTCGCCCTCGCGCCGATCATCGTGCCGCAGACCGTCAAGCTGCGACGCGTCGTGCCGCTGCTGCCCGAGCCGCCCCAGCCCTGGGAAGGCGGCGGCGGAACCGACCCCATCCGCCTGCTGGTCATCGGCGACTCGATGGCGGTCGGCGTGGGCGTCGACGACGCCGCCGAGGGCCTCGCGGGTCACGTCGCCGCCGAGCTCACCGCCGCGACCGGCCGGCCGGTGCGCTGGCGGGCGCGCGGACGCAACGGCGCCACCGCGCGCGACGTCATCCGCGACCACCTCGACGACGCCCTCGCCGAGCCCACCGACGTCGTCGTCATCAGCCTCGGCGCGAACGACTCGATGCAGGTGCGCTCGCACCGCGCTTTCCGCCGCGACATCACGCGCATCGTGCGCGATGTCGCGGCCGCGCATCCGGAAGCGGTCGTGCTCACGAGCGCCCTGCCCGCCTTCCACCGCTTCGGACTCCTGCCCGAACCGCTGCGCGGAACCCTCTACCTGCACGCGCAGTCGCTCGAGGTGAGCGCCCGCCGCGCTCTCGAGCGCTTCCCGCTCGCGCACATGACCCCGCCACTGCCGCCCTACGCGGCCGACCACTTCGCGACGGACGACTTCCACCCGAGCGCGCACGGCTACGGCGAGTGGGCGCAGTTCATCGTGCACGACGCCGTCGCGCACGGCATCGCGGCGCGCATCCCGGCGTGAGCGGCAGCGGCGTGAGCGGCAGCGACGCGAGCGGCAGCGGCACGAGCGGCTCGGCCGCGCCGACCGCGGGTCGCACCCCGATCGACCTGCCCGCCCTCGCCGCGATCGTCGAGGGGATGCTCGCCGCGCGCACGGCATCCGCCCCGCTGCTCGTAGGCCTGGCCGGAGCGCCCGGCGCCGGCAAGTCGACCGCGGCCGCCGAGTTCGCCGCGCTGCTGCCCGGCTCGCGCGTGCTGCCGATGGACGGCTTTCACCTGCCGCAGGCCGAGCTCGTGCGGCTCGGACGCCGCGAGCGCATGGGCGCCCCCGACACCTTCGACGTCGACGCCTTCGTCGCCCTGCTCGAGCGGCTGCGTCATGCACGCGGTTCAGGAAGCGCGGTGCGCGCGCCGGGGTTCGACCGGCGTGTCGAGGAGCCCGTGCCCGACGCGATCGAGCTGCTTCCTGAACGGCGAACCGGCGACCCGGCCGGGGGCGCGGCGGAGGTGGGCGCGATCATCGTCGAGGGCAACTACCTGCTGCTGCGCGAGCACGGCTGGCACCGCGTCACGCCGTTGCTCGACGTGACGGTCGGCGTCGTGCTCGACGAGGTCACGCGGCACGAGCGCCTCATCGCCCGCCACATCGCCTTCGGCAAGACCCCGGACGCCGCGCGCGCCTGGGCGCTCGGCCCCGACGAGCGCAACGCGGCCGCAATCGCGGCAACCCTCGAGCGCGCGGACCACGTACTCGCCGCTCGGTAGACTCAAGACATCCACCCGCCGACCCACCCCGGGGAGTCCACCGTGCCCACCATCGTCGTCGAGGTCATGCCCAAGGCCGAACTGCTCGACCCCGCCGGCAAGGCCGTCGCGGGGGCGCTGCACCGCCTCGGCCACGAGAGCATCCGCGATGTGCGCATCGGCAAGCGCTTCGAGCTGCACGTCGACGGCGAAATCGACGCGGCCTTGCTCGAGACCGCCCAGCAACTCGCGGCCGACATGCTCAGCAACGGCGTCATCGAAGACGTCATCAGCGTGCACGTCAGTGGCTCGGCCGCCGACGGGGTCGGCGAGGGCGTGGCCGGAGAGACCCGCTAGTGCGCATCGGCGTCGTCACCTTCCCGGGCTCGCTCGACGACCGCGACGCGCAGCGCGCCATCCGCCTCGCGGGCGCCGAGCCCGTCGCGCTCTGGCACGGCACCCACGACCTGCAGGGCGTCGACGCGATCGTGCTGCCCGGCGGCTTCAGCTACGGCGACTACCTGCGCTGCGGCGCCATCGCGGCGCGCTCGCCGATCATGGCCGAGGTCATCGACGCCGCGAACAGCGGCATGCCCGTGCTGGGCATCTGCAACGGCTTCCAGATCCTCGTCGAGGCGCACCTGCTGCCCGGCGGTCTGATCCGCAACGACCACGGTGACTTCATCCGCCGCGATCAGCGCCTGCGCGTCGAGAGCACCGACTCGGCCTGGACGAACGGCTTCACGGCCGGCCAGGAGATCACCATCCCGCTCAAGAACGGCGAGGGCGGCTTCATCGCCGACGAGCCGACGCTCGACCGACTCGAGGGCGAGGGCCTCGTGGCCTTCCGCTACCTCGACGTCAACCCCAACGGGTCGCTGCGCGACATCGCGGGTCTGCGCAACGAGCGCGGCAACGTCGTCGGCCTCATGCCGCACCCCGAGCACGCCGTCGAGCCGGGATTCGGCCCCAACACCCCCGCGGCCATGCGCTCGGGCGTCGACGGCCTGACGTTCTTCACATCGGTGATCAAGCAGAGCGTGCTGAGCTAGCGGCGTGACGACGACCTCCACCGCACCCGCACGCCTGACCCCGAAGAAGCTCTACCGCATCGTCGCGATCGCCGAGGCGATCACGTGGACGCTGCTCATCACGGGCCTCATCCTTCGCGCCACGATCGGGCTCGACATCGCGGTGACGATCGGCGGCAGCATCCACGGTTTCGTCTTCCTCGCCTACGGCGCCACGGCGGTGCTGACGGCGATCAACCAGCGCTGGAGCGTCGGCCTCGGCCTGCTCGCGGTCGTCACGGCGATCGTTCCCTACGCGACGATCCCCTTCGACATGTGGGCCCACCGCACCGGCAAGCTCGAGGGCGACTGGCGCCGCGAGGCGACGGACGACCCGCGTGATCAGCGCTGGTTCGACCGACTGGTGCGGTGGATGCTCAACCACCCGTACCTGCTCGCGAGCCTCATTCTGCTCGCGGTCGTGGTGCTCTTCACCGTGCTGCTGATCCTGGGCCCGCCGGTTCCCAAGGCCTAGCGGGCGTCGAGGCGGTCAGGCTCCCGCGCGGCTCGGGGCATCCGGGTCGGCCGAGGGGGCGAGCATCTGCTCGGCGCGCTGGTGCGCTTCGGGCGTGCCGCTGAACAGCTGGCGCTTCGCCGACTGGTCGGCGGGATCAACGGCGGGCGCCGCGTCGTCGGCGGACGCGCGATCGACCATGACGACGCGCGTGCGCGGCATCGCGCCGGGGCTCTCGAGCTGCACCCACTCGACGAGCTGCTCGCGCACGTAGTTGCGCAGGTCGAAGAGCGAGCCGGCGTCGGCAGCGCTCACGAGGATGCGCACGCGCACGAGCCCGCCGACCGCGTCGGCGACCTGCAGCACCGAGACGCGGCGGTCCCACAGCGGCGTGCCGTCGAGGATCTCGGCCAACCGCGACCGCATCGCGGCGGGGCTCACGCGCCAGTCGAGGTCGAGCTCGACGGAGCCGAGCAGTTCGCTGCCCGTGCGCGTCCAGTTCTCGAAGGGCGTGCTGGTGAAGTGCGTCGAGGGCACGACGAGGCGCCGGTCATCCCAGATGCGCACCACCACGTAGGTGAGGGTGATCTCTTCGATGCGCCCCCACTCGCCTTCGACGATCACGATGTCGTCGACGCGGATGGCGTCGCTGAACGCGATCTGCACCCCGGCGAAGACGTTCGACAGCGTCGATTGCGCGGCGAGACCCGCGACGATGCCGGCGAGGCCCGCCGAGGCCAGCAGGCTCGCGCCGAGCGCCTGCATCTCGGGGAAGGTCAGCAGGCCCGCGCTCACGGCCGCCACGATGATGACGACCGTCACAAGGCGCTGCAGGAAGGTCAGCTGGGTGTGCGCGCGGCGAGCGCCGCGCGTGGCGTCGGCGCCGATCGGGAACCGACTCTTCGCGCCCTCGAAGGCGAAGTCGACGGTTTCGACGAGCACCCACGCGAAGAGCCCGATGACGCCGATCGTGAGGGCGCGGTCGATCGCCTCCGAGAAGCGCGTCTCCGGTGCCGCGAGGTCGACGGCGATCCACACGGCCACGACGATGAGCAGCAGGCGCAGGGCCCGGCGCGTGTGGCGCAGCAGCACCGCCGTCCAGGGGTGGCGCGGCGCGCTCAGCCGCACGACCAGTTCCACGATGACGATGACGAGCGCGGCGACCGCGAGCATGAGCACCGTCAGCACGATGAGGAAGACCCAGCCGCGCTCGGGCACCCCCTCGGCGTCGACGAGGTCGAACAGCGTCTGCGGGCTCATGCGCTCAGCATCTCGCGATCACTGGTTGAGCGCGAGACCGAGGAACATGGCGCCGAGGAAGACGAGCACACCGATCGCGGCGTAGGTCCAGATGGTGCGAGCGTTCATGCGGGGCTCCCAGGGGCAGTTCGGGCGGCGACGGCACCAGCCTAGGCCGCCGGTAGGCTGAATGCCGTGACGAGCCCCGTGCAGATTCCCGCTCCCGACACCGTGGCCAACGCCGCCGCCACCCCTGAGAAGGTGCAGCCGTTCGAGGCGCTGGGGCTCAAGGCCGACGAGTACCAGGCGATCAAAGATCTGCTCGGCCGCCGCCCCACGAGCGGCGAGCTCGCGATGTACTCGGTGATGTGGAGCGAGCACTGCTCGTACAAGTCGAGCAAGGTGCACCTCAAGCAGTTCGGCAGCAAGGTGACCGACGAGATGCGTACCCATCTCATGGTCGGCATGGGCGAGAACGCGGGCGTCGTCGACATCGGCGAGGGCTGGGCCGTCACCTTCAAGATCGAGAGCCACAACCACCCGAGCTACATCGAGCCCTTCCAGGGCGCGGCCACGGGCGTCGGCGGCATCGTGCGCGACATCATCTCGATGGGCGCGCGGCCGGTCGCGGTCATGGATGCCCTCCGCTTCGGTGCCATCGACCACGCCGACACGGCGCGCGTCGTGCCGGGCGTCGTCAGCGGCATCAGCCACTACGGCAACTGCCTGGGGCTGCCCAACATCGGCGGTGAGACCGTCTTCGACGCCGTGTACCAGGCCAACCCGCTCGTCAACGCGCTCGCCGTCGGCGTGCTGCGGCACGAGGATCTGCACCTCGCGAACGCCCGCGGCGTCGGCAACAAAGTCGTGCTGTTCGGCGCGCGCACCGGTGGCGACGGCATCGGCGGAGCATCCATTCTGGCCAGCGACACGTTCAGCGAGGGCGGGCCGACGAAGCGGCCCGCGGTGCAGGTCGGCGACCCCTTCGCCGAGAAGGTGCTCATCGAGTGCTGCCTCGAGCTGTTCGCGGCCGATCTCGTGCAGGGCATCCAAGACCTCGGCGCCGCCGGCATCTCGTGCGCCACGAGCGAGCTCGCGAGCAACGGCGATGGCGGCATGGTCGTCGACCTCGACCGGGTGCTGCTGCGCGACCCCTCGCTGACGGCCGAGGAGATCCTGATGTCGGAGAGCCAGGAGCGCATGATGGCGATCGTCGAGCCGAGCAAGCTCGACGCCTTCCTCGCCGTCACCGCCAAGTGGGATGTCGAGACGAGCGTGCTCGGCGAGGTGACCGACACGGGTCGGCTCATCATCCACTGGCAGGGCGAGACGATCGTCGACGTCGACCCGCGCACGGTCGCGATCGACAGCCCCGTGTACCACCGGCCCTTCGCGCGGCCCGCCTGGCTCGACGCCCTGCAGGCCGACGGCAGCGCCCGGCTCGCGCGCCCGGCCGACGACGCCGAACTGCGCGCGCAGGCGCTGCAGGTGCTCGGCGGGCCGAACCTCGCCGACACGAGCTGGATCACCGACCAGTACGACTACTACGTCGGCGGCAACACGGCGCTCGCGACGCCCGACGATGCGGGCATGATCCGCGTCGACGAGGTCAGTGGCCTCGGCGTCGCGCTCGCGACCGACGCCAACGGCCGCTACTGCCAGCTCGACCCCTACGTCGGCGCGCAGCTCGCCCTCGCCGAGGCGTACCGCAACGTCGCCGCGACGGGAGCCGCGCCCCGCGCCGTCAGCGACTGCCTCAACTTCGGCAGCCCCGAGAACCCCGATGTCATGTGGCAGTTCGAGCGGGCCGTCACGGGTCTCGCCGACGCGTGCCTCGAGCTGGGCATCCCCGTCACGGGCGGCAACGTCTCGTTCTACAACCAGACGGGCGATGTTCCCATCCACCCGACCCCCGTCGTCGCCGTCATGGGCGTTATCGACCACGTCGACCGCCGCCTCCCCTCGGGCTGGCAAGACGAGGGCGAGAACCTCTACCTGCTGGGCGTCACGCGCGACGAGCTCGACGGCTCGGTCTGGGCCGACGTCGTGCACGGCCACCTCGGCGGGCTCCCGCCGCGCGTCGATCTGACGGCCGAGAAGAACCTCGCGAGCCTCATGGCCGCGGCCGCAGAAGAGGCGCTCGTCACCTCGGCGCACGACCTCTCCGAGGGCGGCCTGCTCGCGACCCTCGCCGAGGGCGTGCTGCGCTTCGGTCTCGGCGCGCGCGTCTGGCTCACCGAGCTCATGGAGCGCGATGGGGTGGATGCTCTCGCCGCCCTCCTCTCGGAGTCGCAGGCCCGCGTGCTCGTGTCGGTCGCGCGCGAAGACGACGTGAAGTTCCGCGGCCTGTGCGAGGGGCGGGATGTGCCCGTGTTGCGCGTCGGCGTGACCGACAGCGAGGTCGACGGCCTCGAGATCCAAGACCGCTTCACGCTCAGCCTCGCCGAGCTGCGGCACGCCCACCGCGACACGCTGCCCGCGCGCTTCGGCCCGCTGGTCGCGGGCTAAACCCGAGGACTGCCCAAGCCCGCACCACTAGGCTCACGCCCGTGACGACCACCGGCGCGACTTCCCCCGCAGGACTCAGCCTCGCCGAGGTGCGCTCGCGCACGCAACTCGGGAAGACCAACGTGATGCCGAACGACACCGGGCGGTCGTTCTGGCGCATCATGCAGGCCAACCTGTTCACGCTCTTCAACCTCATCGTGGGGGGCAGCTTCGCCCTGCTGCTCGTGCTCGGCTATTGGCAAGACGCCCTCTTCGGGTTCTTCGTCATCGCGAACGTGGTGATCGGGGTGGCGCAGGAGTTCCGGGCCAAGCTGACCCTGAGCCGACTCGCGGTGCTCAACGCCCCGAAGGCGCGCGTGCTGCGCGAGGGCTCCGTCGCCGAGATCGCGGTCGGCGAGGTCGTGCTCGACGACGTGCTCGTGCTCGCCGCGGGCGACCAGGTCACGGCCGATGCCGAGGTGCTCGAAGCGCACGGGCTCGATGTCGACGAATCCCTCTTGACGGGTGAGGCCGACCCGGTCGCCTCGCCACCCGGGCGCGAGCTCATGTCGGGCTCGAGCGTGGTGGCGGGCAGCGGGCTCGCGCGGGTCATCCGTGTCGGCGCCGATTCGTACGCCGCGCGCATCACGGCCGAGGCGAAGCAGTTTTCGCTCGTGCGCAGCGAGCTGCGCAGCGGCATCGCGCGCATCATCAAGTGGATCACCATACTGCTGCTGCCGGTCGGCGCGATCGTCGTCAACGGGCAGATGCAGGCGGTCGGCGGCTGGGAGGTCGCGATCGCGACGGGCGCCTGGCGCGAGGCGACGGTCGCCTCGGCGGCGAGCCTCATCGCGATGATCCCCCAGGGGCTCGTCTTCATGACCAGCGTCGCCCTCGCCGTCGGCGCCGTGAAGCTCGCGCGCCGCGAGGTGCTCGTGCAAGAGCTCGCGGCCGTGGAGGGCCTCGCGCGCGTCGACATGCTGTGCCTCGACAAGACGGGCACGCTCACCGAGGGCCGCATGGTGCTCGATTCGATCGAGCCGCTCGCCGGCTCGATGCTCGATAGCGCAGCCGAGCCGCTCGTCGGCCCCGAGCTCGACCCTGCCGCCGTGGCCGCGCTCTCGTGGATGGGCGCCGATCGCGACGCCAACGCCACGGCGCGCGCCCTCGCCGAGCGCTTCACCTCGCCGCCCGTCGCACCGCCGGTGCGCGCGATCGAGTTCTCGAGCCGCCGCAAGTGGAGCGCCGTCTCCTTCGCCGACGGCCCCGCCCGCGGCACTTGGGTGGTCGGCGCCCCCGACATCGTCCTGGCCGATGTGCCCGATTCGACGGATGCTCTCGCGCGGTTCGCCGCGCGCGCGACGGCCGGCGAGCGCACCGTGGTGCTCGCCCGCACCGACGTCATCCTCGACCCCCCGGTCGAGCCGGCCGAGGGGGAGCGGCTGCCCGAGCCCGCGCTGCCCGCCGGCCTGCGCGCCGTCGCTCTCGTGTCGTTCCGCGAGAAGGTGCGCGACGACGCGCATGAGACGCTCAGCTACTTCCGCGAGCAGGAGGTCGAGCTGTGCGTCATCTCGGGTGATGACCCGCGAACGGTCGCCGCGGTCGCGCGCGAGGCGGGCATCCACCATGACGGGCCCGGATTCGACGCGCGCACCCTGCCCACCGATGAGGCCGAGCTCGACGCCATCATGGCCGAGCACCGCGTCTTCGGGCGTGTGACCCCCGAGCAGAAGAAGGCCATGGTGCTCTCGTTGCAGCGCCTCGGCCACACCGTCGCGATGACGGGTGACGGCGTCAACGACGCGCTCGCGCTCAAGCATGCCGACCTCGGCATCGCGATGGGCTCGGGCGCGGCGGCGACGCGTGCGGTCGCGCGCCTCGTGCTGCTCGACGGGCAGTTCAGCCGCCTGCCGCGCATCGTCGCCGAGGGCCGCCAGGTCATCGCGAACGTCGAGCGCCTCGCGAAGCTCTTCCTGTCGAAAACGACCTACGCCATCCTCTTCGCCGTTGTGTTCGGCGCACTGCTGTGGCCGTTCCCGTTCCTGCCGCGGCAGCTGTCGATCGTCGACGGGCTCACGATCGGGCTGCCCGCGCTCGTGCTCGCGCTGCTGCCGAACATCCAGCGCTACCGCCCCGGCTTCTTGCGACGCGCGGCTCGCTTCTGCATCCCCTCGGGGCTCATCGTCGGCGGCACGCTCATCTCGGTCGTCGCCTACGCCTACCTCGGCGGCGCCGAGGCGGCAGTCGTGCAGACCACGGCCGTCATCACGCTGACGCTCACGGCCCTGTGGGTGCTCGTCATCCTGTCGCGGCCGTTCACGCTCGTCACGAGCCTCGTCGTGGTCGCGGCGTATCTCGGCTTGCCGGTGCTGCTGCTCATCCCGCTCGTCACCGACTTCCTGCAGCTCGGCGCCCCGCCGCTCGAGCTGCTGCTGGTCGCCGTCGGCGCGAGCGCGATCGGCTCAGTCGCGCTCGAGGTCACCCACCGTCTGGTGTCGCGCGGCGGTGACGACTCGGCAGGCGCACTCGCCGCTGCGCGAGCAGCACGCCGAGGATGACGAGCACGGCGCCGACCGGCTCGTTCCAGACGAGGGTCTCGCCGAGCACGATCACGCCCAGCAGCACGCCGACGGGCGGCGAGATGTAGGTGACCGTCGCAGCGCGGGTCGGTCCCCAGGCGCGCACGACGTTCTGGTTCCAGGCGTAGGCGAGGCCCGTGCCGAGCGCACCGAGCAGCACGATGGCGATGAGCACCGTCGGGCTGAGCTCGACCGGGTCGGCGCCGATGACGGGCGTCAGCAGCAGCATCCACACGGCGGCGAGGCCGATCATGACGAAGCTGAAGACGATCGCGCTGACCCCGCTGTCACTCAAGAATCGGCGCATGTACGACAGGCTGAAGCCGTAGCAGGCGGTGGCGCCGAGCAGGGCGAGGTAGGGCGCGATGCCGCCCGAACCCGGCTCGATGCCCTGCCACGGGCCGACGATAACGACGACGCCGATGATGCCCACGACGATGCCGAGCACCTGCTCGCGCGAGAGCTTCTCAATGCGGAAGGCGAGCCCCGCGATGAGCGCCGTCATGATGGGCGTCGTGGCGTTGAGGATGCTCGCGACCCCCGAGGCGACGTACTGCTGCGCCCACGCGAAGAGCATGTACGGGATGACCGCGAACGTCACCGACAGCAGCGCCAGGTGCGCCCACACGCGCCCCGATCGCGGCAGACGATCGCGCGTGACGAGCGCGATGAGCCCGAGCGTGATCGCGCCGAAGAGCGTGCGACCCGTCGCGACTTGCGCGGGCGAGAGCCCTTCGAGCGCCAATGCAATGAACAGGAAGCTGGCGCCCCAGACGACTCCGGCGAGCGTGAACTGCAGCGCGATCCAGGCGTCGGAGGAGCGGGGCGGGGCCGGGGGCGGAGGCGGAGCGCTGGTCACCTGGCGAGACTACTGCCGCGCACTGGCGCGCACGGCCGCCGGTGACCACGACGGCGCGAAGCCGCTACTGCTCGGGGTCGGTCGCGATCGTGCCGGTCGTGGCGATCTGCTCGTGGTGCTGGATGACCTCGGCGACGATGAAGTTGAACCACTTCTCCGCGAAGGCCGGGTCGAGCTGCGCCTCGGCCGCGAGGGCACGCAGGCGCCCGATCTGCACACGCTCACGCTCCGGGTCGCTCGGCGCCATGTTGGTCGCCGCCTTGAGGCGTCCGACGGTCTGCGTGCACTTGAAGCGCTCGGCGAGCAGGTGGATGAGCGCTGCATCGATGTTGTCGATGCTGCGCCGCAGCGAGGCGAGCTCGACGAGGGCCGCGTCATCCATGTCTCGAGCGTATCGCCCGACGGGCACGCGGAAGGCTGGAAATGCGGCGGCTCCCCGCCCTACAGTGACGCCATGACGATGGATGCGCCCGAGCGCCGCTCCTGGCGCGATGCGGCGGCGACCCGTGTGCTCGGCTCGGCGCTGGGCTGGTTCGGCGGCGCGCTCGCGATCACCCTGCTGTATCAGGTGGCCCTGGCGGTCGCCGCACTCGGCGGGTCGTGTGCTCGCGGGGGCCCGTTTGTCGTGGAGGTCGAGTGCACCGATGCGATCGTCGCCTTCGCACCGACGAGCGTGCTCGGCGGTCTCGCCGTCGTGTTCATCGGGTCGACGCTCGCCCAGGGCTTCGGCGTCGCGCTGCTCGCTTTCGCCTGGCCCGCGCTCTTCGTGAGCCTCTCGATCGTGTTCTTCCAGACCTTCTTCCTCGGCGGCGACATCGTGGGCATCATCCTCGGGTTGCTCTTCGTGGCGATGGGGCTCGCTCCGCTCGTGCTGCTGCTGCAGGCGGCTCCGCAGCGCATGCTGCTGGGGCGCGTGGATGCCCAGGGCCGCCCCTTCTGGGAGGCTCACCCCGCACGCGCTCACCTGCTGTCCCTGCGCACGCCCGCCGCCCCCGGTGAAAACCATCCGAGCGTCGGCGACTGGATGCTGGCGCTCGGCACCGCGATCGTTCCCGCCCTCGGCGGCGTCGCGCTCGGCGTCGTGTGGTTCGGGTCGGTCGCGGGGGCCTAGCCCTCCAGCTCGCCGAGCCGCTCGAGCAGCCCGTCCCGGACGGCCGGCCACTCGTCGACGACGATCGAGTAGACGGCCGCGTCGCGCCACGAGCCGTCGGCGCGCTGCGCGTCGCGGCGCGCGACGCCCTCGAACTGCGCCCCGAGCTTCTCGATGCCCGCCCGCGAGCGCGCGTTGCGCACGTCGGCCTGCAGCTTCACGCGGCCGTACCCGTGGTCGAAGAGGTGGCCGAGCAGCAGGAGCTTCGCCGCCGGGTTGACGGATGATCCCCACGTCTCGGGTGCGTACGCGGTGTAGCCGATGTGGGCCGACTCGGCCGCGGGGGCGAGGTCGAGAATCGTCGAGGTGCCGATGATCGGGGGCGCAGCATCCGGAACCGACAGCGACCGCACCACGTACACGTGGGCGCGCCCGACCGGCAGGTAGGTGGGCAGCCACGCGGCGAAGTCGTCGCCCGTGCGCGCCCCGGCGGGGCCGCCGCCCCAGCCGCCCGCGAAGACCTCGGGCCGCCCGAGGGCGGCGGTGAGCCCCGGCAGGTGCGCGGGGTCGTAGGGCTCGAGCCGCAGGCCGTGCCCCTCGAGCGCCACGAACGGCAGGTCGGCGGCGACCATGGTCAGTCGAGCAGGTCGTGCCGCACGACGATCGCGTCGCGGCCCGGCCCGACGCCGATGGCCGAGATGCGCGCACCGCTCATGGCCTCGATCGCGAGCACGTAGTCCTGCGCGTTCTTCGGCAGGTCGTCGAAGCTGCGGGCGCCCGAGATGTCCTCCGACCAGCCCGGCAGGTTCTCGTAGATCGGCTTCGCGTGGTGGAAGTCGCTCTGCGAGACGGGCACCTCATCGACGCGCACGCCGTCGACGTCGTAGGCGACGCAGACCGGGATGCTCTCGAGCCCCGTGAGCACGTCGAGCTTGGTCATGACGAAGTCGGTCACGCCGTTGACGCGCGCGGTGTAGCGGGCGATGGGGGCGTCGTACCAGCCGCAACGGCGGGGGCGGCCCGTGGTCGTGCCGAACTCGAAGCCGGTCTTGCGCAAGAACTCGCCCGACTCGTCGAACAGCTCGGTCGGGAAGGGGCCCGAGCCGACGCGCGTCGTGTAGGCCTTGACGATGCCGATGACGCGGTCGATGCGGTTGGGCCCGATGCCCGAGCCCGTGGCGGCGCCGCCGCTCGTGGCGTTGGAGGAGGTGACGAAGGGGTAGGTGCCGTGGTCGACGTCGAGCATGGTCGCCTGGCCGCCCTCGAAGAGCACGGTCTCGCCGCGCTCGAGCGCCTGATGCAGCACGAGGCCCGTGTCGACGACCATGGGGCGCAGGCGCTCGGCGTAGCTCAGCAGCTCCTCCACGACCTCGTCGACCGTGATCGCGCGGCGGTTGTAGACCTTGACGAGCAGGTGGTTCTTGACGTTGAGGGCGCCCTCGACCTTCTGGCGCAGGATGTTCTCGTCGAAGAGGTCTTGCATGCGGATGCCGACGCGGTTGATCTTGTCGGCGTAGGCGGGCCCGATGCCGCGACCCGTCGTGCCGATCTGACGCTTGCCGAGGAACCGCTCGGTCACCTTGTCCATCGTGCGGTGGTACTGCGTGATGACGTGGGCGTTGGCGCTGATGAGCAGCTTCGACACGTCGACGCCACGCGCGCTGAGGGCCGTGAGCTCGCCGAACAGCACCTCGATGTCGACGACGACGCCGTTGGCGATGACGGGCGTCACGCCCTCGGTCAGAATGCCGCTCGGCAGCAGGTGCAGCGCGTACTTCTCATCGCCGACGACGACGGTGTGGCCGGCGTTGTTGCCGCCGTTGAACTTCACGACGTAGTCGATGCGTCCGGCGAGGAGGTCGGTGGCCTTGCCTTTTCCTTCATCGCCCCATTGGGCGCCGATGATGACGACGGCAGGCATGGGTGGTCCCTTCGAGACGTGGTGGAGGGCTTGCCCTTGAGTCTATCGAGCGGTGCGTCTATCGAGCGGTGCCGCCGGCCCACTGCCCGCGAGCGGGCACGGGGTTCGCGCGGGCGAGACTGCCCGGCTCGAGCGACAGCTGGCGCTCGGCCACGGCGAAGACGATCGCGTTCGCTTCCTCGACGTCGATGACGCCGACGGCGTGGTGCTGCACGGCCACTCCGTCGGCGACGGCGGTGAGCAGGCGCGAGTCGGCCGCGGGGTCGGCGCTGGCGCCGAGCCCGGCATCCACCACCCGCTCGATGACGGTGGTCAGGATGCGCTCGCAGTCGCGATGGTGCCGGTCGAGCGCGGCGGCGAGCGGGGGCGTGCGCGGAGCCTCGCTCCACGCGTCGATCCACACGCGGTAGTGGTCTTCCGGCGTCGCGGCGAGCCAGCCGGCGAGCGCCGCGACGGGGTCGAGGCCGTCGAGCAGCGCGCGGTCGCTCGTGAGCTCGCTCGTGACGGCGAAGTCGAACGCCGCGGCGACGAGCTCGTCGCGGCTCGCGAAGTAGTGGCGAATGAGGCCGTGCACGACGCCCACCTCGGTCGCGACCTCGCGGAGCGTCACACCGGCGAAGCCCTTGGCGGCGACGAGCCGCAGCGTGGCGCGCACGATCTCGTCGCGCCGCTGATCGCTCGACTTGCGCTCTGGGCTCTTGCGTTCTGCGCTCGTGCCTGCTTCCACGCGTCGAGCATAGGCCGCGCAGGCACGATATTGTCCAACCGGATAAGGCGTGCTAGCGTTATTGTCCAGTTGGATAACAAGAGAACGGAATGATCGTCACCATGAACGCGCGTCAGCGGCAGGCACGGCTCCTCGTGCCGAGCGTCGTCACGGCCATGGTGCTGCTGTCATCGGCCTCGTTCGTGATCTTCCCGCTCATCCCCGCACTACAGGGCTCGCTCGGCGTCACGACCGCCGAGATCGGCTACCTCGCCGCGGCCGGCTTCGCCTCGGCGCTCGTCGCCGAGCTGCTCGTCGCCCCCGCCGCCGACCGCGGGCACGCGCGCCTCATGGCCGTCATCGGCGTCATCATGGTCGCCGCGTCGCTCGGTCTCAGTGCCGTCGCCGTCGAGGGCTGGCAGCTCATCGCCGGCCGCGCCGTGGGCGGCTTCGGCTTCGGCATCTTCGTCATCGCCGCGAGCGCCCTCATCGTGCGCTTCGACCACGCCCGCAGCGGCGAGCTGCTCGGCCGCCTCGGTGCCGCCGAGCTCGCCGGCATCGCCGTCGGCCCGCTCGCCTCCGGCCTCGCGCTCGCGATCGCCGACCCGAGCGCGATCCTCGCCGTCGCCGCCGTCATCGTGCTGCTCGCACTCGTGCCGGTGCTCGTCGGCTTCCGCGAGGCGGCCGCCTCGGCATTCCGCGGCGACGACCCGCATCCCACGACCGGCGGCATCGCAGCGGGCGTCATCGGCTTCGACGGCACGGATGCGGACCGCACCCTGCGCTTCGGCGCGAGCGCCCCCCGCACGAGCCTCGACCTGCTGCGCTCGCCCCGCATCGTCGGCATCGTGCTGCTCTATGCCGCTGTTATGGTGCCGACCGGCGCCTACGACGGCGTGTGGCCGCGCTTCATGGCCGACATCGGCGCCGGCCCGGTGCTGACGGCCGCGAGCTATGCCCTCTTCGCCGTGCCCTACGTGCTCGTCGCCGGCTGGGCGGGCCGACTCGCCGACCGCCGCGGCGGCGTCTCGGCCTACTGGCGCGGCCTGCTCATCCTGCTGCCGATCGTCACCCTCTACGGGTTCGTCGGCAACCCCTTCATCGCGACGGGCATGGGCTTCGTCGAGTCGACCGGTCAGGCGCTCGCCTTCATCGGCGCCGCGGCCGCGATGGCGCACGCCGTCGACCCGGCCCGCGCGGGCTCGGCGCAGGGGCTGCTGCGCGGCATCGGCCTCGCGGCCGCCACGATCGCGGCCGCCGTCTCGGGGCTCGCCTACGAGGCCGGCGGCGCGCTGCTGCTGTTCGGCGGCACCGCCATCGCCGTGTTCGTCATCGCCGCGGTCGGGCTGCTGCTCGCGCGCGAGCGTCGCGCCGGCGGAGCGCCCGCTCGAAGCTAGTCGTCGGATTCGCCGGGCAGGATTGCGGCATGGGTCGGCAGCGTGGACAGGCAGAGGAATCCGCCGACCCGCGCGCCGACAAGGTCTGCAGCTCGTGTGGCCGCCGTATCGAGTGGCGGGCGCGCTGGGCGCGCGACTGGGACGCCGTGCGCTGGTGCAGTGACGTGTGCCGGGCCCGGGGCGTGCGGCCTGTCGATCGGGAACTGGAAGAGAGCATCCGGAGCCTGTTGAGCGGTCGCGCCACGGGAGCAACCATCTGCCCGAGCGAAGCAGCGCGGGCCGTCGCGGGCGATGACGATGAGGCCTGGCGCGAGCTGATGGAGCCCGCGCGCCGCGCCGCCCGCCGCCTCGTCGCGGCGGGCGAGGTCGAGATCACGCAGGGCGGGAAGGTCGTCGACCCGTCGACAGCCAAGGGCCCGATCCGTCTCCGTCGGGCGCGTCCCTAGTCGGCGGCAGGCGACTGCTGGTGGGCGCCCACGCGCCAGCGACCCTCGCTGTAGACGTAAGTTGTCGTGGCCCACACGTCGACGGGCTCCCCGCCGCGCGTGCCGCGCAACCGGTACGCGAGCATCGCGGCCCGGTCGCCGAGCCGCACGACCCGCTGATCGCTCATCGTCGCCGCACCCCACGTCGTGCCGTCGAGCGCGACGATCGCGGCCGAGCGCTCGACGAGCGATCCGTCGTCGATGAGCACGGCATCCGGAGTCATCGCCTGCTGCAGGTGCGTGCCGCCGTCGCCGTGCCGCATCGCCTCCCACAACTCGTGCTCTTGGTGGATGAGAAGGGCGGGCAGATCGTCGGTGATCGCGGTCATGCGCCCAGTCCATCGGGCGGGCGGGTGCTCGTCAAGGGCTCGCGTGGTGGCGCACCCACTCGTGCATGACGATCGCGGCCGCGGCGCTCGCGTTGATCGAGCGCGTCGAGCCGAACTGCCGGATCTCGATCGTCTCGTCGGCGGCGGCGAGCGCTTCGGCGCTCAACCCCGGGCCCTCCTGCCCGAATAGCAGGATGCAGGCGCGCGGCAGGGGCGCAGCATCCACCGGTCGCGAGCCCTCGACGTTATCGACCGCCACGATCGGCAAGCCGGCCTCACGTGCGAACGCCACGAGGTCGGCGATCGTCTCGTGGTGCGACACGTGCTGGTAGCGGTCGGTGACCATGGCGCCGCGCTTGTTCCAGCGTCGGCGGCCGACGATGTGCACCTCGGCGGCGAGGAAGGCGTTGGCGCTGCGCACGATCGAGCCGATGTTCATGTCGTGCTGCCAGTTCTCGATCGCGACGTGGAACGGGTGCCGGCGAGCGTCGAGGTCGGCGACGATCGCGGCCATGCTCCAGTAGCGGTAGCGATCGATGACGTTGCGGGTGTCGCCGTGCGCGAGCAGCTCGGGGTCGAGGCGCGGGTCGTCGGGCGTCGGCCCCGTCCAGGGGCCGACGCCATGGGTCGTCCACTCCAGAGTCGGCTCGGCGGTGGGCTCGGCGGTCGGCTCGGCCGGCTCGGTCATGCTCCCAGGCTACGGGGCGCCGCTACCGCCGCCCGGCGTGCTGACGTAGCCTGAACGCATCATGGCTTCACCCACCCGTGACCACGCTGTCGACCTCGTGCGCGCCGCCTGCCTCGTCGTCGTGGTGGGCCTGCACGTCATGATGGCGGGCATCACGGTCGAGACCGAGGGTCTCGCGATCATCAACTCGCTCGACGGGCATCCGATCTTCGCCTGGAGCACGTGGCTCGTGCAGGTCATGCCCCTGTTCTTCGTCATGGGCGGCTTCTCGAGCCTGCTCGCCTGGCGACGCCAGCGCGAGCGGGGCGTGACGGGCGCCGACTACGTGCGCGACCGCGTCGCACGCCTGGCGCGCCCGGCGCTGCTGCCGCTAGGGCTCGTCGGCATCACGCTCGCGGTGCTCGGCCTCGTGGGCCTGCCCGACGAGGTGCTCGCCGACGTCGGCTTCCGCATCGGGCAGCCCCTCTGGTTCTTGGCGGTGTACCTGGGATGCTCGGGCCTCGTGCCCCTCATGGCCCGCCTGCACGAACGCGCGCCGTGGGCGACCCTGCTCACGCTGCTCGCCGGCGTGATGATCGTCGACACGGTCGCCCTGCTCACGGCGCAGCCCCTCATCGGCGCCCTCAACCTGCTGTTCGTCTGGATCTTCATCCAGCAGTTGGGCTTCTGCCTCGCCGACGGCTGGTTCGACTGGCGCCGGCGGTGGATGCTGGGCCTCGCGGGCCTCGCCGCCTTCGGCGGGCTGCTGTTCCTCACGACCGTCGTCGGGTACTCGACCGACATGTACGACAACCTCAACCCCCCGACCGCGGCGATCCTCGTGCTCGGGGTCGGCCAGACGCTGCTGTTCGCCTTCCTGCGCCCGTGGCTCGCGCGCCTCGCCGAGCGCGAGACCCTCGCGGGGTTGAGCGGTGCGATCAACACGAACGCCATGCAGATCTACCTGTGGCACGTGCCGGTGATCGTGCTCATCGCCGTCGTGCTGGTCGTGTCGGGCGCGCCGTTCCCCGAGCCGCTCAGCGCGGGGTGGTGGCAGAGCCGGCCGCCGTTCCTCGTCGCGGTCGCGCTGCTGCTCATCCCGATCGTCATCGGGGTGGGCTGGCTCGAGCGGCGCAGCGATGCGCGCGGCCGCCCCGCCGCGGCGCCCGTCGGCCCGTGGATGGCGGCACTCAAGGTCGTGCTCGGCATCGCCGGAGTGGTGACGCTGCTCGTGGCCGGCTTCACGCCCGCGTACGGCGCGGCGATCGGGGTGACGCTCATGCTCATCGCCGTGCTGCTGCGGTCGCCGCGGCGGCGGGATGCGGGGGCGAACGAGAGCGGCGCATCGGGTGATGCCGCCGCGGCGGGCGGGGTCGCCGCGCCCCGCGCTCCTGCGGCCGCGTCGGCATCGGAGCCGGTGGCCCCTCCTCACCAGAAGTCCTGATCAGAGCCGTTTTCACAGCGGATCGGTGCTCGACGGTGGACCGGTCGGGATGTCGGTGCTCGGTGCTTGACTGCCCTCATGACGCACCCCTCGGCCTCCGCTCTCGCGGCACACGCGGCCGAGGGTGCTGATGCCGCGCCGGCCTGGCCCATCACCGCGATCGACGCGGGGCTCAGTGCGGTGCTCGACTCGATCGTCGAGACCGATCGTCTGATCGCCTCGCTGAGCGCGTACCGCGCCGTCGTCATCGACGAGGTGCGGCGGCTCGCGCTCCTGGCCGAGTCGCACCTGCCCTCGGGCGGCAGCGGGTGGTCGCGCGAGATGACCGCGCGGCGGGTCGCCGCAACCGAGATCAGCGCCGCTCTGCGCATCGGCGAGCGAGAAGCCGAGCAGCTCGTGGCCGACAGCTCGTCGCTCGTGCACGACCTCACTCCGACGCTCGAGGCGCTCGCCTCGGGGCGCATCAGCTACCGGCACGCGAGCGTGCTCGTCGACGAGGCGCGAACGCTGCCCGCCCAGGTCTGGCCCGACTTCGAGGCCGCCGCGCTGCCCGAGGCCGAGTCGCGCACGGCCGGAGGGTTCCGGCAGAAGGCCCGCGCCATCCGCGAGCGCGTGCATCCCGACTCGGTCGACCAGCGCCGGCGCGACGCCGAGGGGTCGCGTTCGGTGCGGCTGGAGCCCGCTCGTGACGGCATGGCCTGGCTCACCGCCTACCTTCCCGCCGAGCAGGCGGTCGGCGCCTACCGCCGCCTGACCGAGATGGCGAGCTCGCTGGCCGCGCCCGACGAGCCCCGCACCCTCGCGCAACGCCGTGCCGACGTGTTCAGCGACTTGCTCATCGACGGCATGATGCCCACCTCGGGTCTCGGGCGCGGAGTGCGCGCGACCGTGCTCGTCACGGTGCCCGTGCTCGCCCTGCTCGACGAGGCGCATCCTGCTGCCGGTGCCAGCACGCTCGAGGGCTTCGGTCCGATCTCCACCGAGGTCGCCCGTCGCCTCGCGGCGCACGCGCCGAGCTTCGTGCGGTTGCTGACGCATCCCGAGACGGGCACGGTGCTGTCGGTCGGGCGCGAGCGCTACGCGGTGCCGCGCGACCTGCGCCTGTGGTTGCGCATCCGCGATGAGACCTGCCGATTCCCGGGGTGCGGTCGAGCGGCGGCGAACTCCGACATCGATCACACGGTCGACTGGCAGCACGAGGGCGCCACCCGACATGACAACCTCGCGCACTTGTGCGAGGCCCACCACCAGCTCAAGCACCGCACCGCCTGGCGCGTCGACCAGGCCGGTGGGGGTGCCCTGGAGTGGCGTGCGCCGAGCGGGCGCACGTACCGCACCGAGCCGGCCGTCGCCTTGCTCGCCTGAGCCACAGGCCGTCCTCGTGGCCGGCCGAGTCAGCCGGGCGATCGGGCTCGGCGAAGCGCGCCGCAGCGGGTGGCGGCGGGTGGCGGCGGGTGGCGGCTGTTAATCTCGGGCCATGGGCATCCCGGTGCAGGGCGAGCATGGCGCCGAACCCCTGTGGCGACCCGACGGCCCCGACCTGCTGCTGCACGGCGACAACCTCGTGGCACTGCGCGCCCTGCCCGAGGCGAGCATGCAGCTCGTCTACCTCGACCCGCCCTTCAACACCGGTCGCACCCAGCAGCGCCGCACGACGCGCAGCGTGCGCGACCCCGAGGGCACCCACCTCGGCTTCACGGGCACGAGCTACTCGCGCACGGTCGAGGCGCTCAGCAGCTACGACGACTCGTTCGGGGACTACTGGGCCTTCCTCGCCCCGCGCCTCGTCGAGGCGCACCGGCTGCTGCGCGACGACGGCACCCTGTACCTGCATCTCGACTGGCGCGAGGCGCACTATGCGAAGGTCGCGCTCGACGCACTGTTCGGCCGCGAGTGCTTTCTCAACGAGCTCATCTGGGCCTACGACTACGGCGCCAAGTCGCGTCGGCGCTGGCCGACGAAGCACGACACGATCCTCGTCTACGTGAAGAACCCCGCCACCTACTGGTTCGACAGCGAGTCGGTCGATCGCGAGCCCTACATGGCGCCGGGGCTCGTGACGCCCGAGAAGGCCGCGCGCGGCAAGCTGCCGACCGACGTGTGGTGGCACACGATCGTGCCCACGAGCGGCGGCGAGAAGACCGGCTACCCCACCCAGAAGCCGCTCGGCGTGCTGCGCCGCATCGTGCAGGCCTCGAGCCGCGAGGGCGATTGGGTGCTCGACGCCTTCGCCGGCAGCGGCACGACCGCCGCCGCCGCCCGCGCGCTCGGCAGGCGCAGCATCAGCATCGATGAGAGCCCGGATGCCGTGCGCATCGTGAGCGCCCGCCTCGACCTGCCCATCACGGTGGTTCCCCGCCCGAGCACCGCGGGCTGACGGCGGTGGATCCCGAGGCGGGAACGGGATAATCGATGCGATGACGAGCGAACCCGTGCTGCGCGCCGCCCGCGCACTCCGGGAGGGGCACCTGGTGGCCTTTCCGACCGAGACGGTGTTCGGCCTGGGTGCCGACGCCATGAACGCCGACGCCGTCGCGCGCATCTTCGCCGCCAAGGGGCGACCCGCCGACCACCCGCTGATCGTGCACGTCAGCAGCGCGAACCTGCTGACCGAGCTCGCCGAGAACGTGCCCGACTATGCACGGCAGCTCGCCGACGCGTTCTGGCCCGGCCCGCTGACCCTCATCCTGCGTCGATCGGCGGCCGTGCCGCTCGCGGTGACGGGAGGCCAGGAGACCGTGGGCGTGCGTGTTCCGAGCCATCCGACCGCGGTGCAGCTGCTGCGCGCGTTCGAGGGCCTCGGAGGCCGTGGCGTCGCCGCCCCGAGCGCCAATCGCTTCGGCCGCGTCTCGCCGACCACGGCTGCCGCCGTGCACGCAGAGCTCGCCGACGCCTTCCTCCCCGGCGATCTCGTGCTCGACGGCGAGCGCTCGCAGGTCGGCATCGAATCGACGATCGTCGACTGCACCGGTGCGGCGCCCGTCGTGCTGAGGCCGGGCGCGATCTCGGCCGAGCAAGTCGCCACGACGACGGGACTGACCCTCGGCGAGCACTCGCCCGGCGTGCGCGTCAGCGGGTCGCTGCCCTCGCATTACGCGCCCACCGCGATCGTGCTGCTCGACGCCCCGCCGCAGCCCGGCGACGGCTTCATCGCGCTGCGCGAGCACGCCACTCCGGCCGGCGTCGTGCGGTTGGCCGATCCCGAGACAGTGGACGACTACGCCCACGAGCTCTACGCCGCCCTGCGCGCGGCCGACGAGGCGGGCATCGCTCGGGTCGTGGCGTGGCAGCCCGCTGGGCCGGGCGTGGCGGTGGCCGTACGCGACCGCTTGGCCCGCGCGAGTCACCGCTCCCGCGACTAGGGCCGCGTGGCGCGCTCGAGCAGTTCGAGCACGTGCACGTACGGCAGGCCCGTGGCGCGGGTCATGCCGAGCTCGCACGTGCGGTTGGCACTCACGGCGTGGTCGAAGTCTCCGCCCTCGACGCTCAGCCGGGCAAGGTCGGCGACCTCGTCGGCCGTGGCTGCCGCCGTGAGCTCGGGATGCAGCATGCCGCGGTCGCCCGCGAAGGCGCAGCATCCCCAGGCCTCGGGCACGACCGCCTCGTCGGCGACGGCACGCGCGATCGCGACGAGCGCGTCGGTCGCACCGAGCTCCTGCGTCGAGCACGTCGGATGCACGGCCACCCGCCCCTGCCGCCGCAGCACCTCCAGCCGGGGCAGCAGGGTCTCGGCGGCGAAGGTCACGGCGTCGATCACGCGAGACGACGCCGACTCTGCCGCCAGCAGCCCCGCGAAGCCCTCCGTGCACGAGGCCGCGTCGCTGATGATCGGCAGCCCGGCCGCCGCGGGGCCGAGCGCCTCGACCGCGCCGCGCACCCGGTCACGCATCGACGCGTGGCCGGCGGCGTGGCCCTTCGACTTCCACGGGGTGCCGCAGCACATCCCGTCGATGCCCTCGGGCACGAGGAGGGTCACGCCCGCGCGCTCGCACAGGGCGAGCAACGCGGCTGTCGCTCCTCCGGCGCCAGCATCGCCACCCACACCACCGCCCTCGGGACCGAACATCGTGCCGACACAGGCCGGCAGGTAGACCGCGGAGTACTGCGTCGCCGACACGGGCGATGCGAAGCGCACGACGGGCGAGGCCTCGAGCACCCGCGAGCGGCGCGCGCCGCCGCGCGGCAGGCCGGCCTCGTAGCGCGGCACGACGTCGGTGCCGAGCACCGCGCGGGCGGCCGAGCTCGCCGCGCGCACGAGCGGGGTCGGCAACGCATCCGCCACCGTCAGGGCGACGGAGGCCGTGCGAGTCGTGGCGTCCCAGCGCTCGGCGGCGGCGTTCCACACGCCGCGGCCGGGCGCACGGGACTCCGCGCGCAGGCGTCGCACGAGGTCACCCGTGTTGATCGAGACCGGGCAGGCGATGCCGCACAGCCCGTCGACGGCGCACGTCTGCACGCTCTCGTAGGGCTCGTCCACGCGCAGCGCCTCGACGAGCGCGGCGTCGCCGCGCGCCTCGGCCGCCGCGAGCTCACGCCGCACGACGATGCGTTGCCGCGGCGTCAGGGTGAGCGAGCGGCTCGGGCAGGTCGGCTCGCAGTAGCCGCACTCGACGCAGCGGTCGACCTCGACCTCGACGGTCGGCGTGGTCTTGAGGTGCTTGAGGTGCGCCTGCGGGTCATCGGTGATGATGACGCCCGGGTTGAGCACGCCCGCCGGGTCGCACAGCCGCTTGAGCTCGCGCATGACCGCCATGAGCTCGGGCCCGTACTGCCGCTCGACGAACGGCGCCATGATGCGGCCCGTGCCGTGCTCGGCCTTGAGCGTGCCCCCCTGTGCGAGCACGAGCTCGACGATCTCCTCCGTCACGGCGGCGTAGCGCGCGACGCCCTCGGGCGAGTCGAAGCGCTCGGTGAGCAGGAAGTGGATGTTGCCGTCCTTCGCGTGCCCGAAGATCACGGCGCTCTCGTAGCCGTGCCGAGCGAACATCGCCTCGAGCGCCTCGCACGTGGGCAGCAGGTTCGCGACCGGCACGGCGACGTCTTCGAGCAGCGCCGTGGTGCCGCTCGGGCGCGCTCCGGCCACGGCGGGGTACAGGCCCTTGCGCACGTGCCACAGCGCAGCCCGCTCGGCGGGCTCGCGCGAGAACGCGAACTCGGCGGCGAGCGGCAGTCCGGCGACGGCCGCCTCGGCGCGGGCGAGGCCGCTCGTGAGCTCCGCATCCGTGGCCGCGTGCACCTCGATGAGCAGCGCCGCATGCCGGTCGATTTCGAGCCGCGTGATCGCCGCGGGCGCGTCCGAGAGGGTCTGCGCGACGCGCAGCGACGTGGCGTCCATGAGCTCGATCGTCGCGAGACCCACGGCGACGAGGGCGGGCAGCGCGGCGGTCGCGGCCGCCAGGGTCGGGAAGACGAGCAGCCCCGTCGCGACGAGCGGCGCGACCGGCACCGTGCGGAACACCGCCTCGCCCACCCAGCCGAGCGTGCCCTCGCTACCGACCATGAGGCGCACGAGCAGGTCGATGGGCCGCTCGTGGTCGAGCAGGCTGTTGAGGCCGTAGCCCATCGTGTTCTTCATCGCGAACAGGCGACGGATGCTCGCCACCGACTGCTCGTCGGCGAGCACCCGCGCCCGCAGGGCCGATAGCCCGGCCCAGAGCTCGGGGGCGGCGGCCCGTAGCTGCTCGTCCGCATCGGCGGCAGCGGAATCGATCACGGCGCCGCTCGCGAGCACGAGGGTCATCGACTCAAGCGTTTGGTAGGTGTTCTGCTCGGTTCCGCACGCCATGCCGCTCGAGTTGTTGGCGATGACGCCGCCGATCGTGCAGGCGATCTCGCTCGCCGGGTCGGGGCCGAGACGGCGGCCGTGCCGCGCGAGTCGGGCGTTGACCTGGCGCACGGTCGCGCCGGGCTGCACGCGCACGCGCTCACCGCCGTCGAGCACCTCGATGCCGCGGAACTCCGCGCGCGTGTCGACGAGCAACTGGTCGGTGACGGCCTGGCCCGAGAGGCTCGTGCCGCCCGAGCGGAACGTCAGCGGGCTTCCCGTGCGGCTCGCCTCGGCGAGCACCGCGGCGACCTGCTCGATCGTGGCGGGGGTCGCGACCGTGTGCGGGCGCAACAGGTAATGGCTCGCGTCGTGCGCCATCGCGACGAGATCGATCGCGCGCTGCGTGCTGACGGTGTGCGCAGCATCCACAGCAATGATCATATCTAAGCGCTGCCAGTAGGCTGACGCGCATGAGCGACCGCCGCGAGATCGAGTGCTGGCTGACCGATATGGACGGCGTGCTCGTGCACGAGAACACTCCCCTGCCGGGCGCCGTCGAGCTCATCGCGCAGTGGCGCGACACGGGAACGCCGTTTCTCGTGCTCACGAACAACTCGATCTTCACGCCGCGCGATCTCGCGGCGCGGCTGCGGGCGAGCGGGCTCGACGTGCCCGAGGAGTCGATCTGGACGAGCGCCCTGGCGACCGCCGACTTCTGCGCGAGCCAGATTCCGGGCGGCCGCGCCTACGTCATCGGCGAGGCGGGCCTCACGACGGCGCTGCACGAGGCCGGCTTCATCATGACCGAGACCGACCCCGACTACGTCGTCGTCGGCGAGACGCGCAACTATTCCTTCGACGCCATCACGAAGGCGATCCGCCTCATCGGCCAGGGTGCGCGCTTCATCGCCACCAACCCCGACGCGACCGGTCCGAGCGCCGACGGACCGATGCCCGCGACGGGCGCGATCTCGGCGCTCATCACCAAGGCCACGGGCAAAGACCCCTACGTCGTCGGCAAGCCGAACCCCATGATGTTCCGTTCGGCGATGAACCGCATCGGCGCCCACAGCGAGAACACCGCCATGATCGGCGACCGCATGGACACCGACATCGTCGCGGGCATCGAGGCCGGCCTGCACACCGTGCTCGTGCTCACGGGCATCAGCGACGACGCCGAGATCGCGCGCTACCCGTTCCGCCCCGACGAGATTCTGCAGGGCGTGCACGAGCTCGTCGACCCGCGGCCGATCGAGACCGAGCTGTAGCCCGCGGGCGTCAGCCCCCGGGTCAGCCCGCGATGCCGGGGCCCGCGATCGAGCGCCCGAGCAGCTCGCCCGAGGCGCGGCTCGCGAAGCAGAAGTAGTCGCGCTCGCCCGCATCCCACTGCTCGGCCGTGACGGGGAACGCGCCTTGCACCTGCAGGTCGGTCACGTTGCCCGCGATCGCGAGGTCGAGCACGCCCTCGGCGCTGCACAGGATGGGGATCTGGGCCGCGAGGGCCTCCTCCCCCGGGAACGGCCCCTGGTCGACGGCGCCCTCTGCGATCGGGAACGCCGCACGCACCACCAGCTGCGCCGTATGCGGCACGGTGCAGTCGACGACCGTGTACGTCTCCTGCCAGGCGTCGACGTAGGGCTCGAGGCACTCGCCGCCCAGCAGCTCGTCCCAGCGGTACTCTCCCGGCGCGACAGGTCCGACGGGCGCGGCGATGTCGGTCTCGACGGGGGTCGGGCTCGGTGTCGGCGAGGGCAGGGCACCGGGGGCAGGGCCCAGCAGCAGCGGGATGCGCGTACCGAGCGCGAAGATCGCCACGAGGGCGAGCACCGCCACGAGAGACCCCGCGACCCACAGCAGAATCTTCTGGGTGCGGCCGAGCGGCGCGCGCGGCGCATCCGCCGTTGCCTCGCCGTCGGCGCGACGCGTCGCGCGCGGCGCCGCGGGGATCAGGGCCTCGTCGTACTCCTGGAAGCTCTCGACCCCGAACAGTTCGTCGAGAGCGCCGCCCTGCTCGGGCTCACGCAGCAGCTCGGTCGCGGCATCGCCGACGGGCGGCACGATTTCGGCGGGCTGGGTCGGCTCGGGCTCGACGATGGGCTGCGTCGCGCCCGGGTCGGGGAACGAGGGCTGCATGGCGGTCGGCGGCGGGAACGCGGCGGGCTCGACGAGCGGCGGCGGGGTCAGCGGGTCCGGCGTGAACTGCGGCGGGGTCAGCGGCGGTGGGGTCAGCGGGCTCGGGGGGAGCGGTGCCGGGGCCTGCGGCGGCGGGTTCTGCGGCGGGGGAGGGAAAGCCGACGGAACGACGGGTGGCGCGACTGGCGGGGCCACGGGCGGGGCCGCGGGCGGCGGCGCGACCGGCGGCAACACGGGCGGCGGCGCCACCGGCGGCACCACGGGCTCGGGCGCGGGTTTCTCCTCCGCCCCGCCCCCGAACTGCATGCGGAACCACTCGTCGGCGTCGAAGGCGCCCGTCTCGTCGTCGCGGTCGCGCTCGTCGGTCATGCGAGCCCCAGGTCGGTCAGGCCGATCGCGGCACGGTACTCGTAGCCCGCCTCCTCGATCACGCGCCGCGCATCCGTCGCTCGATCGACGACGACGGCAACGGCCACGACGGTCGCTCCGGCGGCTTCGAGGGCGCGGGCCGCCGTGAGCGGTGAACCGCCCGTCGTCGACGTGTCTTCAAGCACGATGACGCGCTTGCCCGCGACGGCGGGGCCCTCGACCTGCTTGCCCCGGCCGTGATCTTTCGGGGCCTTGCGCACGACGAAGGCGTCGTAGGCGAGCCCGCGAGCGGCGGCCTGGTGCAGCACAGCCGAGGCGACCGGGTCGGCGCCCATGGTGAGCCCGCCGACGGCGGCGATGTCGGGGATGTCGGCGATCAGGTCGGTCATGACCTGCCCGATGAGCGGCGCCACCCGGTGGTCGAGGCTCACCGTGCGCAGGTCGATGTAGTACGACGCGGTCGCACCGCTCGTGAGCGTGAACTCGCCGTGGAACACGGCCTCATCACGGATGTACTGGATGAGCTGATCGCGGGCCTCGGTCACACCGTTCACTGTAGTTCGTAGGCTGGGCCCATGCGCATCGCCACCTGGAACGTCAACTCCATCCGTACCCGCCACGGCCGCGTCGTCGACTGGCTCGTGAACGCCGATGTCGATGTGCTCGCGATGCAGGAGATCAAGTGCACGCCCGCGCAGTTTCCCCTCGAGCCCTTTGAGGCCGCGGGCTACGAGGTCGTGCTGCACGGCCTCAACCAGTGGAACGGCGTCGCGATCGCGAGCCGCCTGCCGATGACCGACATCGAGATCGGCTTCAGCGGCCAGCCCGGTTTCGCGAAGGGCCACGATCCTGATTCGGGTCAGGATGCTCCGCTCGAGGCCCGCGCGATCGGCGCGACGGTCGACGACGTGCGGCTGTGGAGCCTCTACGTGCCGAACGGCCGCGGGCTCGACGACCCGCACATGGACTACAAGCTGCGCTTCCTGCGCGCGCTCGCCGACGACAGCGCGCGGTGGCTCGGTGCGAACCCGGGCGGCGCGCTCGCGCTCATGGGCGACTTCAATGTGGCCCCGACCGACGCCGACATGGGCGATCCGAGTTTCGTGCCCGGACTGTCGACCCACATCTCGCCCGCCGAGCGCGAGGCCTTCGCGACCCTCGAGCAGGCGGGACTGACCGACGTCGTGCGGCCGCTCGTGCCGACCGGCTACACCTTCTGGGACTACAAGCAACTGCGGTTCCCGCGCGACGAGGGCATGCGCATCGACTTCATCCTCGGCTCGCCGGGCCTCGCCGACCGGGTGGCGGATGCGCGCATCGAGCGCGAGCAGCGCAAGGGCGACGCCCCCAGCGATCACGTGCCCGTGCTGGTCGATCTCGTCGGCGATGACGACGACGACGATCGCCCGATGATCTTCTAGACGCGCCCCGCTCGGCCACGGCCGGTAAGGTCGACACCCGTGAGCATCGACCAGTGGGCCATCAGCGTCATGGAGACTCTCGGCGTGTTCGGGGCCGCGCTGCTGGTCGCGATCGAGAGCCTCTTCCCGCCGATCCCCAGCGAGCTGATCCTGCCACTCGCGGGCTTCACCGCGAGCCGTGGCTCGTTCGACCTCGTGAGCGTCATCATCGCGACGACGATCGGCTCGCTGGTGGGCGCCGTCGTGCTCTACTACCTCGGCCGCGCGATCGGCGAAGAGCGTCTCGTGCACCTCGCGAACCGCATCCCGTTCATGAGCGGTGCCGACGTGACGAAGACGATGGGGTGGTTCCATCGCTTCGGCCCCGTGGCCGTGCTCATCGGACGCTTCATCCCTATCGTGCGCAGCCTGATCTCGATCCCCGCGGGTATCGATCGCATGCGGCTGTGGCTGTTCCTGCTGCTCACGGCGATCGGCAGCGGCATCTGGAACACGCTCTTCGTGGTGCTGGGCTTCGTGCTCGGGGAGAACTGGGTGGTCGTCGAAGACATCGCCTCGCGGTACAGCCGGGCGGTGCTCGTGATCGCGATCATCGTCGTGGTCGCCTTCATCGCGTGGCGCGTCGTGCGGCTCGTTCGCCGACGCCGGGCCGAGGACGAGGCGCCGACGCCCCCGCAGCCCTAGCGCGGCGCGAGCAGCGCGGCGATCACGATGAGCGCCGGTACCGAGAGCACGGTGGTGATGAGCACAGCATCCCGCGCCACGGGCACCGCGCGCTCGAACCGCACCGCGTAGTTGAAGACGTTCTGCGCGGTCGGCAGCGCCGCGAGCACGACGACCGCGAACAGCGGCAGGCCATCGAGCCCGATGACGAACGCGCCGATCGCCCACGCGATGGTGGGCATCGCGACGATCTTGAGGCTCACCGCGAGCAGGATGTCGCGGCGCCCCGATCCGGGTTCGAGGATGCGCCGGCCGTGCAGCGACATGCCGAAGAGCAGCAGCACGGTCGGCACCGCGGCGGCCCCGATGAGGTGGAAGGGCTCCATGACCGCCTCGGGCAGCTCGACCCCGGTCACCGAGAGCAGCAGGCCGAGCGCCGAACCGATGATGAGCGGGTTGCGGATGGGCTGGCTCAGCACGCGCCCGACCGAGAGGGTGCCGCTCGTCGTGACGTCGAGGATCGTGAGCGCGATGGGCGTGAGGATGACGAGCTGCAGCAGGATGATTGGCGCGGCGAAGGCCGGATCGCCGAGCACGTAGGCGGCGATCGGCAGCCCGATGTTGTTCGCGTTGGCGTAGCCCGAGGCGAGCGAGCCGATCGTCGTCTCGGGCACGGCCCGTCGCCACACGAGCCGGGCGACGAGAGCGAACACGGCCATGCAGGTGAGGGCGGCGATCGCCGAGACGGGCAGCAGCGCCGAGAACAGCTGCCGCGCATCGGCCTCGGCGAGCACGGTGAAGAGCAGGGCGGGCGAGAGCACGAAGAACGCGAAGCGCCCGAGCACGAACTCCGCGTGCGGGCCCAGGATGCCCAGGCGGCCGACGAGGTAGCCCACGGCGATCACCGCTCCGATGATCGCGAATCCGATGAGCACACCAGCCATAGGGACAGTGTCTCGCAAGTAGGGACTACTCATGGAATCGCGCGCGCAAGAGGAGCACACTGGACGCACACAGCATTCCGAACGACTGGAGTCCACTATGCGTCGCACCGTTCCCGCCATCACCGCCCTGAGCCTCGGTCTCGCCCTCACGCTCAGCGGCTGCTTCGCCAATCCGCTCGACCAGCTCACCGAGGGCCTCGTCGAGGGCGGCGTCGAGCAGATCATCGAAGACCAGACCGGGGTCGACGTCGACGTCGACGGCACGGGCGCGAGCCTGCCCGACAGCTGGCCCGCCGACGTGCCGACGGTCGGCGGCACCGTGCAGTTCTCCGCCGCCACGGCGGACATCTACACCGCCGCGATCGAGACCCCGAGCGTCGCCGCCGGAGAGGCCGCGTACACCGACCTGCTCGACGCGGGATTCACGCAGGTCGCGGAGTTCCAGGTGAGCGATGACGCCTCGTCGCGAACCTTTGAGAACAGCACGTGGACGGTGAACGTCGTCGTCGCCGCGAACGCCGACGGCACGGGCCAGGTGCAGTACACGATCACGCCGATCACGCAGTAGCGCCCGCTCCCCACCAGCGACAAGCGCTCTTCCGACCCGGGGGCGCGGGCGACGACGACACCCGTCAGAGTCGCCCGCGCAGCTCGCTCTCGAGCTCAGATCGACCGCTGATGCCGAGCTTGCGATAGACGCTCGCCAGGTGGTTGTCGACGGTGCGCACCGAGACCCCGAGGCGGTCGGCGATCTCGCGACTGCGTTCGCGGCGCGCAGCCGCCTGCGCGATGACCCACTCGCGCTCGGTCAGCCCCGTCTCGGAACGGGCCGAGCGGGCCGTCCGCACCGGCACGATCGTGAGCCCGAGCTCGGCCGCCCGCACGCGGGCCCGGCGCTCGAGCATGCGGTCGTCCCCCGCCCACTCGGCCGCGCGCTCGAGCATCGCCTGCGCCGTCGCGACGAGACCGGCCCGCTCGAGGTCGGGCGCGAGCTCCACGATCGCGGTCGCGTCGCGGTCGGCCGCCGCGGCGGCGAGCGCCGCCACCGCCGTCACGAGCGGCGATCCGGATGCCGAGGCCGCCGCCGCGAGCGGCCCGCGCACCTCGGCCGCCGCCCCGAGCCGCACGGCCACCGAGGCCGTGAGGGCGACGAGCAGCAGGTGACCCAACTCGACGCCGCGCGCGATCGCGGGAACGAGCATCCCCGCCGCCCGATCGGGCTCGTCGGCGACGACCGCGAGCCAGGCTTCGGCCTCGGCCGCCTGCAGCACGACCTTCACGTCGTCGCGGTGTGCCGGCTGCAGCGCGTCGAGCAGAGCGCGCGCCGGCTCGGCCTCGCCGAGCTGGGCGTGCACGGTCGCTCCGAGCGCCGTCGCCGCCCCGACGAGGCCCGTGAAGTCGCGCCAGCGCAGCTGCTCGATCGCGAGCAGGGCGAGCGGCAGGGCGTCGCGCAGCCGCCCCGCGTGCAGGTGCACGAGGGCGAGGGCGTACGACCACACTCCGGCCGAGTCGGCGAAGGGCTGCAGTCGGCGCTGCTCGGCGTGCTCACGCGCCTCGGCGATGCGCCCCTCCGCGACGAGCACGAGGAAGGCAGAGAGGTCGAGCAGTCCGCCCGCGAACGGTTGCACGGCGGCGAAGCGATCGGCGAGCGGCCGGCCGGCGTCGACCGCCTGCCGCGCCTCGTCGACCCGTCCGGCCATCGTCGCCATCATGGCCATGCCGATCGCCGCGTTGAGCGCCGCCGCCGAGTCGGCCTCGGCCTGCGCCACCAGGGGCTCGTCGAGCGCGCTCGCGTCGCCCGCCATGAGGCGCCACTTGGCGAGGTCGGGAGTCAGCAGCGCGCTCGCGTCGCCGAGCTCGGGCAGCAGGGCGAGAGCTCGCTGCACCGCGCGCGCGGGGTCGTGCGCGCGCAGCGCGGTGTGCTGGCCCCAGCGCACCTCGACGCGGGCGCGCGCCTCCGCATCGGGCGCGAGGTCGGCGGCCAGCGTGAACGCGGCATCCACCTCGGCCGCGTCGCCCCCGAGCGCGCTCAGGGCGCTCGCGCGCACGAGCGCGGCGGGAGCATCCGGCGCGAGGCCGAGTGCGCGCTCGGCGGCCTGCGCGGCGCGCTCGTGGTCGCCCGCGCGGTGCGCGAACTCGGCCGCCCAGACGAGTTCGGCGGGGGTGAGGTCGCCGCCGCCGTCGCTGAGCAGGCACAGCGCGGTGAACCGAAGCGGCTCATCGTCGAGCGCGAGCAGCCGCTCGGCGGCGGCGCGGCGGCGCTCGGCGCGGTCGTCGGCGCGCAGCCCCGCGAGCAGGGCCTCGGCGTAGACGGGATGCGCAAGGTGCAGATACCCGGCGTCGACGGGCTCGGCGGGCATGAGCACGCCGGCGTCGAGCAGGTCGCTCACGATCGCGCGCTCGTCGGGCAGGGTCGCCGCGGGCGGCCACGGCTGCGCCACCGCGATGAGCTCGGCGAGCCGGCGCTCGGCGGGGCGCAGATCGGCGAGGCGACCGGCCACGGTCTCGAGCACGTGGTCGGGCAGTCGCACGGGGTCGATCTCGATGCCATAGGGGCCGGGCCGCACGCGATCGCCGCGCTGGGCGGCGAGCGTGAGCTCGCGCAAGAAGAGAGGGTTGCCCGCGGTGGCACCGTGCAGGCGCTGCAGCGACTCCGGTCGGGGATCGGCCCCGAGGTGTCGCCGCAGCACCGTGCGCGTCTCGTCGAGCGACAGGCCCGCCAGCTCGGTCACCGTGAGCAGGTCTTCGTGCAGCAGGCGCGCGACAGCGCCCGTGAGCGGGTGCTCGTCGCGCGCCGTCAGCAGCGTGGGCACGGCGAACACGCGCACGAGCTGGTAGAGCGCGGCGGCCGAGGCCGGGTCGAGCAGCGGGGCGTCGTCGACGACGAGCAGGTACGAGTCGGCGTGCCGCCCGACGAGCGCCACGAGCTCGCTCAGCCGCGCGGCGACATCGTCGTGCTCGCCGATGCTCGACGAGGCGAGCAACGGCGCGAGCGCACCGAGCGGCACGTCGCGCAGTTCGTCGAGAGCCACGACGGGCACGATCGTGCGGCCTCGCGCGGCGAGCGCCGCCGCAACACCCGCGGCGAGCGTGGTCTTGCCGACACCGCTCGGACCGCGCAGCAGCTGCGAGCGTGGCGGCGTGCGCGTGAGGCCGTCAACGAGCTCGTCGAGCATCGCGGCGCGCGCGACGATCGGCCACGTCCCCATCCCGCGTCTCCTCGCGTGCGCACCGTCGTCGATGCGGGGCGAGCAGTGCCCGGCTCCCGCTCGGTCACGCTAACACGCGTCGTCGCGCGCATTCTCAGGCGAGCATCCTGCGCCCCCGCGCCCCCGCCACACCGATTGCACGCGCGATTCCGGGCGTCTGCGCACGTTTCGTGCGTCGATCACAACCACGTGCGGCGATCCCGTGCCTAGGCTCGAGAGGGAACGCGCCCGCACGAGCTCGACGAAGGAGGGAACCCCATGACCGACACCACCGCTACGCGCAGCAGCAGCATCATCGGAGAGCCCGAGGTCGTCGAAGACGCCCTCGGCGTGCGGGGTGCGGATGCTGCGCTCACGAGCGCGCAGATCGTCGCCGACCTTGCCTGGTCGCGCCTCAAGCACGCCGCCGAGGCCCTGCGCCCGCTGCAGGTGCACGACGGCAGCATCCCCGAGTCGGATCACCACGCCGAGGCCGCGCAGCACGTCGCCGAGATCGTCGCGGCGCTGCGCCACTTCGCCCCGCTGATCCCGTACGACACCGCCTACCTCGAGGCCTGCGCCGTCGACTTCGAGCGCTGGGCCGACGGCGGCTTCGCCGTGCCCGACTTCTTCGACGCGCTCGACGCGTTCCGCCCGGCCGATGAGCGCCGCGACGGTGTCGCTCACCTCGTCGTGTTCCCGATGTACACCCAGAACGGTTCGGCCGACCGCCTCGTCGAGGCCGTCGTCTTCGACGTCATCTGGCCCGACTTCATCGCCGAGCTCGAGGCGAGCGCCTACGGCAACGCCCTGTACCTCGGGCTGCGATTCGCCGACTTCACGCCCGGCTACGACACCAACTCGGCCGTGCTGTTCCCCGAATCGGTCGCCGTCACGCCGCGCGTGCCGGCGGGGGCTCCCGAGGGCACGCCGGCCCAGCTGCCCGTCTTCACGTGGGGCGCGATCTTCGCCGACCGCGAGGCCGCGCGCTACCGCCGCGTCGTGCGTGCCGCCGCCGAGATCACGAAGCTCGACCTGCCCGACGACGCGCTCGCGCTGCTCGACGACCAGGCGCTCGCCGAGCGCACCTTCGTGATGTGGGACATGATCCACGACCGGGCGCACATGCGCGGCGACCTGCCGTTCGACCCGTTCATGATCAAGCAGCGCATGCCGTTCTTCCTCTACACGCTCGAAGAGCTGCGCTGCGACCTCACGGCCTTCCGCGAGGCCGTCGCGCTGTGGCGTGCCGAGGGCACCGACGAGGTGACGCGCCAGCACGCGCGCCTCGTGCAGTACGCCGTCATCTTCGACCGCATCTTCCGCTTCGCGATCACCGGCACGCGCGTGCGCAACTACGACGGCGTCGGCGGCCAGCTGCTCTTCGCGTGGATGCACCAGAAGGGCGTGCTGCACTGGACCGACACCCAGCTCACGATCGACTGGGACGCCGTTCCCGACGTCGTCGTGGCGCTCTCGGACGCCATCAACGACCTGTACTGGGCCTCGATCGACCGGCCCAAGGCGGTGCACTGGCTCAAGGCGTACGAGCTCGTCTCGAGCACGCTCACCCCGCACCCGGCCTCGGTCTGGGCGCGCGGCCTGAGCGACGAGGTGCTCGCCGGCCCGCTCAAGGGCTACACCGATCTCGTGCTCGACGACGAGTTCCCGCTCTCGATGTTCTACGAGGCCCTGCACAAGAAGATGGCGCAGGTCATCGAGTCGACGGCGGGCATCATCGGCCGCACCGCGTGACCGCCCCGCTCGCCGACCGCACCCTCGCCGACCGCACGGTCGTCGTCGCCGGAGCGGGCGGCATCGGCGGCCGGGCCGTGTGCGCCGCCCTCACCGCGGCAGGCGCGCACGTCGTGGCGGTCGGCTCGCGAGCCGAGTCGCTGGCCGACGTGGATGCGGCCGAGACCGCGGTCGTCGACCTCGCCGACCCGGTGGCCGTCGCCGCGTGGGCGGCCGAGCTGCGCGACCGCCGCTCGAGCATCGACGGCCTGCTGCACCTCGTGGGCGGCTGGCGCGGCGGCTCGGCGCCCGACGACTTCGACTGGCTCGAGCGCCGGGTGCTCACGACCCTGCGGGTCGCCAGCCGCGAGCTGCGCGACGACCTCGGCGCGTCGAGCGCTGGGCGTCTGGCGATCGTGAGCTCCGCATCCGTCGCCCAGCCGAAGTGGGGCATGGCCAACTACGTCACCCTCAAATCGGCGGCCGAGACGTGGGTGCAGGCGCTTGCGAGCGGCTGGCGGGCGAAGGGCACGCCGACGGCGGCCGTGACCTTCGTGGTCGGAGCGCTCGACGAGCTCGGCGCCGTCGACGACCTCGCGGCCGCCTGCGCCGCGCTCTGGTCGGTCGACCACGAGCAGCTCAACGGCGCGCTCGTCGAACTCACTCCGGCGTCCTGACCTCACCGCCCTGACCTCAGCACGCTGACCTCACCCCCCTGAGCGAATCCGTCGCGCGACGGATGCCGCGGCGGTCGCCGGCGGCTAGCGTGCTGGAGTGACCGCGACCGCCCCCGCCGTGCTGCCCGTCGACGCCGACGGGCACTGGATGCGCCCCGCACCCGGCCGCGCCGGCCTGCGCACCGACGCGATCGTCGCGCTCGTGATCGCGATCGGCGCCTCGGCGACGGTCACCCTCTACTCGGTTGCCGAGTTCTTCGACGAGCCGACCGAGCCGTGGAAGGCCGTGCTCATGGTGCTCGGCATCTCGGGCCCGCTCGTGTGGCGGCGGCGCTACCCGGTCACCGTCACCGTCATCGTCTCAGCGGTCTACATCATCGGCGTCTACAACGCCGTGCCCGAGGTGCTGTTCAGCAATATCGCGATCTTCGCGGGCATGTACTCGATCGGCGCCTGGTCGACGTCGCGGCGGCGAGCGTTCATTGCGCGCGTCCTCATCGTCGGCGGCATGTTCCTCTGGCTGTTCTGGGAGCTGACGCGCGCCGCCTTCGACACCTCCCTCGCGCCCGACGACGCCGGGGTCGGGCTCATCGCGCCCGGCGTCGCCGTCGGGCTCATCACCGTCATCACGAACATCCTGTACTTCGCGGGCGCCTGGGCCTTCGGCGACCGTGCATGGGCGGCAGCCCGCGAGCGCGCGCAGCTGCAGGCGCGCACCGAGGAACTCGCCCGCGAACGCGAGCGCACGGCCGAGCAGGCCGTCGCCCTCGACCGCGTGCGCATCGGTCGCGAGCTGCACGACGTCGTCGCCCACCACGTCTCGGTCATGGGAATCCAGGCCGGCGCCGCGCGCCGCGCCCTCGGCGGCGACCGACCGGACGCGGCCGCGGCGGCCGCGGAATCGCTCGCCGCGATCGAGCAGTCCGCCCGGCAGGCGGTCGACGAGCTGCACCGGCTCGTGTCGACCCTGCGGTCGACCGCCGACGGCGATACCGAGGCCGCCGACGGGCCGAGCACACGCACGACCGCCCATCTGCCCGCCCTGGTCGACGAAGTGCGCGGCACCGGGCGCCCGGCGACCCTCACGATCGTCGGCGAACCGGTGCCGCTCGGCCCCCTGGTCGACACCACGCTCTACCGGGTGGCGCGCGAAGCCGTGACAAACAGCCTCAAGCACGCCGGGGCGAGCGCGGCGCTCGAGGTGCGGCTGCGCTTCACCCCGGAGGTCGTCGAGCTCGAGGTCTCCGACTCGGGAGTCGGCGCGCGCGCGGTCGCCC